>NZ_JBITPH010000060.1:0-108929 GCF_050467685.1 Paenibacillus sp. NRS-1782
CGGCTCTGTCAGAAAATAATGTCATCCTTACATGACTTCTCCAATTATCGACCTGTCAATGGCTGAAAATCGAAGAATGAGTGAGTAAACAAGAGAAAATATTAATTTATAGTGGGAGTGATTAACAAATGAGAGAGATACTTGTATTAGGTGGAACGCGCTTTTTTGGAAAAAGGCTGGTGGAACGTCTGGTGGAGGATTCCGAGAATAACGTTACGATCCTCACTAGAGGTCAAACAAGCGATTCGTTCGGTGAGCGCGTTCAACGGATTATTGCAGATCGTAACGATGCGGAAGCGTTGGCTGAGGCGGTAGGTGAGCAGGTTTGGGATGTTGTCTACGATAATATTTGCTTTTCTCCAGATGAAGCCAGAGAAGCGTGCCGCATTTTTGATGCTAAAGCCAAACGGTATATTCTGACCTCCAGCTTATCCGTCTACGATCCAAGTCCGGAAGTGCTGACCGAGAGTGTCTTCGACCCCCAGGCTTACCTGGTTCGCAAAGGCGGCAAGGACGATTTTACATATCAGGAGGCTAAACGGCAGGCAGAAGCGGTTTTCATGCAACAAGCTACGTTCCCGGTTGCCGCTGTTCGTTTTCCGATTGTATTAGGAACAGATGATTATACGAGAAGACTTCATTTTCATATTGAGCATGTTCGTGATGGAATAGAAATCGGCATACCGAATCCGGCAGCGCACATCTCGTTTATCCGTTCTGACGAAGCCGCAAATTTTCTGCTTTGGCTTGGTCACTCTCATTTGACAGGACCCGTAAATGCTTGCTCTGACGGTACTGTGAAGATTGGAGAACTCGTTTCCGCCATTGAACAGGTAACTGGAAAACAAGCCATGATTCAAGAAAAAACAGCCGACGAGCATATGTCTCCATTCGGTATTACACAATCCTGGTATATGGATACGACCAAAGCCCAGTCAAATGGGTACTCGTTCCTTAGCCTGACCGAATGGCTTCCCGACCTGATCACCAACCTGAACCGTTCCTATGAATCATAAAAGTAACTTGTAAATCACAAGTAACTGCCATAGAAACAAGGCAAAAAAAAGAGGACCCGAATCATCGGGTCCCAGCAACATATATTATTCAAAAGGGGGTCATGTCTGTATTGTACCCGTCCTGTGTTAGAGTTAGTTTGCAGTTATATTTCATCTCTGTAACAAAATATTCCACTGTCGTTTCTATGCATAATCCCCTTGGGTAATCGAGAACACCAATACACTCGGCACTTCTCCTGAATGATCATAGGCACTGATTGTGCGCAGTAGGCGCATCTTATTTTTGATCAGCACACGCACGGAAGCCTGATTATCCTCTTGGCAACGACCTTCGATCCGCTTGAGCTTTAAAGCACCAAAACCAAATCTCAGCATTTCTTCCACGACCTCTGTAGCCAGCCCTTGTCCCCAGAAAGGACGGTCCAAAATATAGCCTAGCTGCGCCTCACCCGCTTTTTCATTCCATTGCTGGAAAGAAGCAATACCGAGCAGCGGCGAGTGGCTGGATTCATTATGTTCATGGAGTTCGTTGAGTTGGCCGGGTTCGTTGTTTGCTGCTGTATTTTCCCCATGCCATTCCACCGCAAAATGCAGGGAATCCAGGGAATCCGCAGCTACTCTGATTTGCGCTACCAGACGCTTCATCCGCGCATCGACTGGCTTGCGAATCCGGTTCACATACCGGATAACCAATGGATCGGACAGCATCCGTTCCAGCGCGGGGTAATCCCTTGCTTGTAGCTGGCGCAACCGGACACGGTCGGTATAAAGCTCCGGTAGCCCTGACCCTGAACGAAGCATTTCTCTGGTCAGCACAATGATCCCTCCTGCGGATGGATTGGCTTTTTGCAGCGAATAGGTTGTACACTCAATCCAGGTCCTGAATTCCCCGGTAAATGCCTGTGCGCAACTCACGGATATAATATGGCAAAGAAGGTACGTCTGCTTCCTCAGCCTGTCTCACCGCCAGCTCAATATCATAAGGCACACGTACAAACTGGATGGAAAAAGGTGCAGGACTCTCTTCTCCCATGTTCCCCTCCAAAATGCAGTAGGAAGCCTGAGTTACATCCAGCGGATTGCCAACACTGCCGACATTAAAAAGCGTTTTGCCCTGAAAATGCTGTATAAAGGCATTATGCACATCTCCATACCCCAAGACATCCGGGGCAAAAACGACTTCTCCACTTTCCTCGGCCAACGGGTCGAACATGGCGAGTCTTTTCTCCGGCTCATCCCATGGCTGCACGCGATGATATACACTTTGCGGCGAAGCATGCACCAGACGGATACGACGTCCACTCATCCTGAAATCATGATGAAACGGTAGGTCTGCCAAATACTGTAGCCGTTCTGTGCCCAGGCGCTCGGCTTGCCAGCTAAAATTGAGATCATCCGTAATGCTAACCAGCTCATCCCAATTGCCACGCACGACCACCTCGCAATGTTGACGGACAGCCTCCAGAACCTCGCACGGGCTAGGCCCTTTGCCGATCAGATCGCCCAAACAAAACACACGACTAATCCCTCGGGAAGCAATATCCTCCAGCACCGCCTCGCAGGCAGGCCAATTGCCATGTATATCTGAAATGACAGCAATACGATCCATCTGAATATCACTCCTTTGTCCGAAACAGCTACATACTACACTAAACCCTTTTTTATGATTGAGGTGAACTTATAATAGCCTATTGGCCGGATTTCAGTGTAATGACACTCAGCTCCGGCCTGCACAGCACTCGAATCGGCAGCTTGGTCATACCAATGCCTCTGCTGACATACAGCGGCATTCTGTCGGTCCCTACATGAAATAATCCCTGAATGTACTTGCGTCCACCCGGAGGCGGCATCGGCGCTCCCATGACAGGCAAGCGCACCTGTCCTCCATGCGTATGCCCCGACAGCTGAAGATCAAAGGACATTCTCGCCGCCACATCCGCATAATCCGGCTCATGCATAAGCAGCAGCTTGCACATCTCATCAGGTAGTCCGTGGATGGCACGCCGTGGATTGGGTTTGCCCATAATGTCATCCTCTAAACCGACAATCGCCAGTCGCTGTCCTGCTCGCTCCACTATCACATGTTCATTTCTCAGCAACGTAAACCCGGTTTTCGGATATAGCTCCTGTACCCCGGCTGGTAAACCTCTATAATCGTGATTGCCGAGAATGGCGAATTTGCCGAGTGTGGCGTGCATAGAGGCCATGACCGGAACAGCAGCTTTCATAGATACGGCATAATCATCCACAATATCACCTGTAAAACAAAGCAAATCCGGCTCCAGTCCTGCAATCCGGTCCGCAAGCTCCCGCAGGTCACGCTCATCCATGTGAAAGCCCAAATGTACATCACTAAAATGCACCACCCTGATGCCGTCAAAAGCCAACGGCAGACGGGGCAAAGCTAGTGTGAAGCGTGTAATCTCCAAATGATTAGGCTCCCATAAGGAAGCGTATCCTCCAGTCAAAAGCGCGGTTCCGGCTGTCGCTAAAGCGGCTTTTTTCAAAAAACGGCGGCGCGAAGGATTGGTTGGCTCATTTGAAATAGAACGCCGCGAAGAACCGGGAGGGATCGCGGCCTCATCGTGTGAGCCATCCTGACTCTCGCGGCGGGTTTGCGGCGTCTTTTCCATATGCGTGCCCCCTTGCTATCTATTCAACTATTGTACAGTTCAGATATCTCATGATTCAAATGTTCAAATAGCTCACGCTTTTAGCCCTCTAGCGGTTGGTAGCTAACCATCGTTCTGCATAGTCTACCAAATCGCGCTGCCTCGCTAAAAAACAGGAGGCATCTCCAATGTTGACCCGTGTAAAGCACGCAGGGCAATCCCGTTCAAAATCAAGCCCAAGCTTATCAAAATCATCCGAGAATATATTAAAATCCTGAAAAGTGACCCAAGCCTTCTCCCCGTTCACCATCATCGGGGCCTGATGCTTGATTTTTTCACGTCCGCGATACGACGTTCGATATTCTGCCAAATGCAAAGACGTATTGCTGTCATGTCCACAGCCCAGCAGCAGCACGTAGGCATCTGCCTCGTACAGCTTCGCTAGTGGCGAAGGTTCACCCAGCCCGAAATCAAGCTCATGCCCCTCCAGCAAGCATGCAGCGGCAGGTCCACGGGCTGCAAACGAAACGTGCGGGTGTCCGCTGCGCAGTGTTCCCGGCAGGCCACGGAACGTTTCTACAATGACACCCATACCCCCAGTCAGCGTCCAGACCGGATCATAAGCGGGTATTTCCTGGCGTACAAGCTCCCACCATGCCTCATCCAGAGGCGGGTTCATCCATGTGGACGGATCGGTCAGATCATGGGATTGCGTCGGCGTGACCAGCGTACCTTCCGGGCCAATGGCTTCGGTTAATGCTGCAAGAATGGCAGAGGCACCGCCCGGAACAAAACTGCCGAAGCTGCGCATCGACGAGTGCACAAGCAGCGTCATGCCTTTTTGAACTCCCAGCTTCTTTAATCCCTTCAACACATCCGACCCAGTAACAGGCCGTCGCGTCATCGGTTGTACAGTCACCTGTCCAGCCTCCTTTTCTCCAAAAACGTATACACAATACCATAATTATACCATAACTGCTGCCCAACTCTCCTCCCTACACGATAACTCCGATCTGTCCTGAGCATACAAAACAGGCTTTCTCCCGTTCAGGGAAAAAGCCTGTTTTGTATAAAGCATTCACTGACGAGTGCTATACGGTCAACCAGCGCTTGAACATATGCTTGGTCGTTTGCTTGTTCATTTCCGCAATGGAGGTTGTCAACGGAATGCCCTTCGGGCAGGAACGTACGCAGTTTTGCGAGTTACCGCAGCCCTCCAGCCCGTCGTCCGTCATCAACGCATCCAGCCGCTCCTCCTGATTCATTTCCCCAGTCGGATGACTATTGAACAGACGAACCTGAGATATCGCCGCAGGTCCAATGAATGTCGTTTTCTCGTTCACATTCGGGCAAGCCTCCAGGCAGACACCGCAAGTCATGCACTTGGACAGCTCATACGCCCATTGACGCTTCTTCTCTGCCATTCTGGGGCCGGGGCCCAGATCGTAGGTACCGTCAATCGGAATCCATGCTTTGACCTTCTTGAGCGCGTTAAACATCCGGCTGCGGTCGATGACCAAATCCCGCACAACCGGAAACGTGCTCATCGGCGCGATGGTAATCGGCTGCTCCAGCTTATCCACAAGGGCGGCACAAGCCTGACGCGGCTTGCCGTTAATCACCATGGAGCAGGCTCCGCACACTTCCTCCAGGCAGTTCGACTCCCAGCATACCGGGGCTGTCTCTTTACCATGGCTATCCACCGGGTTACGCTGAATCTCCATCAACGCACTGATCACATTCATCCCCGGTCGATAAGCCAACTCAAATTCTTCCGTATATGGATTCGCATTAGGTTCATCCTGACGGGTCACAACGAACTTCACGGTTTTATCCGATTTCACTGCTTGCTCCGACATCTAATACACTCCCTTCTGTATCTTCCTTTTACTTGTTCTTGGAGTAATCCCGAATACGCGGCTTGATCAACGAAACATCTACCGCTTCATACGAGATTTGCGGTCCTTCCGGTGTCCAGTCCGCAATGGTCGTTTTCAGATAATCCTCATCGTTACGATCCGGGAAGTCAGGTTTGTAGTGGGCTCCACGACTTTCGTTACGCAGCAGCGCCCCTTTAGTCATCGCTTCGGCCAGCTCCATCATATTCCACAGCTGACGTGTGAACGCCGCACCCGCATTGTTCCAGCGCGAAGCATCATTGATGTTAATGTTGGAATAACGCTCCTTCAGCTCCTTGATCTTGTCGATCGTAGCTTCCAGCTTGTCATTATAACGAACCACAGTCATGTTGTTCGTCATCCACTCGCCCAGCTCTTTATGAAGGACATAGGCATTTTCTTTCCCATCCATATGCAAAATACGCTCATACTTCTCTGTCTGCTGGTTGACTGCCGCATCGAACACGGAGGAAGCTACATCCTGCGCGGATTTTTTCAAGCCTTTAATATATTCCACAGCCTTTGGTCCAGCCACCATTCCGCCGTATATAGCTGACAGCAGCGAGTTGGCACCCAAGCGGTTCGCTCCGTGATACTGGAATTCACATTCTCCGGCGGCAAACAGCCCCGGAATATTCGTCATCTGATTGTAATCGACCCACATGCCGCCCATCGAATAATGCACAGCCGGGAAGATTTTCATCGGTATTTTACGTGGATCGTCACCGACGAATTTTTCATAAATTTCAATAATACCGCCCAGCTTCACGTCCAGCTCTTTCGGGTCCTTATGGGACAGATCGAGATACACCATGTTCTCGCCATTAATGCCGAGCCCATCATCGACGCATACACTGAATATTTCACGTGTCGCAATATCACGAGGGACCAGATTTCCATAAGCCGGATATTTTTCTTCGAGGAAATACCACGGCTTGCCGTCCTTATACGTCCAAATACGGCCGCCCTCTCCCCGTGCCGACTCGGACATCAGACGAAGCTTGTCATCCCCCGGAATAGCCGTCGGATGAATCTGGATAAACTCGCCGTTGGCATAGCGTACGCCCTGCTGATATACCGCTCCGGCAGCTGTGCCGGTATTAATCACGGAATTCGTGGTTTTGCCGAAAATAATGCCAGGACCGCCCGATGCCAAAATAACCGCATCTGCTGCAAAGGTCTTCACTTCCATCGTCCGCAAATCCTGCGCACAGATGCCGCGACAGATACTCTCATCATCCAGTACAGCCTGTAAAAACTCCCAGTTTTCATACTTGGTCACCAAGCCCTCGGATTCCCAGCGCCGTACCTGCTCATCAAGTGCATACAGAAGCTGCTGCCCTGTCGTCGCTCCGGCAAAGGCGGTCCGATGATGCTGAGTGCCCCCGAAGCGGCGGAAATCCAGCAGTCCTTCCGGTGTCCGGTTAAACATGACACCCATACGGTCCATGAGATGGATAATCCCCGGAGCCGCTTCGCACATCGCTTTTACCGGAGGCTGGTTGGCGAGAAAGTCCCCGCCATAGACTGAATCGTCAAAGTGAATCCAGGGTGAGTCGCCTTCACCCTTCGTATTCACCGCGCCGTTGATGCCGCCTTGAGCACAAACGGAGTGGGACCTTTTGACCGGAACCAAAGAAAATAAATGAACGTGAACTCCTGCCTCTGCCGCCTTGATCGTAGCCATTAGACCCGCAAGACCGCCGCCCACGACAATAATGTTGGATGCTGCCATTTCTGCTCACTCCTCTTTTTCAGGATTTTAGCCAAATCCCCTTTTTACCATAAGAAATAGAATCTGCAAACGATGTATTGCAAACACGCATAGTGTACATTCATTTTTTACAGTAGCTGTTGAATAGCACTGCTTTGTATCCAGGCGGTTGCGGTTGCGGTTGCGGTTGCGGTTTCCTGAAATTCCGCGCTGCGGAATGCCAGCAAGGAAACGATGAAGCCGATGGATACAACTACGAACAAGGTCATGCAGATATAGGAGGACACTTTTTGTGCACGCGGTCCCACCGTAATCCCCCAACTGACCATAAAAGTCCATAGTCCGTTAGCAAAGTGAAAGGATGCCGAAACGACGCTGATTAAATAAAGAATAAAATAAACCGGATTCGTTACAATGCCATGCATCACGCCGCCTAGCTGCTCATGTGTTACATGACCCAGAGCCACCTGTAAACGTGTATCATATACGTGCCAGATAATGAATACGAACGTAATTACACCGGAAATGCGCTGAAACAGAAAGCGCCAGTTACGCGAATAGCCAAAATTTTTGACATTCGGATCAGCCTGATAAGCGATATACAAGCCATAGATTCCATGGAACAGCAATGGCAAGTAGATAAATAACGTTTCAAGCACAATAACAAGTGGCAGACCATTCAGGAAGGCCACGCTGCGATTGAATCCTTCCTTGCCGCCCTCCACCGCTGTGAAGTTGGTCACCAAATGCTCTACAAAAAATAGAGCCAGCGGAATGACACCAAGAAGCGAGTGCAGCTTTCTGGAATAAAATCCTCTCATCTAGGTAATGCTCCCTTCTCCTAATAATAGCGTTTTCAATAGTAATATAACATATAAAATGACAGTTTCCGACAGGAAATGTCCAACAAGGTGTTCCTTAAAGGGAAAATAAAAGTGTGAACATCTTGTGTCGCTTTCATGTTACTCCTTTTCGGCTTATAATGGAATTGCAATATACGTATTAATTGTTATGTCTTTTTTGCATATAGAGAGGAAGTGGATGATTTGTTTGAGGATTTGAACGCTTTTGCTGTCATAGTCGAGCAATCCAGCCTGAATAAAGCCTCCAAGCTGCTTAATCTGTCCCAGCCGGCCCTGTCCCGCAAAATCGCCAAGCTGGAGGAAGAGATGGGTGTGAACCTCTTTGATCGAAAGGGCAAACGACTCGAAATTACGTCAACAGGCCGATTTGTATACACCTTCGCGCTGGAGCAACGACAACGACAGCTCCGATTTTTGCAAAAGCTGTCCCAGCACAAAAACGAAGCCCAGAGCATGCTCACACTGGGCGCGAGTTTGACGACACTCCAAACGACGCTGCCTACCCTCGTTGAAGCTTTCATGAGCAAGCATCCCCAAACGGAGCTGAAACTACTCACAGGAAAAACCCATGAAATCGTCGCTTTTGTACGCGACAAAAAAGCAGACGCCGGTATTGTCGGGTCTGCCATTCATGAGGCCGGACTGCGTTGCATTCCGCTGTTTGATGATCATTTGGAGCTAGTCGTTCCGATCGGACATGAATTAACGATAAAGACGGGAACGGCCTCGATGAAAGACCTGCAAGGACTGCCAATGATTATTTTTTCCAAGGGAACCTGGTATCGCAGTCTTACAGATGACCTGTTCCAGCGCAGTGGCATCATGCCAGATATCCGTATGGAAATCGACTCGTTCGAGGCGATTGTGCGCCTGCTGCCGACCTGTAAGGCTTCCGCATTGCTGCCCAAATCCTACTTGCGTAGCGAGCTGCTGCGGGATAATGGGCTAACCGCGCTGTACTTGCCCGATCTGAAGGAGACACGACGCACCACCTCCCTTATCTACTCGGAGACGACCGATCTGGGGCCGACAGCACGACGCTGGATCAGCGAGACACGTGCATCGTTTGCAGGCTATCGTATGGTGTAGCGGAGATCAGCTTTCTAGTTAACGTTAACGACCTCGTCCTCGAAGCGACCGATATTATCATTGGAGCCGATGATGACCATAATATCGTCCGCTTTTAGCCGATCCATCGCTGTGGGTGCAATCAGGATACCGTTCGCCGTATGAAGCGCCACGATGCTGCAACCAAAGCGGGTGCGGGTATTCAGCTCAGATAGCGTTTTGCCATGCAGACATACAGGAACGTTGAGTTCTACAATACTGTATTCCTTGGACAGCTCCAAATAATCAAGCAAATTAGGCGTGACCAGTTGATGCGCGACCCGTATCCCCATATCCCGCTCGGGATAAATGACCCGGTCCACACCGAGCTTTTCCAACGCCCGTCCGTGCAGAACAGAAATCGCTTTGGCAACGACTTTGCTCACACCCAGCTCCTTTAGCAAAATGGCAGCCAGAATGCTGACCTGAATATCAGCACCAATCGCAACAATGCCACAATCGAAATTGCGGATGCCCAGTGATCGTAGTGAATCCTCATCTGTAGCGTCCGCCACGACGGTATGCGTCAACAGCTCACTCATACTGTCTACAACATCCTCATTCCGGTCGATGCCAAGCACCTCGCACCCCATATCTACCAATTGCAAAGCCAGGCTTGAGCCAAATCGTCCCAAACCAATAACTACAAACTGCTGCGTTTTCATATCTACTCGAAAACTCCCTTATCTGAATCAATTTCATAAATGATTGATTCATCCTATAATCATTTTTCCTTCCGGATGACGATATAATTCCTTACCCTTTTTGGGTCCTAGTGCGTACGCCAGTGTAAGTGGGCCGAGTCTACCTGCAAACATCGTCAGGGTAATGACCAGCTTGCCTATAACTGTCAGGTCAGGTGTAAGCCCCATGGACAATCCCACCGTCCCAAATGCAGACACCGTCTCGAACAATATCATCAGAAAATGATGATCCTCGGTTGCCGACAAAATCATCGTCACGCCAATCACAAACAGCAGCCCCAGCAGTGTAATGGTCAAAGCCTTGTAAATTCGCCCCTGCGCAAGCCGGTATTTGAACAGTACAATATCCTCCCGACCCCGCAGCATCGAAATCACGGCTCCAATGAGCAGCGCAAACGTTGTCGTCTTAATCCCGCCTCCAGTAGAGCCAGGAGAAGCACCAATAAACATCAATATAACGATAAAAAACTGCGTGGCCTGTCGCAAGCCAGCGATATCTAACGTATTGGCACCTGCGGTACGTGGTGTTATGGACTGAAATAAAGATCCCAGCAGCTTTCCACCCCAATCCAGCGAGCCCAATGTCTTCGGATTGGTAAACTCGAATACAAAGATGACAAGCGTGCCGACTACGATCAGGGCAGCCGTCATACTGAGTACCACCTTGGTATGCAAGGAAAGTCTCCCGCGCTTGCGGTATTCTACCAGGTCCGACATAACCACAAAGCCGATGCCACCCGAAATAATCAGAAACATAGCTGTAAAATTAACAATAGGATCATACACATAACCTGTCAGGCTGCGAAATTGACCGAACAAATCAAAGCCTGCATTGTTAAACATGGAAATCGCATGCCAGATTCCAAAATAAATCGCCCTGCCTACGGGCATATCAAAGGACCAGCGAATCGCGAATATCGTGGCGCACACGCCCTCAATAATTAGCGAGTACAGCAACACCCTACGAATCAATCCGACAATTCCCTCAACAGAAGTCTGATTCATCGCTTCCTGCAAAATCAGGCGCTCCCGCAAGGAAATGCGGCGCTTGAACACCAGCGCAATCAAGGTAGCCATCGTCATAAAGCCAAGACCACCAATCTGGATCAGCGCAGCGATAACCACCTGACCAAAGGTGGTAAAGAAGGTGCCCGTATCCTTAACGACAAGACCTGTTACACAGGTTGCGGAGGCAGCTGTAAACAAAGCATCTATAAATGCAAGCGGCTTTCCCGTTGTAATGGAAATCGGCAGCATTAACAACAAGCTGCCTATAAGAATGATAATGGCAAAGCCCACAACGAATATCTGCGGTGGAGAAAGCCGAAGCCATCTTGCATTGGGATTCATCTATTTATCACGGCTCCTACTTGGTGAATGATGAGCACGGAGATCGCTACGGGTGCAGATTGTTCTGTTCTTCCGATTGCTGTTACCCCCGGATTTTTTTCTGATTTTATAAGCCCTTTAATGGTTAAAATCCGGTGGTAGCTTATGCTTACGATGCGAGCTTTCCTATGGAAAGCTTTCAGGCAAACGCTGTCGCTTCTTCAGAACAATTCTGCCCCCTCCGCTACTGCCAGCTCATAAAATCACCAATCTCTTTTCAGTTTCTTTAGTCCGTTTTTTTTAGAGAAAACAGAAAAGTATCCGCGAAGCGGGATACTTTTGCCTTTCATTACTCACTACACTCATACCTCACTACCTCATGAAACGTTGGATGACTTTAAGGCGGGCAGCAGCGCAGCGGTCCATTTGAATCTGGAGAAGCGCTAGCGCTCGCCTTTGTCTCTGAATTTTAACCTTATCAGGGTTTATCTAATCCAATAAAATTCAGAGACAACAGCGATCGGAAGATCAAATGGAGCGCGAAGCGGACTTAACTCAGCTACGTTTTAATTGCACAAAAAAAAGACACCGGAAAACCGAGTGCCTGACTTGGTTCCTGCTCACAGCCTACGAGGTTAGCTGACGGATTCGGGCAGCACAGTATGCCCTATTCACACTTCCGGTCCGGGACCGGCTGTGAAATTCACCCCAGTAACATGGTTCCCCCGTTTTCTTATGGAAATTCGGCTCAAAATGTATAACGTTACCTAATGTATTTCATATCCATTGCCTCAAAATTATAATCTTTATGTATGCAGAGTACAAAACCGATTTCGTCGAAATAACGTTAAATTAGCGGTAATTGGAGAATAGGCCACCTTTAATCGCAGCTTATCTTATTTTATTGAAACTTTAAAGTGCTTTCACTCCATTTTCATGAATATCGTAGGTCTGTTGGCGGGAACCTGTGCAGTATGATATCTTTAATGGATGTTCTTATTTACAGATTAAGGAGGAAACTCATGAATCCTATCGGGAAACCGGTCGTGCTCACGGCCAACTTCAAAAGATTAGGCTTGCTGGGCGCGATTGGCCTGATTTGCTTTTTTGTCTTTCAATTGCTTATTCCCTCGTTAAGTAATCCGAATCCGGAGGCACTGGCGGATGCCAAGGTCATCAGCAAGCAGGAAGCAGTCATACACGCGCTGGACTTCGCCCGCTCCGAGCTGAGCTATACCGAATTACGGTCTAAGGAGCCTCTGGTGACCTATCAGGCCGAAACGGACCTGTACGGTTATTTATCCAGAGAAAAGCTGCTTCAACAGTATGACCGTACTTGGAAAAAAAGTTATCCCTACGAAACCTTCCGGGTCGATTTACCGGAACCTTCTTCGAAGAGCAAGTTGCAAATTCATGTGGATTTGTCCACTGGCAAAGTCGTTAGCTTTAAACGAAAGACCTCTAGCACCAGTTACACACAAGCAGATATTTCTACGGATGAGCAAGCACGTAGCAGGCTTATACGTGCAGCCGAGGGAGACATGACGCTGGAAGCGAAGGAGCAGGCAGCGGCAGCTTGGGTGAAACGCTTTGGCTTTAAGCCGTCGGACTTGAAGCTCGCGACAACCGAAGGCGAGGGTGGATTAAAGTATACCGTGAACGATAAGAAAATCGGTTCCTCGGTGCTTACACTGGCCTTTACTTTTGAAGACGGGGATGTTCGCTCGTTTACACAAAGCTTTTCGGCCCCATCGTCCTATACGGATTATGTCAAAAAACAAACGTACTGGGCAAACTGGATGACCTACGCGGGTTATGCCTTATTAAGCATGGTCTTGGGCATACTTGCTATCGTATACGCCTCACTCACACGACGCCACACTTCCTTTGTACGCGGCATTGTTCTGTCCATTGTATATTTTGCTGCCAGTATGGCAGGGACATTTAACATGCTACCTATACTGCAAGCAGAAGCAGGCGGTCGGGGAGCGCTTATATTTCTTATGATTTTGCAAGTTGTGGTTTCCTTCATAATGGCTGTAGCGATCTACTTCTCCTTGGTCGGCGGTGACGGGCTGATGCGCAAGGCTGGACTGAATGCATGGCCACGCGCCAAAGAGCCAGCCTATGGGCTGTATGTGCTTCGCAGTATGTATGTTGGCTACTTGTGGGCCTTTATTTTACTTGGGGTGCAATCCATTTTGTTCTTTGTACTGGAGCGCACGCTTCATACGTTCTCCACAACAGATGCCACACAGTCTCCTTACAACATGGCTTATCCATGGCTACTGCCGATTATGGCTTGGATGGCAGGTATTGGAGAGGAAGCCGTATACCGTCTGTTTGGTATTCCAATGGTGAAAAAATTAGTGAGAAGTACTTTTGTTGCCTGTCTGATCACCACATTGATTTGGGCACTGGGGCACACACTGTATCCGATCTATCCGGTCATTTCCAGACCGATTGAGCTGACCTTCCTTGGATTGCTGTTCAGTTTTGTGTTCCTGCGCTACGGCTTTATTGCCGCCATGTTCAGCCACGTTATTTTTGACAGTATTCTGATGGGACTGAGTGTGATGACGCTGGGAGACAGTGTGAACCTGTTCGCAGGTATATTCTGGATCGTGCTTCCTGCCATTGTGGCCTATATCATGTACTGGTTTAGTCCAAAGAAACCAAATCGAGTCATGTTTGAGCCCATAAAAAAAGAAGAGCCGTATTCTACGACTCCTCCTGAAGGGCAGCTATAATCTGACCCGCAAGCTTATCACCAATAGAGAGAGGCCGGAAGTCTTCGACGCTGGCCTCTCTTATTTTTTTAAGTGAGCCAAAATGCTTAAGCAGCAGCTTACGCCGCTTCTCTCCAATTCCCGGAATCGAGTCCAAACGAGAGGTTACCATGGATTTGCCCCGTTGCTCACGATGGAATGTAATGGCGAATCGGTGAACCTCGTCCTGAATGCGTTGCAGCAGGTAAAATTCTTCACTGTTGCGGGCCAGTGTCACGGCCTCTGGAGAATCCCCCACCAGTAGTTGAGAGGTTCTATGCTTGGCATCCTTCACCAGACCACACACAGGAATGAACAAACCCAGTTCATTCTCCAGCACATCCACAGCGGCCTTAATCTGTCCGCGTCCACCATCGACGACGATCAAATTCGGACGCTCCAGATTTTCCTTGAGCACACGTTCATATCGACGCCGAATAACCTCACGCATCGTTTCATAATCATCTGGCCCCTGCACTGAACGGATTTTATATTTACGGTACTCCTTCTTGGCAGGCTTCCCATCAATGAACACAATCATGGCCGAGACTGGATCGGACCCCTGTATGTTGGAGTTATCAAACGCCTCGACGCGGTGCAGGCTATCCAGCCCAATCGCACGCCCCAAATTGCTTGCAGCCTTGGATGTCCGTTCCTCGTCCCGTTCAATCAGCTTAAACTTCTCATCCAAAGCGACCCGTGCATTTTCCGTAGCCATCCCTGTCATTTGCTTTTTCAGTCCACGCTGAGGCACCAGTACCTTTACATCCAGCCATTCAGCCAGAGCGAGTGCCGCCGTAGCTGGTTCCTCCAGCCCGCCGGACAGTTGGGCTTCTGTCTGGTCCTGCTCCGTTGCTTCTCCATAAGAAGCACGCTCTTCGGCCACCAGCAGTGCATCCGCGGAACGCTCGAACGGCTGCTCTTCATTTGGCACATCCGATACTGTTCCTGCTTCTTGTGCAGCATCGTTACTGGTCTGTGCGGTTCCCTCGGTTGTTGCAGTGTGAGGAACAACTTCCGCCTGCTTCATCAGCTTCGGTGTATCTGGCAGCAATATTTCCTGCGGCACCGCCGGGTTATCACTATAATATTGCGTTACATAGGACATGAAATCGCTGTAAGCCTCTCCGTAAAAAGGAAACGTAGACACATGCCTTTCGATCATTTTACCTTTGCGAACATATAGGATCTGTACACACATCCAGCCCTTATCCACCGAAAATCCGAATACATCGCGATCCTTCGCGTCGGCTGTCGTGATTTTCTGCTTTTCCATCATCGCGTCAATGCTGATAATCTGGTCGCGCAGCTCCTTGGCACGCTCAAAGTACAGTTCCTCTGCGGCCTCCTGCATTTTACGTTGAAGATCCTTTTTAATTTCCTCATGTCCACCGCTCAAAAAAGAACTTATCTCCTGACCAATCTGGTCATACGTTTCCTGCTCAACCTCTTTCACACAAGGCCCCAGACATTGATGCATATGATAATAAAGGCACACTTCCTTCGGCATCACACCGCACTTGCGTAACGGGTACATCCGGTCCAGCAGCTTCTTCGTCTGATGTGCAGCATAAGAATTAGGATAAGGGCCAAAATATTTTGCTTTATCTTTCAGAACGCGCCGGGTCACCTCCAGCTTGGGGTGCTTCTCGTTCGTAATTTTCAAATACGGAAAGGTTTTGTCATCCTTCAACAGCACGTTATAGCGCGGCTGATGCTTTTTAATCAGGTTGCACTCCAGAATGAGCGCCTCCATATTACTGCCCGTAACGATATATTCAAAATCTCGGATATCGGAAACCAGTCGCTGCGTCTTGCCGTTATGGCTGCCTGTAAAATAGGAACGGACCCGGTTTTTCAGCACTTTGGCCTTGCCGACATAAATGATGGTGCCCTCGCTGTTCTTCATCAAGTAACAGCCCGATGCATCCGGCAGCAATGCTAATTTGTGCCGGATGTTCTCCAGCGCCTTCTCCTGATTCCGCAAGTCCTCCGCATAAGATTCCATTCGCCCGTTTCCTCCTTCCATTCTTAAATGACTTCAACTACTATATAATATGCAGGATTAATACACAAAAACGCCCCCGGTATTTACAACCGGAGGCATTGACCGTTCATGGTTGCTCTCCAAGCCCCCGCAGGAGCATGGGTCACATGCAATGATTACTGGTGTTTGGTAAGCATGCTTTTCAGCGCTTCTTTGGAGTTCAGGCCTACCACTTTATCAACGGGCTGCCCGTCTTTGAAGACGATCAGGGTAGGAATGCTCATAACGCCGAAACGGGAAGCAGACTCTGGATTTTCATCCACGTTCACTTTCGCGATTTTGACGCTGTCGCCAACTTCTGTGGACAGATCCTCCAGAATAGGAGCGATCATTTTGCAAGGACCGCACCATGGCGCCCAAAAATCAACTAAAACGGTTCCTGTACCTTCGACTTCTGCGTTGAAGGATTGGTCGGACACGTTAACAATTGCCATTGTATGTTCCTCCTTTATAGAAAAGTCAGGATTATTATAACCTGTAATTTCTTTTTTGACACCTTTTAATTATATCACAATAGTTTTTTAATTGTAAGATATCAAAATATCAAGTTGATTTACGATGATCCTCGCTGATTTTTTCCTTTGACAGTAATGACGTCTACAAAAGGACGAATCCGGTCCATCAAGCGCTGCCCCTTGTACAATTCCTCACCGTCCTTGCTCGTAAAGCTCAGATGCTTCTCCAGCCCCTGCAACGAATAATTCGAAGTATAAAAGGTAGGTTTGCGGTTCATTCGGTAATTTAAAATCGAGCCCATCACATGATCCCGTACCCATGGACTCAAATTTTCGGCTCCAATGTCGTCAAATACGAGCAGATCACAATTTTTAAGCATTTCGGTCGTTTCCTTCAGCTTTTGTCCTTCCTGAATCATGGACTTTAAGTCCTCCACAAAATCAGGCATATACACGATCACACCGTTCAGCCCAGACAGGGCCAGCTCGTGCAGCAGATATCCCATTAAAAAGGTCTTCCCCGTACCAAACGTACCTTCCAGGTAGAGTCCTTTTTTGGATAAGCCCTGGCTTTTCGTTTCTTCGATGTAACGGAATAGCTGTGTGACTGCGGGCATGCGTTGTGAGTCCTTACGTGCAATCTCAAGGGCATTATAGCCTTCCAAAAGCGCACGCTCATCCACATAAAAGCTTTTAATCCGCTGACGCACCCGCTGTTCGTGCTGTGAAGCTACCAGCTTGGCGCAAGGGGTACGGATGTCCACCATTTCGGCTGTGCCATTCGGATATTCCACGCCCAGCTTGCAAAAATGTCCCTGAAAATCGTTAGGACACTGTTCGAGCCCCGGACAGTTGTCGCAATTCCGACGGTCCCGGGTATATTGAAAAAGCATGCTCATGTTTAATCGCAGTTGTGCTTCGTCAATATCGGGATGCGCAGCGCAAAATTCCTGCACCAGCGGATCATTGAGAACCTGATCGGCCACATTGCGCGTGCGCTGGCGAAACGAAGGGTTCTGCATCTGCTGTAGCAAATCGCCCAGTGATTCCAAGAACGCTCCTCCTTTCTAAAATGTGCAGAGTTATGGGGGAGAGACGCTTCGCGTGCAGATTGTTCTTCCGATTGCTGTTATCCCCGGATTTTTCCTATTGAAATAAGGATTTAAAGGTTAAAATCTGGGGATAAAGGCAAACGCTTCGCTTCTTCAGAACAATTCTGCCCACTCCGCTGCCGACCGCCATAAAGTCGACACATATTTGAATTGGCTTCGCTTAATATTTTCACACCTTTTTCTGTTTACCAGATTGCATGCGTTCCGCTAGGCGCAGCAATTCATCCAGTTCTTCCTCGGATACGGATTCCTCGGAAGGATGATCCTGTACGATGGGAATGGATGGCTTGGATGGGCCGTTGTTTTTGGCATACGAACGCGAACGGCCGCCGGAAGAAGAAGCAGCGGACTGCTTTCCTTTTACCTTGGCTTGATCACGTATATATTGAACGGCCTTTTCGTAGGTGCTCACTTGCTTTAACAGCATATTGGAAGCGACGGCCTCGACAAAGTTTCGGTTGATCCGCTGATCGCTCCCTGACACCAGCAGGGACATCAAATAATGGATAAGTACGTTGATGACTTCACCGGGCAGCTTGTAGCTGATATCAATCTTTTCGAATATATCCAGCAGGTTACCGGGAACCGTGCCGGGGAAAAAGGTTTGAAGCAAACGTCGATAGGGCTCATTGCGCAGCATCATATTATATTGGTGAATGTCGCACTTGGCTGTGAACTGTGGTGGAACCTCCACATAAAATTCCATCTCCACGGCTTGCTCCGCAGGCGGCTCTTCTGGATTGGCAGCTTCTCTCTGGCGCAAGGCAACCACTTTGGCGGCCTGCACCTGCTGTTCCTCCTGACGCTTCCGATCCTGTCTGGAATGCTGGCTGGCTCGGAGCTGAAGCTCGTCTAGCAGCAAATCGCCCGCTTCTGTAAAAATACCATCCTCATCCAGCAAGCGGCTGATGTCCTGTACAGATAAGTCAAATTTGCGAACAACGTAATTGACCATGCCTAACTGCTCGTGTTCAAAACGCAGACGCTCTACATGCTTGCGATTAACGGATTCACGCGGAAAACGGAGAATGATGTCTGCATAATTCAGCCCTTCCTCCGACTCTGCGGCCAAAGCACCATTGTGACGGCCCGAAGACACCTCGGACAGCGCCTGCTCCAACTCGTAATCAATGACATGGGTGTTCAGCTCAAATAACTCGTAAAACGGAATAGATATATTCTCTTTATTATAGGAAAATTGCGACCATTCCGCAGATTCGCTGCTCCACAGCGATTCTCGCAGAGAAAGCACTGCAAACTTGCCGATTTTGTCTCTCAACAAAAGAGTAAGATGCTGCGTCCTGAAAAAATCGGCAGGTGCAAGCGGTGGCTGCATCTCATATTCATACATATAGTCGTCCGTTTCCGGTGCATACAGCCTGGACGTCTGCAACAGACCGACAGCCTCCAGCTTCGAGGTCTGTTCAATGAGATACTTGCGTCCCTTCTCACTCGGCTCCAGCCCTAGTGTCAGAAAAAGACGACGCTGCTGCTCCAGCGGCGAATAACCGATCTGTCCGACTGGCACATGCTGGAACAATAG
This sequence comes from Paenibacillus sp. NRS-1782, assembly GCF_050467685.1. Classification (NCBI taxonomy): domain Bacteria; kingdom Bacillati; phylum Bacillota; class Bacilli; order Caryophanales; family Paenibacillaceae; genus Paenibacillus; species Paenibacillus sp. NRS-1782. Next base: position 19,169 of record NZ_JBITPH010000060.1, read on the forward strand.
CCGATACAGGCTGACCGCAAATGCGCCTACCATCGGCTGATAGACGCTTCCCAGCATCAATTCATCCAGTGCGCTCAAGCCGAATTCCCGATAAACGCAGTAGCGGTGGTTCTCAGTATAGTGCAGCAGGTTTTTCATCCGCATTCCAACATTCTTCCTTTCCTGACATAACGGTCTCCAAGATGTTTTACTATTCTATCATACTTGACCCCAACTGAGACCAGCAAAATAAGTCCAATTGTCCTCCTTTTTGGCAGTCTCATTCGTCCGTGTTCCCCTTTTTTCGAGAATACTAACTATTTTACGACTTGTGACCTGCATCACGGAAAAAATAATATTCTTCACATTTCTTTCATTGGTGAAAATCCTTAATTTGGGCTACAATATAATAGTTAAGCATCACCATTCCTCATTCGCAGGACATACTTACAACGCACATGTTTCGGCCATGCCGATGATTATTTACAGATTTGAAAAAAGGAGTGACCATTGTGAACCAACATCAACCTCAACACCCCCCATCAACACCAAATGAAGTAGCATCCACGCTGGAAGGCTGGTATGCACTTCACGATTTCCGATCCATCAACTGGACGGCATGGAAATCAGCAGACGATGAAGAACGCGCCGGGGCGCTGGACGAGCTTCAAGAGTTTATGAAGGAATGGAGCGTTACCGAGGAAGCGGGTCAGGGCAGCTCTGCCGTATATACAGTAATCGGACAAAAGGCTGATTTTGTGATGTTGCATCTACGCGAAACGCTGGAGGACCTCAACAAACTCGAAAATGATTTTAACAAAACAACCTTTGCCAAATATACGACTAAAACCTACTCTTACGTGAGTGTGGTCGAGCTGAGCAACTATTTGAGCAAAGAAGAAGATCCGATGCAAAATCCGCAAATTGTTGCACGTCTGAAGCCTGTTTTGAACAAGGCTCGATATATTTGCTTCTATCCGATGAACAAAAAACGCGATCTGGATGACAACTGGTACATGCTTTCGATGGATGAGCGTCGCACTCTGATGCGCAGCCACGGTTTGATCGGACGCAGCTACGCTGGCAGAGTGAAGCAAATCATTTCCGGTTCTATCGGCTTCGACGATTGGGAATGGGGTGTCACGCTGTTCGCCGACGATGCACTTCAATTTAAAAAGCTGATCTACGAAATGCGTTTTGACGAAGTCAGCGCCCGTTACGGCGAGTTCGGCTCCTTCTATGTCGGCAGCGTCCTGAACGAAGAAACATTTGAAGACATGTTAAAGCTATAAAACGACCAAGGATTTCGTGAGCTCCCGCTTTAGGGACTGCGGAATCCTTTTTTACGTGCTTCAAAGCCACACAAGATGAGAAAAGGCCCCCTCACGGGCGCCTGAAAAATCATATTCTTATATATTAGTGTAACACAGGTTCAACCACTACAGCTGCATCCTCGCTTTTTGCCAGCTTTCTTTTCTCCAGAGCAATCAGAATAAAGATCAGAAGCAACAAAGCACTTAACAGGATCAAAAATCCTCCAACCTCAGGAATGAAATACTTCAAGCTTCCGCCCTTGAATCCCACCCCTCTCAAAAACTTGAAATGCCAGGTTAATGGAAGAATGTTACTTACATACTGCAACGATGGAGGTAGCATAGCTACCGGCAATTGAGCACCACTCAGCATAAACGAAGGCAATATAAGCAGCATGAGACGCGGGGAAGCTTTTCCCGGATTAGCCGCACTCCATCCCAGAACCATTGCAAACAAACCCAAAGTAATCGTGTACATTAGAAACGGAATACTCATTTGCCATACATTGGCTTCAAAACGGAGTCCGCCGATCTGCTTGAGCAAACCAATGGATAGAAAAAAGGATACACATCCAACTACCGCATACGGTATCACCCTCAGAATCAGACCGTATGAATGCTGCAGCTCATCTTTTAATCGTCCTTCCTCCCTTAAGCGAGGAACAATCGTCAGCGCAGCAGCACCCATCAGCGAAATCATGACCGTATTCATGAACCCCATAACCGAGGTCATCAGCGTGACGTTGGTGGGATTATACAGCAGACGCTGCTGGAGCAGCATATTGGAGGTAAGCCCTGTAACCTGGCTGTCACTCATTCCCATGCCCCTTAGTCCACCACCAGCCAGCATCGCATTTTCCGTGGCAATGATCTCCGTCACCGCCGACCGCAGATTCCCTGTAGCCAGCCCGACCGTGTTATCTACATAAAAGCCGATGTTGCTCTGGACTCCCTTAACTCTATTCTCCTCCAGACCTACCGGAAGATAAATCACTGCAAAAAATTTTTCATTATATAAGAGTAAATTCGGATCGGTTTCATTCTCTTGCACATAACGTACATCAATATACTGAGATGCATTTAATTTATTAATAAGCTGTCGGCTATAATGGCTATGATCTAAATCGACTACAGCGACAGAGGCATCATTCAGCTGATTGTTTTTAAAAACAAACCCTAAAGATGCCGATACGACAATCGGGACGAGCAGCATAACGAATACCAGCTTGCCGCTGATCAATAGCTTCCATTCCTCTATAAACGCCTTCATTTCGTCACAACCTCTATCGTCATGCCAGGTAATAATTCAGGTGTTCGCTGAACATCTACCCTTACCTGGAAGGAGCTTATATCCGACAAACCTTTATCCCGACTCATTCTCATATTGGTATACTGCGGAGCAGAGGTAACGTATCTCACCTTGCCCTGGATATTTTTGTCTATAGCGACGACATGTGAAGCCACATTTTCCCCTGCTTTAAACTGTGAGATGGAATCCTCATCCACATAAATATCATAGTATAGCTGGTTGGTTTCAATAACGACGCCTGTTGCCCCCGTAGCAACGATTTCTCCCATCTTGGGAACAATGCGGGACACTTTACCATCTGTAGATGCCTTCAGCACCGTACGTCCGCGCTGCAATTGCAAGGTTTTGAGCTGAACGGATAATGCCTGTTTTTGTTGAGCCAGAAGATCCAGGTTGTATTCACTATTTTTAACATCTTTACGTGTTTGGGAGGTCTGGGTTAGTGCTTCCTTGGCCTTTTCTGTTTTGATGCGGGCCTGTTCGCGTTCCTCTGCGGTTGCGCCTGCCTCCATTTTTTCCAGAGCGGTTTGCTGCTGGGCGATACTATTTTTAGCAATGTCGGATTGTTTGCCGGCGGAAGTAATCTGATTATTAGCAATCTCCACCTGATCCCGGGCTGTATCCAGCGCAATTTGGGCAGAATCCAGTTGGTTTTTGACGTTATCCAGCTCCGCCTTGGTTCCAGCCCCGGCATCGTACAAAGCTTTGATACGGTTGTAATTGACTTTAGCCAGCTCATGCGCCTGTTGTCTGGAGGTCACTGTCTTTTGCGCGATCTCTGCATTTCTTTTGGCTGTCTCCACTCCTGTCAGAGATGCGTCCAACGACTGCTGCGCTGCTTCAATAGCCAGCCTTTGCTTTTGGATATCCTCCACTCGTGTGCCTTGGTTCAACAGGGATTCTCCCGCTTGCGCAGCCTGAATATCGAGTTGCCCCTGTTTTTCTGAAGTCGAAATTTTCTCTGACTGGTTTTGCAGTCCGTCTTTAGCCTGCTTTATTTTTACATCAGCCTGCGCGATATCCGTTTTTAATTTCTCAATTTGCAGGTCGAGGTCCACAGGATCAAGGGTCATGAGCACCTCCCCTTTTTTCACCTGTTGTTCCTCCTTCACCTCAATGGTGTTCACTCTTCCCCCAACGCCCTGAAAAGCGACATTTACGGTATCTGCCGTAAGCAGCGTGTTTTTTTGTGTGGCAGCCATACTCACAGCATCCTTGCCGCTCATAGCCATCAGCGTACCTCCAGTACCTAATGCGGCAACAAGTATAACGTACACAATGATCTTTTTATTCATTGCAATGAACTCTCCTTCATGATGATTTAGCCAATAATAAGCGAAAAATAATTGTTTAAAAAACAAGTACGCAATCTAATAGTACGACGTCTAACTATTGATGCTGGGAAAAGTAATTATTCCCGTTTTATTTCCTCCAGACCTGTGGAAAGCTTCTGTAGCATCCCAGCGAAGTGGACATGATCTTCCTTCGTAAATTCCTTCAATAAATCCGAAAAAAGCTGAATGAACATCGGAATTCTTTCCGTCATTAACTGTCTTCCTTCCTCCGTCAAGGAGATCGCAGTCATCCGGCGATCCGCCAGCGTACTTCTTCGGATGATACCGTCACGTTCCAACTTGTCGATTACACTGGTTACGGTTGAACGAGTAACTCCTGAATATTCGGCCAGTTCAGATGGAGTCAACGCACGTTCATGCAGATACAGCGGGATTAAGATTTTCAGACTTCCAATCGATAGTCCATATTCGGACAGTCTGGAGCACACACCATTGTATACTTCATGAGCCGTCTGCATGAAAAGCACTAGCGTACTCAACGATTGGGGGTCCACATGGGGAATTTTTTCTGCCAATAAATTTATCTTTTTGGGATCACCCTTGAAGTTAAAATCAAAATACAACGTAAACCCCCTCCTCTGTAATTAATATCCACACTATACGTCGTCGTATAGTTATGTGTCAATACTCTTTTTAGAGGTACATTAATAAAAAAGGTTTCCAAGCTCCCTGGCCAGGGGTCATGGAAACCTTCTCAATGACGGGATTTTTTTGATGTCATGCTCAAGCTTAGAAAAACCGTCCCTTTTTCAGCACCAACGGAATCCCGCCAATGATGAACAAATAGCGGATATCCACAATTTTCTTCAGCTGCGCGGCTATCCAGCCCTTTATTTTGCGATTGCCCACAACCGCGACAGCCTCCCCTTTTCCAAGAGAAGCAACCGTGCCTTTGTTGGAAAATACAAACTTGTGCAGCTCCTTTTTACGAAGCGTGGCTGCCAGATTCTTCGCGCAGAGTACCCCTTGCTGCATCGCAATTTGGGCGGTCGGCGGATACGGGCGTCCTTCGGGATTAAACATTAAAGAACTGTCCCCAATAATAAAAATGTCGTCATGGCCCGGTGCGCGTAGAAAATCGTCGATCTTCACCCGTCCGCGCATCACTTCAAATCCGGCTTTCTCGATCAGACCGTTACCACGAATACCTCCAGTCCACACGACCGTGCAGGCTTCGATTTTCTCACCCTCACCGACAATGACGCCATCCTCAAGACATTCCTTAATGGGAACACCGATGCGGAAGGTAACGCCCTTGCGCTTAAGGACATCCATCGCGTATTCTACCAGCTCCGGATCGAAGCCTGGCAATGCCGTAGGAGCCGCCTCGACGTTAATGATTTGAATCCGGTTAAAGTCAATATCATAGGCTCTCGCCAATTGTGGCAGACGATCCGCCAGCTCCGCTATGAATTCAATGCCGCTAAAGCCCGCGCCTCCGACTACAAAATTTAGCCGTCCGGGGTTTCCGTCATTTTTATACAAAGCAAGCTGGTATTCGATATGCTCACGGATCAAGCGGACCGAGTTAATGCTTCGAATCGTAAGCGCGAACTTATCCATCCCCTGAATACCGAAGGTTTCCGGTTCTCCGCCCAGCCCGATTACTAGATAATCGTAGGATAACGATCCATCCTCCAGCACGATTTTTTTCTCCTTCGGTATGATATCCTTAACCGTCCCTTTGATTAGATCCACCTTGAACTCATCGATCAGCTGCGAAATCGGAATACGTGAATGCTCAATCGTATCCGTACCCGCTGCGGGCATGTGGAGATGCGTTGTTATATAGTGGTAATCATGGCGGTTAATCAGCGTGACATCCGCCTCGTTGTGCTTGAGCTCCTTTTGCAATTGCTGAGCCGTCAAAATACCCCCATACCCGGCACCCACAATGACAATTTTGGGAATACTGCTCATGCTTCTACCCCTTCCGGTTTACGTAATCAGTGATTATTCACAGCTTTGCTCTCAAAATGGCTTATTTATACACGCCGGATAACCTTCATCAAATAATAATTCGCTTAAACTTTGCAAGCGGAACCCGGCAGTTTATAATGATAGACAGTGAATCATACGTTCGATGGCTTTTTTTAACCTCTATGCGGCTGATTCAACATTCAATATCCATTATCCATACTATCCCTTTCGGAGGTGTTTTTAGAGTGACAGCTCAATCCACAGGTGCGGAGCTCCGCGATCTGATTATCATCGGAGGCGGTCCAGCCGGTATTTTCGCTGCTTTCTACGGGGGAATGCGCCAGGCATCCGTCACCTTAATTGAAAGTATGCCCCAACTCGGGGGCCAGCTTGCAGCCCTTTATCCTGAAAAATATATTTATGACGTCGCTGGCTTTCCTAAAGTGACTGCACAGGAACTGGTCAACAATCTGGTTCAGCAGATGAACCACTTTAATCCAGAAGTACAGTTAGAAGAGAAAGTCGTATCATTAGAGAAAAAGGAAGAACGCCACTTCATCGTAAAAACAGATAAAGGCAGCGAGTATCACGGTAAAGCGGTCATTATCACCGCTGGCGTGGGTGCTTTCGAGCCGCGCAGACTGGAGCTGCCGAGCGCAGATCGTTTTGAAAAAACGAACCTGCATTACTTTGTTAGTGACCTGAGCAAATTTGCAGGCCGGAAAGTGCTGATCAGCGGCGGCGGCGACTCTGCGGTAGACTGGGCGCTCATGCTGGAACCGATTGCAGAACAGGTTACATTGATTCATCGGCGCGACAAGTTCCGTGCGCATGAACACAGTGTAGAAAACCTCCTCGCTTCCAAAGTAAACGTTGTTACACCGACTGAAATTACAGAGTTGCACGGAGAAGACTCGATTACGAAGGTTACCCTTGCTCATGTAAAAACCAAAGAAACTCAGGAAATCGAAGTGGACGATGTGATCGTTAACTTTGGATTTGTATCCACTCTCGGCCCGATTGCCGAATGGGGAATCGAAATCGAAAGTAACTCCATCGTGGTCGATTCCCGTCAGGAAACGAATATTCCCGGCATTTTCGCCGCTGGGGACATCACGACCTATCCAGGCAAGCTCAAGCTGATTGCTGTCGGCTTCGGTGAAGCGCCTACAGCCGTCAACAACGCCAAGGTTTATGTTGATCCGGACGCCAAGCTGTCCCCGGGTCACAGTAGTAACATGAAGCTGTAGTCTATTCTAGACTATGACAAAAAAGGGTGTTTTACTCCAAATTTGAATTATTGGAGTGAAATACCCTTTTCTACGGTGTGCCTATTCGTTGCAATGATTGTCCGTAAAGCCATTCGAACCCTGAATGACTTCACAGTCGCAGTACGAGAGCTTGTCCGGTCTAATGAAGGACTACGGCTGTATTCATCTCTAAGTTTCTTTTGTGAATCTCAGCCAGCAACAGTGCAATGAAGTCACATTCAAGTTTAAGCTCGATTGCCATCTGATAGGAATCCAAAAGCATTTCATCCGTCAGCATAGCCATCCTCGACACAACCTTTCCTTTTATTTCAAAATCTATTCTATCAAAATACCAAAAACGGAACAAGCGTTCTGTTATCCACAGCACGTTGTGGAAATCCTGTGTATAAATTGTTGGTAAGTGTCGTAAAGCCTTATATGTGACAGGGGATAATGTGGACAATACTTATACACAGGATTTTAACGCTTGTAAATAAAAAAAATATTTTTATAGTTTACACATATAGATTATATTTACAATCCACTAAATTGAATTTTATGGGAGTTAATTTAAGAAATCAAGGATTATTGGGGTCTTGTGTTTACCTCCAAAATCCATATCCGTCCATTCGGATCAAGTCCATAATCAAATCCCAATTGTCCAATCCCCGGAAATCTTTTCTCCAGTACAGGAATACATCGTTGTGTAAGATTAACGATTTCACGACGCTTTTGGATAGCCACCCGACGGGGATAAATCTTCCGAAGTGCATCCATTCCCTTTATCAGAATTCCCCCTTTGCACAGGTTCGTAATGACCAGTCCGGGACGGGCATGACGTGCAACCACCGACCGGAAAACCCATTTCTGGCCCACTTTCACTACTTTTACCCGATAGTCAACAGGTCTGCCCTGAATCGTAGCCAACAAAATACCCTGCTGAATCAAATACGGACGCTGGAGCCGGAGCTTTCCGATTCCGACAGCAAGCTCTCCAAAGCTGCTGAACCGGTATGTGCGTTCCATGCGCGTGCAGGTGTATTCTCTGCGCTCCCTAGCCACACGCATGACTCCGATTCCACCGCCGCCCTTCACAGGCTTTATGAACACAAAAGCTTGCCGCCGCAGCATCATTCGCAGTTGATCTTCGCTATACAGACACGTTTCCGGTATATAAACGGCGGTATACGGATGGCGGAGCAGCACCTTCGTCTTTAACCACTTGCTTGCAAGTTGTCTCATGAATCCTCTCTCCTTTCGCCGTCACACTACACTTATACATACTCAACATGGATGCTCTATTCTTGGATGATTGCCCGAGGCACATATCCATTTCGACAAGATCATGCTAACGGTAGCAAGCACAGGACATCACTGGTACAATGACAATAATCTACTTATATTTGCACGGAGCAGCGGGTTTGCCGGCAAATTGTTTTTTCGACAAGGAGGTCAACTCATGAACAGCAAAATCGGCATCATGGACATTGGCTCCAACTCCATACGTCTAGTGATCTATGAAATAACAGAGTCAGGAGCCTACAGAATTGTCCAGGAATGCAAAGAGGCTGCCCGACTAAGTGAAAAGGTTGGAACCAACGGCCGCATGGAGCGGGAAGCGATTCGAAGCATCGCTCCATTACTGCGCCAATTTATAACGGTATGCCGTATGCACGAGGTTGTTCGTATGCGTGCAGCAGCGACGGCCGCTATCCGTAATGCGGCGAATTCGGATGAGATTGTTCAATGGATTGCCGAGGAAACAGGCTTAACGCTGGAAATATTGAGCGGGGAGCAGGAAGGCTATGCCGGTTTTCTGGGCGTCGTCAATACCATGAATGTAAACGACGGCATTATTATTGACATCGGGGGCGGCAGTACCGAAATTACGCTGTTCCGCGAGCGACAGCGGCTTCATACCGTCTCGTTTCCTTTTGGCGCGGTCAACACGAATTCGCGCTTTGGCCGGGAAGTCAGGAATGGTGAATGGTCCCCTCAGCAGCTTGAGGAGATGGAGAGCTTCGTCCGTTCTTCCCTGCAAGACCATGATTGGATCTTTTCCAATCCGGGCCTGCCGTTCATCGGTTTGGGGGGTACCTTGCGTACCTTGGCCAAAATCAATCAGAAGCGGCAGGATTACTCGTTGCCCGTGACGCACCATTACGAAATGACGACAGAAGATGTCGATTATTTTTATGTCAGTCTGCCCCATCTTCCCTATGAAAAACGCAAAAAAACAGCCGGCCTGTCCAAAGACAGAGCCGACATTATTATTCCGGGGCTAGTTATATTGAAAACGATATTCGAGGCCGCTCATGGCTCCACCTATTTGGTCAGCGGAGCGGGCTTGCGTGACGGTTTGTTTCATAAACTGGTCAATGCCGAAAAGCCTGTGGTCGACAATCCGCTCATCGCGTCGATCCGCAATATACTTTCATTCGCTGTACCGGTTAGCGAAGAGCACGTCAAGCGGGTTAACGAGTACGCTGTGCGGCTGTATGACGAACTCGTTGGCGTATGGACTGACGTATCATCCTCAGCGATGGACAAACGTCTGTTGCTGACCGCTGCAACGCTGTACAAAACCGGAGCAGCCTTAAATTACTATCATTTCCGACAGCATTCTGTGTTCTGGATCCTGCACGCGGGCATCGGAGGTTTATCCCATCAGGAAACGGTGCTGGCTGCGCTGATCGCAGACTATCATCCCAAGAATCGGACGCCCCGACTGCTGCGCACACATGCCGATATTCTGGAGCCTTCCGACGAAGAACGTGTACATCGGTTAGGCTCCCTGCTCCAGCTTGCGATCGGCATGGATCGGAGCGAATCCGGCATCATCACCAGCATCAATCCCACCACAGGTGACGATGCGCTACATCTTCGTCTGGAAAGCACGGGTGAACCGATTCTGGAACAGCGGGAGCTGGAGGCTGTCGCCAAAGATTTTCAAAAAGCATGGAACCTTACGTTGTCGTGGTCCATTCTTCCTTCTTCCAATTTCTAACCTTCATGGCTTCGGATTGGCTCCGCATAGGGGCCTCTTCGTCGTTTCTTGCCACAAACTGATAGCTGCCATTAGACAGAAGCTGCCGCGCCTTCACATTATCTCTCAAGGACAAACGCAAAATATCCGACAGCATTCCCTTGATCCGGTCATCATAAATCGGGCACATTAGCTCAATCCGACGTGTCAGGTTGCGAGTCATCCAGTCCGCGCTGGACAGGAACAACTCAGAAGCCCCTGCATTTTCAAAATAAAACAGCCTGGAATGCTCCAGAAAGCGATCCACAATACTGATGACGCTGATATTCTCGCTGAAGCCTTCCACACCGGGACGCAAGCAGCAGACCCCTCTAATGATCAGATCAATCTTCACACCCGCCTGAGAAGCTGCATATAGTTCATCAATCATCTCCTGACTGGATAAGGAGTTGATTTTGGCGATAATCCGGGCGGGCTTGCCTGCCAAAGCTTGCTCTGCTTCCCTACGGATCAGCTCGAACAGCTTGTTTTTCATTCCCGTCGGAGCCACCGTAAAAGCTTGCAGCGTCTTGAGTGCGGAGAAGCCCGTGATTTCATTAAACAGCTCGGAGGCATCCTCGCCCAAGACCGGGTCTGACGTGAATAACCCGATATCCGTATATACGCGGGCCGTGCTTTCATTGTAGTTGCCAGTCCCCACATGCACGTAGCGCTTAAGTGCGTTACGCTCGTGGCGTACCACGAGAATAATTTTAGCATGGGTCTTCAAGCCGACCAGCCCGTACACCACATGGCAGCCTGCTTTTTCAAGCTTGCGTGCCCAGGCAATATTACGCTCCTCGTCAAAGCGGGCTTTCAGCTCTACCACCACCGTAACCTGCTTGCCCGATTCAGCCGCACGAGCTAATGCCGGAATCAGCCTCGATTCTCCATTGACCCGGTACAAGGTCATTTTGATCGCCATCACATCCGGGTCCTCGGACGCTTCAATGATAAAATCCGTTACCGCATCGAACGACTCATACGGATGATATACCAGCACGTCCCGTTTGCGGAGTACATTGAAAATATCCTCCTGCGGGGGCAGCTCTTCCGGGTACAACGGCTTGATCGACGGAAACTTCAAATGCGAATACCCTTCCAATTGATCGGCAAAGGACGACAGAAACGTCAAATCCAGCGGCCCGTCCATCTCAAACACATGATCGAACAGCTTGAATTCGCGCTGAAGCTCCATCAGAGCAAAGGGATGAATCCCTTTTTCCACTTCCAGCCTGACTGGCGCACCGCGTCTTCTGCGACGCAGCTCTTTTTCAATCTCTTCGAGCAAATCTTCGATCTCTTCTTCATTAATGGACAAATCGGAATTGCGTGTGACACGGAAGGCTTGAACTGATTCCGGCACATAACCTGTGAACAGCGTTTGAATATGATGCTTAATTAACTCTTCAATTAAAATGAATGATTTCTTCTTGCTATTGGAGCGTAGCGGCACAGAAACGACACGCGGAATATTGGAAGGCACCTGTACAATGGCAAAAAACGGCTTATCCTCCTCCGTATCCCCTTGACGTCTCAGTACAACTGCCAAATATACGTATTTATTGTGAACTAGTGGAAATGGACGGCTCTGATCAACCGCCATCGGCGTCAGCACAGGAAATATAATTTCATGAAAGTACGTATCCAGAGACTTGCGCTGTGTCGCATTCAAGCCCTCATATTCAAGCAGCAAAATCCCCTTTTTCGTCAACAGGCGGGAAATTTCGCGATAGGCTCGATACTGCTCCGATACCATTGAGACCGTGCGCTTGATCAGCCGTTTGTACAAACCGGAGGGAGTATATCCGGTAAAATCCTTTTGCATAAACCCGGCCTTAATCTTCTCTCGCGTCTCTGCCACCCGAACAGCCATAAATTCATCCAGATTGCTGGACACAATCGCCAAAAATTTGGCTCTTTCCAGCAACGGTGTGTCTGTATCCTGAGCTTCCTGAAGCACACGTCGGTTAAATTCAATCCAGCTCAAATCCCGATTAAAGTAGCGTTCTGACCCGGCTTTATCTTTATCTTTATCCTTATTCTGACTCTCTATCAACATATGGCCTCCATCAATCATGCAGTATAGTTATGTTTTATTGTACTATTAGATGAAACGCACTAGCATCACGACTGTGTAAACACAATGTAAAATGTGTGTAAAATGCAGCCTGATGTTGAAAAGGTCAATCGGATACTTTACAAAAATAGTATTAAAGGGTACAGTGTTTACGTCTGTTTCATTGAGATAGATTGTCGAATCGTAGTTTTCATCGCTTTTTATGTTATCACTCTGTTACTTGTCACATACCAGCCACGTTCAACTGCTTCATTTTCAAATGGCATCATATAGGAGGATTTACGTTATGGAACCCAAGAAAACGCCACGCGTACTGCAAAAAAACATCGAATTTTTCACCGCGGCGCTGTCTCAGCATCTCGTTTCAGTCTGGCAGGAGGACCCGACGGGCGTATACTGCGAGATTGGCTGCGGATATATCGAATTGTTCAGCAGCGAGATGATTCGGGTGCGCAATCAGGATGGGACCCAAAGCCATTATGACCGCAATATCACGATGTTTCAGTTGATCACCAAGGATCAGCCGATATAATTATTATATGCTATGTCTGTACTGTTCTTCCAGATTAGAAATGCTTTTTTTTCTTGAATATAACTGCCATCTAACTGTTAACTTATAGGCTAAACGTTATTCTTTAAGGCAGCTATGCTGCTGGCTTTCGGTTTGTTAACATATTACAGGTTTATCCAAAAGGCGCCACAGAGCGCTTTTTTTTGTCGTTATTTTTTGAACATCGTTTCAAAAAGCAGTATGATAAAGTAACATATGATCTAAATCTAAAGGGGACTCAACCAATGGAGCATACAACATCAGACAGACGCATCCTGATCATGACCGCGGTTGAAGACGAACGGGAAGCCGTGCTGCGCGGGCTGAACGGCGACACCCGCTTTGCAGTTGAACTGGCTGGTGTGGGCGCTCCGTCCGCAGCAGCTTCGACCGCGTTGGCACTGGCTGGCGGTGGCTACCGCCTGGTCATCAGCGCCGGAATCGGCGGCGGCTTCGTGGATGTCGCCGCACTGGAGAGCGTCGTCGTCGCTGACGCGATCATCGCCGCCGACCTCGGGGCCGAGACGGCGGAAGGCTTCAGCAGCGTGGACGAGCTGGGCTTCGGCTCCAGCCGAATCGCCGTGAATAGCGCAACCACACAGCGGCTCGTTCAGGCGCTACGCGCCGCCGGACAGACAGCTGTGGCTGGGCCGATCCTGACCGTCACGACGGCCACAGGTACAGCGGCTACGGCAGAACGGCTGGGGCTGCGCGTTCCCGGAGCCGCTGCCGAAGCGATGGAAGGCTATGGGGTAGCCGTAGCAGCGAACAGGCTGGGGCTGCCTGTGATGGAAATCCGCACGATTTCCAATGCAGTAGGCCCACGTGACCGCGCAGCCTGGCGGATCAAAGAGGCTTTGCAGGCGTTGGAAGCCGCATTTTCTACAATAACGGAGGTTATATAGATGCAAATTGCTTTTTCACCTTGTCCCAACGACACCTTTGTCTTCCATGCCTTGGCGCACGGGTTGATTCCGGGCGCACCCGCGCTGGACATTACATTTGCCGATATCGACATCACTAACAATCTGGCGGTAACGCCAAACGGGCTGGATGTCATGAAAATCTCTTATGCTGCACTCCCTTGGGTGCTGGACGAATACGCCCTGCTGCCTTGCGGCGGCGCGCTGGGTCGGGGCTGCGGTCCGCTCGTGCTGACCAAGGAAGGCACCACGGCGGAAGGACCGGAAGCCCTGTCCGGCAAGCGCGTAGCTGTGCCGAGCGAACGCTCCACAGCCTATCTGCTATTCCGCCTGTGGGCCGCCAAGCATGTGCCGGGAGGGGTCGGTGAAATTGTCGTGATGCCGTTCGACCAGATCATGCCTGCTGTCCGTGACGGACATATGGATGCCGGGCTGGTCATTCACGAGGCACGTTTCACGTATCCATCCTACGGTCTCAGCAAGCAAGTGGATCTGGGCAACTGGTGGGAAGAAGATACGGGTCTCCCGATTCCGCTTGGAGCCATTATTGCCCGCCGTTCTCTGGACCTCGAAGCCATTGCAGGCTGGATCCACGCCTCTGTCGAGTACGCTTGGAAGCATCCCGAGGCTTCGCGCGAATATGTATTGTCCCATGCACAGGAGCTGTCACCGGATGTAGCCCAATCGCATATCGACCTGTACGTGAACGACTTTACCGCCAATCTGGGCGACAGCGGCTATGCAGCCATCGAAGCACTGCTCGGACGCGCCGCCCATGAAGGGCTTGTGCCTTCGTTTGATTTAGCCAAGCTGCGCCTTGCATCCAGAACCCGCTAATGAACCACCATTGCATGATTTCCTGCTGATTAAAGCAGCCTTAAACATATAAAACCTCCCGAACGAGCACATTGCCTAGCCATGCGCCCCATTCGGGAGGTTTTATGATTTCATATTGCGAATCCCCAATTCAGATTCGCCTGATCCTTATCCTTAATTCTGTTCCTGCTCCACGACCTCGGTCTTAAACACGTTATCCAATTTGGTACCCAATCTTTTGACCAGTGGCACCTTGATATCCCGGCTCAGCTCCTTGAAAAAAGCGTCCATGTCACAATTAATCTTATCCAACACGACCTTCACCGTGCCCTCTGCCAAGATCTGCTCATTCAGATCCTCCGGTACAGTAACCGAGATATCATACTTCTTGCTTAACGTTTTAATGTAGCGGGTAAAGATTTCGATAAGCTCCTCATTGTTGAACTTCTCGACTGCAACTTGCCCTTTGTTCGTAAATTTCAAATTTACTCTCACGTTAGCATTTCCCCTTTTCCTTTTGACCATTTATTTTGGATAAACGTTGAACCTTACGAGGCTCTTCAAAGAAAGGGCCTTACCGGTCGTTTTAGACTCTTGTCCTTTGATATTCTAAGTATAACACATTAAGTACGATTTCATTTCCCAACCTGTCGTTTTATGATAAAAAATGATACAATTCGCGCATTTTCAGCATTAATTCTTTCTTTTCATGCCAATCATTAGGAAGATTTTATGCACAAATACATAAAAAAACGCCTACCTCGCAAAAGAAAGACGTTTCTGTATAGATGCTTATGCCGTATGGATTTACACAGGTTTTGTACATTCCCATCCATGTGAACGATACTCACGCACCGCATCCCGTACATCCTCGATATCATCGGTATGCAGCAGAACGGCAGGTAAAATGACCCAATATTCGTTCTCTGTCAGATCAATAAACACGTCCTCAACATCATAATATTGCATATCGCCAAAAGCCGTATCCCTGATTTTCTGTCCAACCAATGGGGTAAAATGCGAATCCAATGTTTTAATGACCTTCGTATATTCCTTCACGCCCGTTGCTGTAATCTGCTGTGAAATAATGACGCTCAATGCTGTCTACCTCCCTGGCTGATAATGCTCATTATAACCTCTTATCAGGCCTTCCACAAAACCTTGTGCTCCAAAAATAATAAAAATCAACAACCCGATGCCGATCCCAATGGAGCTTAAAACGATAATAAGGATGCCCTGTGTATCTCGTTGCTCTATCCGTTTCGTCAAAATGCCGAAGACTAAACCCAGAATAGCCGACAGATTACCAATGACTAAAATACTTAATAGTAGCCCTAATCCTGCAAAAATCCAGCCAAACAAAGCTAGCACCCAGCCCTGCGGCTGTGGCTCACTCCGTCTCATTTGCCAGCGTTCCCTCGCTGTAGGCGTGTACCTATCCATTCTTTAGCTCCCCCGCTCTTTAAGCAATCCTCAAGAAAGAAATTCGTTCGCCTTCTCCCGGTGGGCAGGCTTGATATGCATGTCCAGCACTTTTAAGGCCGCCAGCACGACACCCGCATCGTCCGTGAAGCCCAGCATCGGAATAACATCCGATATGGCATCCAATGGAGAAATAAAATAGGCCAAGGCCCCGAAGGCCACCCCTTTGGCATAAAGAGGCGTTTCAGGATCTAACGCACAATAGTACATGGCCAGCGCATCCTTCACAAAGGGAACCTTCCCGGCCGTGGATTTCACCTTTTTGAAAAATCCCTTTTTCACCTTTTCTTCCTGCTTCGGATCATACTTGGCTTTAGTTACATCAAAATCCTTCATAAGGCTCCTCCTATTGCTGACTGGCAAGCTTGAAAATTCCACCTTCCCGCTTTCCAAGCGGATAATTGTGGACCGTCATTTCCACCGTCGTCTTCTTCTTATCCCATACCGGAAGCTTGTCCGATGTACCATACTCTTTCATAGCGATGTTTATGACTTCCTCCGCCTTCTTTGTCAAAGTAGAAGAAGCCATATTATATTTACCATAACCTTGATAAGCGCCACCCAAACCAAGATTCGGTTGATTGTTCACATTTAAAAGCACACCCTTCAACGTACCATTCTCTGCTACATCAAAGGTCACTTTTTCCAATACAAAATCATCAGTAACGACAGAAGTCTGCTCCAATGCATGCGATATGGACGACAGGTTGGCTGCTAATCTAACCTGTTGCAGCAGCGTCTCTGTATCGTTTTGTTGCTTCGTTAATGCTTGTGTTGTCTTGTTGAGTGAAGCATTTGCTGTCGTCAAAGTATTTACCCTCGTATTCAGATTATAATTCCATACCGCCAAGGCTATACATCCTAGTACCGCTACTCCTGAAATGACCGTGGCTACAACTGCGAGCTTGCGAACAGCCTGTGATTGAGGCTCCACAGACTGAGTATGACTACCTAATTCCCCCATAACAAACTTCCTCTCTATTTATATAGTCATATTTTACTATGACCCCTTTTTATAATCTAGTATATTCTTCCTGCTTTCTCATTCTCTATTCATGGGTGCTGGTACTCGTTTCATTGGCCCTTGAGCTTCGGTTGCCTCGTTTTCCCGGGGAGCAGTTTTTCGTAAATCGGTAAAGCTACAAACCATGTAAAAAAAGCTTCCCTGCTCCCAAACTCGGCCCAGCGCTTTTTAGTCGTTTCGGATTACGAACTTTCGTCAGGCCGAGCAGGCCGGGTTGGCGACTTATTTCCTAAAATGACGCATTCCCGTCCGTTCGCCTCTCTTGTTACTGGGCCGTTAAAATCAGTGGTCCGTCCGGCGTGACTGCGATCGTATGCTCATATTGCGCCGACAACTTGCCGTCGGCCGTTCTCGCCGTCCACTGATCGTCGTCGATCATGATACGGAACGTACCTTCGTTGATCATGGGTTCAATCGTAAATACCATGCCTTCCTTTAACCGAATGCCTTTGCCGGCTGTGCCGATATGCTCGTAGCTCGGCTCTTCGTGCAGGCTCCGCCCAATCCCGTGCGCCAGCAGATCGCGTACGACGGAATACCCATTCGCCTCCGCATGCTGTTGAATTGCTGACGTGATGTCACCAAGCCGGCCCCTGGGGAGCGCTCGGGCGATCCCCAGATCCAGACATTCCTTCGTCACCTTCATTAATTGTTGCGCCTCAGGTCGGATATTGCCCACCGCATAGCTCATGCACGAATCGCCGAACCATCCGCCGTATTCCGCGACGATGTCGAGCTTCAACAAGTCCCCGTCCATAAGCACCCGATTGGAAGGAATGCCGTGAGCCACGACATCGTTGATCGAAATACAGGTTTCGGCGGGGAAACCATTGTATCCTTTCGTAAACTGCTTGCCGCCCAGCTTGGTGATGTGTCTGGCAACAAAGTCATTGATTTCCTGGGTGGTAATCCCAGGCTCGATCAGTTTGGCCACCTTACGGTAGCAATCCGCAACGATTTGGCTCGCCGGCTTCATCTCTTCGATTTCCCTAGGTGATTTTAAAATGATCATCTTTGTTTATTCGCTCCTTATCCATTCTATAATTTTAAAAGCCCGGCGATATCCCTGGCCTCCTCGTGCAGCTTTCCGCGGCGAAGCGATAGTGAGGCGCAGCCGACCAAGGCGGCCAGCAGCATTTCCGCGCGCTGTAGCCGATCCGGCGGCTCCGCTGCGTTTCTGCCGGAAGCGGCAGCCCCGTCCGCCGCACGCCCAGTTTCCAGCAGCGCGGCAAGCGGCGCGAGCACCTCCCGGCGAAAGGCGGCCGAGAGCGGAGCCGACCGTGCTTCAGGCAGCGAGGCAAAGCCCTCACCGGCCAGCTTATGCAGCAGGTACAGAGCGTGGTCCTCCGCCCAAAGCTGTAACAGTCGGACCCCAGCGGCGGCGACGGGGCCAAGCTCTGCGGCAGCGGCCGTTTCGCGACTTCCGCTTCGGGAATCCGCGGCAGCCGCGTTCCCGGTGTCCGCCGCAGCAGCCAAGCCGAAATGTCCGCCCTCCGGCGCCTCCCCCGAAGCCGAAGCCGAAGCGCACGGGACCTCCAGCGGGGCCTCTAGCGTGTCCTTCTGCCATCCCCCGGCCCGCTCCAACGCGTCCCATAGCAGATCGTGGAGCAAATCGCCCTTATTGCTGTAATAATGGTATACCGTGCCATAGCCGAGTCCCGCCTGCGCGGCCACATCGCGCATTTCCAGTAAAGGCCCTTTATTCAAAAACACATCGGCAGCGGCTTTCCGGATTTGCGCCAAACGCCGCAGCCGGATCTCTTCGTTTTGTTCCTTCGTGCGTGGAGACATCTCGTCCGTTCACCTCTTTTATTTTCGACCTACTCTTATGTCAATATAAAACATCGGCTTGCGAATAACAAGGAATAAGCTGGAGAATTTACGGCTTATTGAAATCGTTATATAAGGGGTGTCTATTCAGATGCAGGAAAATCAAATAATTGAACATGAAGAGAAGCTTCGTAAAGCTATGCTGTCCAGTGATATAAAGGTCCTCGATGAACTGATTCATGATGATCTTATATTTGTAAATCACTTTGGACAGATGCTGAACAAAGAAGCGGATCTGGAGGCGCATCGTTCAGGTGTTTTACATTTTACGGATATTCAAGTTCTGGATCAAAGGGTGATTCTACTGGAAGGTTAAAACAGATGTAGAAGTCGCTTGGCACTTGGCTGAATGTTATACCGCGGTGATTTAAAGCCGCACCGTGCATGGGATGAAGCCCACACGGAGCTTCATAATGTGACCAGACAGCATGAATTTATAACATCATTATATGTGCAGGCAAAGCTAAATACTCGGCTATCTCACTCGACTAGAAAGTGGATTAACGATAGTGTGGAGTTGAGACATAGCGCTGAAGCAAAAAGCCAAGTAAGCCGAAGCATCTCTCAACATACCGTTTTAGAAGGAATGATCACCTTATGACTTGCTTTTCAGTTTGATAGGATTAGCAGTTAGCAGTTCCAAAGCATTTATGCATTAATTCCACTGGTATATTATTCTAGTGCAGCGGGGTAACCTATATACTAAATATCTACAATTTTTAAACAAGGAGGTTTTTGCTTGGACCATCTCGTTATTTTGATCAGGAGTTTTTCTGCATTCTTTATCCTCATGATAATTGGGAGAATATTGGGGAAGCAAACCCTTTCCAATATGAACTTTCACGAATTCGTGACGGCAGTCATATTAGCAGCTATAGCAGCCAACTTTGCATTTAACGAAAAAATAGAAGTTGTCCACCTTTTAATAGCCCTGTCCGTTTTTACAATTACTTCTTATGTTTTATCCAAGCTTTTTTTGAAATTCAGAAACTTTAAGATGTGGACAGAGGGAGCACCCTCCGTTCTCATAGAAGGAGGGTTCATTCTCGAAGATAACTTAAAAAAAAATAATATGACATTGGATTCTTTAAACCAACAGCTTCGCCAGAAAGAAATTTTTAATATAGAAGAAGTGGAGTACGCCCTCCTTGAGATTAACGGAAAACTATCTGTTCAAAAGAAGAAGGAACTGCAAGCCGTGACATTAAAAGACCTGCATTTGAATACAGGTAATGCCATTCAGTTCCCAATTGAGCTTGTAATCGACGGACAGCTTTTGCATGGTAATTTAAACTCCAACCATATTCCCGAATCATGGCTGCTGTCCCAACTGAAGGCACGCGACAAAAAGTTAGAGGACATATTCTATGCCGTTAAAGGCAGCAACGGCCAACTCTATGTTGATGAGTATAAGGATAAAATCCAGCATCCAATTGATGTGGAGTAGTATTGACTTTCGGTCAATAGTTACCTGAGATTCAACGTAATCAGATAATTGTATTTGGCAGCATGCTTAAGCTCATCCAATATGATACCGTACACTGTGTCCTTATAAATGCCAGCAGGCAAACCAAACCAGATGTTGCGGTATCGTTCCACCGCACCCAACTCTCCCATCAAGGCGCGCTGTAGACCTTCTGTATAGGATTGCACCCTATCATATTGTTCACTACTGATGCTTGCGATTTCCTGTCCTGTAAAAGTCCGATACATCTCTCTGAACATTTTATTGTGGCCACGTTCATCGTTACGGATGCTTTCAACAATAGCTACCTGCTCTTGTGAGGGAGCCAAATTGATCAATTCATCGTAGAACAGCTCATCGTTACGCTCCCCTTGTACCGCTTCCTTTATCATTTGTACTGCTTTCGGAAATCCTGTGCTCCAGATGGGTACAAAATCAACCCGCATATAGTATGAATTTCCCCAGTAAGAAGGTACTTGATACAAGTTTGTCTCCTCCCGACATTAGTATATAGAAAGTATATGCGCATCTGCCCATGTCGGTTCCCAACATTAGGAAAAATGAATGCCGTTCCGCACGCTCCCAGTCGCCCTTCTCTTGTGAAGTAATGCTGACGGCTATTTGACTTACCAACATACTGGGTTGATTATATTGATGATAGCTAACACCGGGGAAGAACTCACTATAAGCTACTGAGTAATAAACGAGGGACTCGTTGACAAACATTAGCTGGTTTTCTTGTCTTAATTATGATGCTTAAAAAATAAAAGGAGCTTTCCATAAACGGAAAACTCCTTCGCACGTTAAGCTATTTACTGCTATAGCTTATTCAATGACGGACCAAACCTCCAGCCAAATCATCCCAGCGCCAGGAAACCTCATGTCCGTGAAGATGCAGCCCCCCAAACCACTCGTCGATCCCTTGAACTGCAATACGATCCGCTGATCCATGTAGTACCTCATTACCCAACTCAGTCAGAATTACCGGGCGGTTCAGAAACTCCGGGATTTGCCTGAAATCCAAGCCGTCCTCAGCCCCGTCCATAATCAGTAAAGGATGCTCACCTTCCACCAAAGAACGAATAACTTTCCAATATTCGAGATCGCCCATGCCGAGCACATGCAGGACGTCAGTTACCTGACGGAACATTTCCAAAGGCGTATCCACTCCGTTGCGAACGGCCTGAAGCGTGGTCTGTTCCACAATACCAAGACCATTCCGTTCCGAGGGCAACCGTTTGAGATGCGCTGTGAAGGCCTCATAGGCAAAAGGCAGACCGGATGCTGCCAATGTTGCCTTCTTGTCTTCCAGAACCCGGGCCCGCAGTGACCGTTCTTCAGCCCCTGCTGGATTTGCAAATATCGGCCCTGATGGATAAACCTCTCTCCATACAAGCACATCACCCTGTACAACGCCCTGCTTCAACATCTCACCTACAACATCACCGTTAACAATATGTAGCATGTTTTGCCCTCCCTCATACAAATGATGGAACACGGAGACGAGATCGGCCACCGGGAGCGTACCTTTCAACTTTCGGCGGGCATCGTGCAGCCGCTTCTTAAGCGTCGGGACCGGAGTGCCCAGATAATCGGAAATTTCCTGAAGAGAGTAGCCGTAAAAATAAAATAGCCGCAGAGGCACGCGCAGCTTGGCAGACAGTGCCTTCACCGATTGCTGCAAAACTTGACTCTCCTCCCTACGCTCCGAAATTTCTGCCAAATCCGGTACTTCTCCCGATACCTGCACCGCTTCATCCAAAGGAAGCACAGAATGATGCTTGCGCCGCAGCGTCCGCTGGGACTGTCTTACGACAATGGTCTTGAACCAGCCGGGAAAAGCGGCCGGGTTCTGTAGCTTCTCCAGATTCTGATAAGCCTCTATGAACGCATCCTGCACGGCATCTTCCGCGAGATGGACATCCTTCAGCATGTCATAGGACACCGCAAAGGCCATCCCACGAAAATGCAGCATCAGCTGCCCAAACGCTTCCGCATCCCCTAGCCGCGCCTTTTCAACCCACTCCCTCATACGTCCCTAGCCTCGTTTCTTTCGTGTTCTTAATCTTAAGTGCCAACTCAATGGGGGAAGGTTACAAATTATATTGATGGAAAAATGAAATGATTGATACATAGCGTCACCGAACACTGCAACAATATGAACAGATTCTTTCTCATAGAAGCATACTGTAGTTACAGGTTTCCAACCGAAATAAATCACCCTTTATTTTTCACGAGGTTAAGTTCAATGTGACTTCTACCATGTAGCCATAGCAGTTCATCCAGTAAAAATGCTAATCCATCCTTACTGCGCAAACGCTCGATCAGTTCTGTGACGACCTCCATAATCTCACGTTGCACATTCTCCGCTAGTTGCAGCCCCCCGCTTTCCCCGTCCACATAAAGATACGGATGATCCGGTTGTTCTACCTTTCGTACATATCGCAGACACAATATTCCATGTTCAAGATAAAAAAAATAGCTACGATCATACAGGACTCCCTCAAATAATTCATACATATGAGGATCATCATCAAGTCCATATACCATGGCAACTCTTTTCAATTCAACAGATTCGCTCATAAATAATTCCCCCTACCTTATAATATTACTGATTTATTTATGTATTGATATCCAGCATAAGCATGGTTACTGTATGAATGATCTGGAAAACATAAACGACACGCCCCTTCACTCCCTAAATCATTGTTATAAGAAATTTTTTATCAATACTTAAATTCAGTATCCAGTACCGTTCTACTTTAGAACCAAGTACCAAGTGATCAAATTAACAATGTTGAGAGAAAATAAATTTAATACTCATATTCGTATATTCGTTTATTAGTATAATATATACGACTTTTAGTATAGAGTCAACATCAATTTTACGGATATTCGTATATTGGATATAATGGGCTAGAGGATGGTGTACATATGAGAACGATTCGGCTTAAATTGAACGAGGTTATGACACAACGGGGACTTACGCAAACTCAACTTTCTGAACTATCTGGTGTTCGTCAGGCGGCTATATCAGAAATGTCACGGAACATTCGTGAACAAATAAATCTAAAAACACTTATCAAAATCGCGGATGCACTTGAAATTGATGATATATCTGAACTCATAGCAATTGAAAATTCTGAAAAGGATCGCCTATAAAAACGGTCCTATTTTCGTTAAGTACTTTTCGTCTGCACTGGCTAAACTTAAATAATGTACAAGAAAAACGGAGAAGACGGATTGGTGCTGTACAAGCCAAGCGGTCGCTTCGGAAGCACCATCCGTCTGCGAAGTGGCAGTTCCATTTATATATTCGATCTTTTGATCAGTTCCTCCACGGCTTTATAAGTCATGTCAAGGTAATCACTTTATATAGTGTAGTGATTATGATCATTTAACACATTCAAAAAGGCCTCCATAGCAATATAGTATTATACGACTATACCGCTATAGAGGCCTTCATTTATAGTTAGATCATTTCTTTGCTTTCGTCTGATCCTATTTAAAAATCACTTCGATTGCTTTGTGGCTTCGTACAAACGCTGTAAAATGGTAACCGCTTCAGCCCGTGTGACTAGCGCTTTGGGGTGAAGGTATCCATCATTGGCGGTAAGGACGCCCATATTAGTCAGGGTGTAAAATGCTTCTCCTTTTTGATCTTGGGAATCTCCATCATAATAGGGCTCCTCTTGAGTCGTGTCGATGTATATTACTGGATAGTTGATCATGAAATTGTCATTGTAATTCGCCTGACGAATTTTTATATCCTTATACTGCGCAGCTGCAGAGATTACTTCCTTGATCTCAGGATGAAGAGTCTGATTCGTATAATCCGTCCGAACGGAAGCAATCATCATAACATCCCAGCGGGTCAGCGGTTTGTCGGGATTGATATAGAATTGATAGTTTGGATATTTGCCCCCTACTCTTTCAGTGAAGCCCCAAACATAATCCCCATTGAATAATGCTGCAAAATCTTTATTCGCCCAGTGCTTACGCGCATCAACAAATTCTGAAGCTTTTCCGGACGAATGATTGATCTCTGGAAAAAGCTTGTGAAACATATTTACAAATTCCGCTTTCGTTATGGTTTTTCCTGGCTTGAAGGTCCCATCCGCATAGCCCTTGACAACGCCTTTGTCGACCATCGAACGAATAGATTCAGCAGCCCACTCATATTTTGTCCCGTTCACATCAGTAAACGTATTTGCCGCGAATGCGGATTGACTAAAAAACAGTGCCACCACAACCAGCGGAGTGATAAGCCATTTCTTTTTCAACATCTCTTTCCACTTCCTTAAAGTAAAATTTATGTAGAAACTAGTTCTCCGAAACTCCATGTTATATCGGCATTTCAAAAGCAAATGATGATAATAATCAGAAAAAACAACACAAAAACGACCTCGCAACGAGTAATTCCCGTCACAAAGGCCGTTATCCGCATTCCCTAACAAACCTGATATTTAGGCTTCTATAATTCAGACCACCACTCGAAAAACACTAATTAACATGGCTCCTCGTTCGGCTTCCCTGCATCCGTAGCTGTACGGAAGCTTGAACCGCAACCACAGGTAGCGATTGCATTCGGATTATGAATCGTAAAACCGCCTGACATACCCGACTCTTCAAAGTCGATTTCCAGACCGTCCAGGTAGCGGATGCTTTCCTTTTCCACTACAATCTTCATATCGTGTACGTTCATATATATATCCTGATCCGTCTCGTTGTCGTCAAAGCCCATGGCATACGAGAATCCGGTGCAACCGCCCGGCGTAACACCCAGACGCAAAAACATATTCGGCGTTTCCTGCTGCTCCAGCATATCTTTCAATCGCTCGGCAGCGGAATCGGTGATGTTAATCATGGCTCCATCCTCCTCTTTTACTTCATGTTCTCCTTCAGTATACTCCACTATTTGCAGGTGCTCAAGTCATGGAATGTCCTTCCCTTACGGGCTAAAAGACCTGTTTTTCTGTTCGTTTGTATTGAACACCTGTGAGGTGAGGTTTATAATAGGTGAAGAGTGAGTAAAAGAAACTGTCGGAAATTTGTCATTTCATAGGCAATGATCTGAGACATTCATCATTGTAGCTTGGTATTGTAACATTTTTCACATATCATATATTATATATCCGCGCTGCCGGATTCGTACCGACGGAACGGGACATCCTGTGTGCATCAAGCGCTTGTGCCGCTTATAGGGCGGACAGCCTCGCACAGAGCAACTTGAAGGAGGAATATAGGCATGTCCACATTAGTTACACCCTTTACAGACCGCAGAATGGCAGAGATTGTAGAAAAGGTACAGAACGGCATTCGTTTGAACCTTGAAGATGGTATATATTTGTACGAAACTGAGGATATTCTCACACTGGGTCAGTTAGCTAACGAAGCGAATTTACGCAAGAACGGAAAAAAGGTATATTTTATTGAAAATATGAGCCTGTACTTCACCAATGTATGCGAAGCTCGCTGCGCGTTCTGTAATTTCCGCAAGGATCAGGGGGAAGACGGCTCTTATACGTTGTCCGGGCAGGAAATGATTGATTATGTTGAGCAGCATATCCATCCGGGGGTCAGAGAATTCCATATCGTCGGCGGTCATAATAATCATGTACCTTTCCAATACTATGTAGACTCATTGAAGGCGTTAAATGAAAAGTACCCCAACGTTACACTTAAAGCTTATACTGCGGCGGAAATTGACTTTTTCACACGTATTAGTGGCTTGAGTATCAAAGAAGTGCTTCAGGAGCTGCAAAAGGCAGGGCTTCAAACCTTGACCGGCGGTGGCGCAGAGATTTTATCAGATGAGTATCGCCAAAAAATGCGTGTCACCAAAGCGAATGTAGATCGCTATCTTGAGGTTCATCGCACGGCTCACAATCTCGGCATGAGAACCCATACGACAATGCTGTACGGTTCGGTTGAATCCTACGAGGATCGTATTGAACATATGCTGCAAATCCGTGCATTGCAGGACGAAACGAACGGATTTATGGTATTTATTCCACTGTCCATGCAGCCGAAAAGCAAAAATGCCAACATCATGCGCCGCAACTCTGCTTACGAGGATCTCAAAACCATTGCGATCAGCCGCCTGATGCTGGACAATATCGACCATGTCAAAGCTTACTTCATTAATATTGGCCCGCAATTGACGCAGGTTGCTCTGACCTTTGGCGCATCGGACGTCCATGGCACGATTGTGCGCGAGCAAATTAGCCATGCCGCAGGTGCACTGACCCCGGCCGGATTGACCCGTAAAGAGCTGATCTGGCTGGTCAAAGGTGCCGGACGCATCCCGGTTGAACGGGACACCTTCTATAACGAAATCGAAGTTTTCGAATAAAAGCCATATCGGATTCGTATTTTCCCGCGTGCATTTCATCCCCATACCTCACATCATGCAGCATCAAGCTGCCTCGGAATTCTCTGGTCTGCCTGTTGGCGGGCCGGGAACCCGGGTTTTATAACAACAAAAAACTTGTGTCTGATCGGAAACATTGAATTTGCATGTCGCCGGGATAAGACATAATTTGAAGGCGAACAAGGTTTCCTGATGAGGCACCAGACCATTTGCCGGGGACACGGCAGCGAAAGGACGGCGGGTTTTGATGAAAAATTTCGTTATTCTGGGAGGCGGCTACGGTGGCCTTACCATTGCCAAGGAATTACTGAATAAACATATTCCCGACAATATTCAAGTCATTTTAGTGGATCGAATGCCCTTTCAGGGATTGAAAACAGAATACTACGCCCTCGCAGCGGGTACGGTATCTGATTTTGATTTACGTGTGCATTTTCCCGATGAACAACGACTCATTCGCAAATACGGAGAAGTCACCTCGATGGATTTGGAAAATAAAATCGTACATTTTCAGGACGACGAGCCTTTGCCGTATGAACAGCTTGTGATTGCACTGGGCTGTACCGACCGTTTTCATAATACACCGGGAGCTGAAGAGCATAGCTGTACCATCCAGTCCTTTAACAATACACGTCAAACGTATCTGCGCTTGAATGAAATCAAGCCTTACGGACATGTGCATATTGTAGGTGGCGGTCTGAGCGGTGTGGAGATTGCGGCGGAATTACGCGAAAGCCGCACAGATTTGAATATTACCATTATGGACCGGGGTGAGCGGGTGCTGTCGGCATTCCCGCAGCGTTTGTCTGCCTATGTACATGCCTGGTTTAAGGAGCATCAAGTCGATGCATTGAATCATGTTGGGGTTTCCCGCATTGAGCCGGGCGCTATTTACAATCATGATGAAGAAATTGTGACGGATGCGGTTGTATGGACTGCCGGGATTCAGCCTGTGAAAATCGTGCAGGATTTAGCTGTGCCCAAAGACCCTCAGGGCCGCATTGTGCTAAATGAATATTACCAAATTCCAGATCATACCGAGGTATATGTAGTTGGAGACTGTGCCAGCCTCCCCTACTCCCCAAGTGCTCAGGCAGCGGAGGTGCAAGGTGAGCAGATTGCACACATTGTACACGACCTGTGGAAAGGTCACACGCCTCACCCGCATCCTTTGAAGCTGCGTGGCACATTGGGTGCCCTTGGCAAGAAGGCAGGATTCGGCTATGGCTTCATGGGCAGCACCTCGCTGCGTGGTCGTGTACCCCGCCTGCTCAAAAGCGGCGTGCTCTGGAAATCCAAACGCCATTTTGGATAATCTGTCGGTACAACACACAAAGAAGACCTGCTCTGGGAAGCGGGTCTTCTTTGTTTTGAGTATTGTATTCACCGTGCGTATATCCAATACAGAAAGAAGCTGGCTGACGAATGATTATACCTCAGTCATACCTCAGTCGAGATCAAGGTTATCCCACGCCTCGGCTTCTTTGATTTTGTTCATAATCACTTCGTACAGCAGCTCTGCTGAATCGGCAGATACAATCTCACCGTTGACCATCGCATACGGTTCTGCGTTACACTGACCACAATTGCTGAGACAGCCATATTCAATGACGTCGTAATCTGGATTTTGCTCCAGTCTGGACATCAACTCATCGGTGCCAAAATGCATATTGCTAGTGCAAAATTCAATGATGGGTCTTAACATTTTTTCACCTGCTTTGGTCGACGGGCATTTTAATTTGGCCCGCTTTGTAATATAATAAATAAGGTATAGGAAAGGAGTTGAATTCTAATGAGCGAAACACAAAGC
The DNA here is from genome assembly GCF_050467685.1 of Paenibacillus sp. NRS-1782. Lineage (NCBI taxonomy): Bacteria > Bacillati > Bacillota > Bacilli > Caryophanales > Paenibacillaceae > Paenibacillus > Paenibacillus sp. NRS-1782. Next base: position 47,673 of record NZ_JBITPH010000060.1, read on the forward strand.
ATTCCAATGTATGATGAAGTATCCGAAGTATTGGATAAGCTTCGTCCGTTCCTGCAACGCGATGGTGGCGACGTTGAGTTGGTTGATGTAGAAGACGGCATCGTTAAGCTGAAGCTGGTAGGCGCTTGCGGCAGTTGCCCAAGTTCCACAATCACGCTGAAAGCAGGGATTGAACGCGCTCTTCTCGAAGAAGTCGACGGCGTCCAAGAAGTGGTACAAGTATTCTAATGCTTGATGCATAATGATCATGAGAGTCTTGACTTCGATACCGAAGCTCAAGACTCTTTTTTGTGTGACAGGGACTATACTGGATCTTTATCCCTTATATGATTGGCCGAATCGGGTCCAGCCCTCCTGACACATCCATAATGTTGCCTGTGATAAAATCCGAATCCTCATCACATAAATAAGCAATCACACGGGCGATATCCTCTCCACTCCCCGGACGTCCGCGCGGTGTCTCTTTATCCTGCAAGCCGATGACGTCGGCAATTGACTTTTCCTTGTTCGCACCCCGAATATCCCCGGGACAAATCATATTGACCGTGATACCATAAGGAGCTTCCTCCACAGCCAGTGACTTCGTAAAGGACACCAGCCCCACCTTGGCGGCTGCGTACACAGCACGATGTGGCCAAGCCCGTGCTTCTCCAGCATGACCGAAGCCAAAATGAATAATACGTCCCCATTGCCGGTTCCGCATATGAGGTAATACCAGATGATCCAGCAGCATCGTACCCACCAGATTCCCCTGAATCATGGCATGGATCTCAGCTACACTGTAATCCGCAAACAAGCGACGTTCCCGGATGAATGGTCCGGCGTTATTCACCATAATATCTACGCCGCCCAGCCGATCCTGTACTTCGCCGATCAGCCTTGTAATATCTTCCTGAACCGAAATATCTCCTTGCAAAGACAGACAGCGTACTCCCTTGGCTTCAATCACCTGTCTAAGCTCTTCGGCTTCCGTTTGGCTATGCACATAGTTTAGTACAATGTCACAGCCTTCATCAGCCAGACGCAGAGCGGTCATTTTACCTAATCCTTTGGCACTGCCCGTTATAAGCGCGACTTTGTGTCTCAACAGTTTTCCTCCTCTTCACAGAGAACGGTCACCCCCAAGTATAAAATATTTAGGCTTCGCCTACAACTCCAAGCCAAAAGAAACCCCAAATCCTCTTGTCCAAGAGAATTCGGGGTTGGGGCTCTAAGCGTTTTTGGTTCCAGCTTAAAATGCCGGGATAATCGCGCCTTGGTATTTGTCTTCGATGAATTTTTTAGTTTCCGGGGATTGCAGCGCTTTGATCAGCTTTTGAATCGCTTCGGAATCTTTATTATCAGGACGTGCTACCAGAACGTTAGCATATGGAGAATCTTTATCTTCCAATGCCAGTGCATCCTTCGTCGGGTTTAGCTTCGCTTCCAGAGCATAGTTCGTGTTGATCAGAGCAATGTCCACTTCAGGCAACTGACGTGGCAGCATAGCCGCTTCCAGCTCCTTGAATTTCAGGTTTTTTGGGTTTTCTGTAATATCTTTTACTGTAGCTTCAATGTTGCTTGCATCTTTCAGCTTGATCAGACCTTGTTTCTCCAGCAACAGCAATGCACGTCCTCCATTGGTTGCATCGTTAGGAATGGCAACTGTTGCACCATCCGGAATTTCATCAAGCTTTTTATATTTTTGCGAGTAGATACCGAATGGCTCCAGATGAACCGCGCCTACAGATACCAGGTCCATTTTGCGCTCTTTGTTCATAACATCCAGGTATGGTACATGTTGATAGAAGTTAGCATCCAGTTGCTTGTCGAACAATTGTACGTTCGGTTGTACGTAGTCGTTAAACTGAACGACTTGAAGACGAATGCCCTCTTTTTCCAACTGTGGCTTGATCGCTTCCAAAATTTCTGCATGCGGCACAGGAGAAGCGCCAACTTTCAGTTCGACTTCACGTGGTGACCCACCCGTATTTTGGGTCGCATTGTTTGTATCAGATGTCGTGCTTTTCGTGCCGCAAGCAGCCAATACCGCAATTAATGTCAAGCTTAATACGGCCAATATCCATTTTTTCATGTGATTACCCTCCAATGAATTGTGATGTTCAGGATTTAGACACCCTGATCAATAAGGATTTTATATGGTTTCCCTATTTTCGAGTATAATGCCGCACCAGACGGTCTCCCGCCATTTGCAGCAATTGCACCAGTACGATCATCAGTATGACCGCAACGATCATGACAGCCGTTTCATAACGGTAGTATCCGTAGTTGATAGCTAATGTACCCAAACCACCGCCCCCGATCATACCGGACATTGCTGTATAGGATACGAGCGTAACGACGGTAATCGTTAATGCGGCGAGCAGACCCGGCAGGGCCTCACGCAACAGCACCCGCCTAATAATCTGACCTGTAGAGGCGCCCATGGCTTGTGCAGCCTCGATGACACCCTTGTCCACTTCGCGCAATGACGTCTCTACGAGACGGGCAAAGAATGGCGCAGCGCCAATGACCAGCGGTGGAATCGTACCCAGCACCCCGGTAGAGGTGCCAACCAACGACCGCGTAAAAGGAATGAGTGCAACAATCAAAATAATAAACGGTACGGACCGCAAAATGTTTACGATAAAGGAAAGTACAACGTATATCACCTTCATCAGACTCCATGAAGAGCGGCTTGCCAGAAATAATAAAATCCCGAGCGGTAAACCAATAATAAGGGTGAACAACGCAGATGCACCAAGCATCTGGAGTGTCTCTAATGTAGAGTTACCCAGTTCTTCCCAACTCACTTGCGAAAAATCAAGTTCACTCATCGTCCGATCACCTCCACATCAAGTCCCTGACCGGACACTTCGCGCAGCGTGTGCTCAATAGCCTCCTGATTCCCTTCAAAACGGACGATAAGCTGTCCATAGGGTACGTTTTTAATCGTGGAGATGGTTCCCTGCAAGATCGCAAAATCAACCCCAGTGCTACGGACTGTACGTGACAAAATCGCATCATATGTCTTGCTGCCCAAAAATGAAATCCGTACAACATGCGCCGATTCGCCGCCTCCTGCTGCTGCTATGGCTGCTTGCAGCTCCTCGGGATGCTCAGACTCCCGCTGGATAAAGTCCTTGGTTACTTGATGCTGTGGCTTGAGGAATATTTCTGCCACCGGACCTTGCTCCACGATGTCCCCCTGATGAATGACGCCGACACGATCACAGATGCTTTGAATGACATGCATTTCATGCGTAATCAGTACGATGGTCAAATTAAAACGCTGGTTAATGTCTAACAGCAATTTCAGGATGGACCCTGTCGTCTGCGGATCAAGTGCCGAGGTCGCCTCGTCGCACAGCAGTACATGAGGATCACTGGCAAGCGCCCGTGCAATACCAACCCGCTGCTTCTGCCCACCCGAAAGCTGTGACGGATATTTAGCGCTGTGTTCTTCCAGACCGACCAACTCCAGCAACTCACGAACCTTGTGGTCCAGCTTCTGCTTGGGCGTGTTCACCAGACGCAACGGAAAGGCAATATTGTCATATACCGTCGCTGAGGATAATAAATTAAAATGCTGAAAGATCATTCCGATTTTACGACGCTGTTTCTGTAATTGGGATTGGCTTACCATGGCGAGATTCACACCATCTACCCATACCTCGCCCGAGGTCGGACGTTCCAATACATTAATACAGCGGATCAGCGTACTTTTGCCCGCTCCGGAATGACCGATGACTCCAAATATTTCACCACGCTCTATGGAAAGATTCAAACCGGATAGCGCACTGACGCGTCGGCTGCCTTTGCCATAATGCTTGGTTAATTGCTTAAGCTCTATCAACGTGCTGCGACCCCCTTCAATCTTCCTTACCCTTTTAAGCGACGTTCATCTCTATGATGGTACAAAAAGAGCCCCTTTCACAGAATGAAAAGGGCCCCGCTATGCGAACCTTTTCTCATCTGCCAAAATCGCTATAACTCTAGCGGTTTTGTAGGAATTAGCACCATCATGTCCCCTCCCGGTGCGTTACACCGGGAAAGAACGGGTTGCCGGGCTTCATCGGGCCAGTCCCTCCACCTCTCTGGATAAGAAAAATATGTTAAACTCCAGCTTTAGCTGTCCGTTAAGTTTATATTTAAAATCATAATTCAAGCGTTTTCTGAAACTAGATTTCAGTATAGATAGTTTACATAGCTTTGTCAAAGGATATTTTCTCACATAATTATGGGCGAGCTTCCCGGTTCTCCCATTGTTTCACCGTATAACGAAAGGCAGTTGCCAAGGAACGGATCACCATCTCCAGACCTTGCTTTAAATCCTCCAGATGATGATCCAAATCCTCCAGTTGTATCTTGCCATACAAAGCACGATGCCGTTGCCAGAGATCATCCTGCATTTCCGTATTCATATAGTGTATTTCCGTGTTACGCCGCTTGCGCAGCCGATTAATGGCACTGGTATATGAATCCTTAATATCATTCAGATTGTCGGTCATTATAGGATGCATTTTCAAATACCTGAATTGCCGCAGCACGGTAAAATAAGAATAATGCGGCTTATACTCGCCTGTTTTCAGATCATACAGATCATTAAGCCAATTCCCGAGCTTATCCAAAATGGAAAATACCCTCACAAACCCATCCTTATAAAAGAATACGTACAGCGCGTAATCCGATTTTTCATCAACGCTCATATCCTCGGCATATCCGGCCTTCACTTTCGTTCGGAAAAAGGCGGCAGCATGATGGCTCTGCTCCAGCTCATCCAAAGATGACATCAGGCCGCGTGTCAAAATATCCGCCTTGCGAAAATCATGAGTCGGATCTCCGCTGGCCTGAATATGCCGCTCCAGCACTTTTAGCATGTCTGACATGCTGTTCATTGCATCCAGCAGGATGCCCTTATCCACACGCGGCGGCTCGCCTAGCAGCTTGCGTATCATGCTCACGCCTCCTTTTATGAATGTAAAATCCGGTTGTTGGGTTGGTTAGAGGGCGTCAAGCGAAATAACTCGTCCACCGTTGGTCTACAAGCTTAACAATATCCTCGCGCGGCAGCACTTCATCCGGGTAGCCCGGCTTCATGCGTGCATCCACCACAATCGGCAGCTTGTAGTTCAGATGATGCAAACGCACCTCGCTGTCTGCATACATATCCGTAGCCGGGTTAAATCGCGTAAACACCGTCCACAGGAATGATGCTTGTGAGCGAACGACTTCCTTGGCATCATCTACAATAAAGACAAGCGGCCATTCCTGCTCACCCGCAGCCAAACGCTCCAGCACCCGCGCAGCCAGCTCAGGCTCCTGCTCAAAGGACGCACCGGATACGACGAGACAGCCTCCGCAATACGGCTCAATCTCGCGAATACTCGGCAGGTCGCCTCCTTCATAGGCGCGGGGCAGCTCACGTATAGGCTCACCTACACCCATCAGGATCGCTTTACTGCCATGATTCAGCTTACGGCCCGTGTAATCAAGTGTATCGTGAGACGTATGATTGAAAATAAACAAATCTGTCGCTGGATTAAATCTCTCCAGAATGGTTTCCAGCAGCAGGTTAAAGTCGGATAAATCAATCACCCGATCCGTGAGCATCAGAAATTTGGTTAACGACAATTGGCCCTGTCCCAAAATGGTAAAGCCTGAGACCAGCGCTTCACGGGAATAGCTTTCACGCACAACTGCCGCTGCCAATGCATGTACGCCCGTTTCTGCGTATGCCCACAGCGACTTGACGGAAGGCATCACAAGCGGATAGGCAGGTGACAGCAGACGTTGTAAAAATTCTCCGAGATAGTAATCCTCCTGCCGTGGTTTACCTACAATGGTCGCTGGATAAATGGCATCCTTGCGGTGGTGCATATGCTTGACATGAAATACAGGGAAATCATGCTGCAAGGAGTAGTAGCCAAAATGATCGCCAAACGGCCCTTCCGGGCGACGTTCGTGAGGTGGCACATAGCCACTGATCGCAAATTCGGCCTCTGCCGGAATCCGGTGACCGCCGAGCGGGTCCTCCGTCATCGGCAGCTTGCCGCCCATAATGAGCGAGGCAAGCAGCAGCTCAGGCAGATTTTCCGGTGCCGGAGCAATCGCGGACGCAATCAGGGCTGGTGGCCCGCCGATAATAACGGTTGTCGGCAACGGCTCATTACGCAGCTCAGCTTCATGATAATGAAAGCCGCCGCCCTTATGAATTTGCCAGTGAATCCCGGTCGTCTGATCATCATAAATCTGGATACGATACATGCCCAAATTATGATCCTTGGACTGACCCGGCTTCTCGGTATATACGAGCGGAAGCGTGATAAACGGCCCCCCGTCGTCCTGCCAGCTCGTCACTCTTGGGAGTGGAGCCAGCGGAGCATCCGTACGGCGAACTCCCAATATAGGAGCCTCGCTATGAGATACCGTTTTCAGCCCTACTTTTAGCATGTCCTTAATCAGCCCACGTTCATTCCACAAAGCCTTGGGTGTGGGTGGAAGCAAAGTTTTGGTCGCCCCTACAATCGCATCCATCAATTGCTCCGGGCGAGGGCCAAAGGCCATGTCCACACGACGGTTTGTGCCAAACAGATTGCTGGCTACAGGGAACGGGGTACCTTTTACATTGGTGAACAGCAATGCCGGTCCCTCTTCCTCAATAACTCTCCGATGAATCTCGGCCAGCTCCAAATAAGGATCGACGGGTGCTTCTATAATTTGAAGATTATTTTCTTTACGCAGCGCTTCAATAAATTGACGCAAATTCTGGTAGATCAACTGGACGATTCCTCCTAAGCAAATCAAGCCCTCGAGTAACTCGCGGGCCAGGTTTGTTTCTTATACCGGATTTTGCAAAATCCTTATATGCTATTATACGTGCTTAAGCGCCTCTTGGGCAAAATATCCGTTGCATTCATCACAGCTTCGTTCATCACAAACGAATTGCTTAGGTACGCTGTGTGTGTGTCCGAACGATGTTGCGGTCCGGTGACAATTGCCACACACGGTAGCTCATGTAGCACAAGATGGAGAACAGCGTTGCAATGGCCAGCATGTGTGCCAGTACCACAAACATGTAAATTTCCGGTCTGGTGACGTACAACAGGCTAATGCCAATAACGACCTGAAGCATAATCAATGCCACCGCAACGACACCCAGTACACGAATATCCCGATGATTAGGGTGATAGCGATAAGAATAGTGCCCCACGGCCAAAATGACCACAAACAGCAATCCAGATGTAAGCTGGTGAAGCAACAACGGAGATATGATACCGCCGAGATTTACAACTTTTTGAATGACCGAGTGACTGAGCAGTGCGCCCGAGTATACCGCAATATACGTATAGATCGTCGACAACCATATAAAATTACGATAGCCCCGGTTGACAGGCACGGTGGGCAAACGCGGGTTGAAGCGCGAATCCGCATGCTCCTTCCAGGCTCCCAATGTCATCATAGTCGCGCTGGCAAAGGCGATCAGGGCAAAGCCAAAATGCAGCGCCATGACCGGAGCGGATTGGGAAAAGACCACAGCTAAAGCCCCCATCGCTCCTTGTATAATGACAAATAGTAGCGTCAACAACGAGAACAGCTGCAAATCCTTCCGATGCTTCATATACAGCAGAAAGCCAACAAAAGAGGCGATAGAAAGCAGCCCGGCCATCGTGCTGACGGAGCGGTGAGTAAACTCAATAATGGATGCGACCGTATGTGCCGGAACCAGCTTACCATTACAAAGCGGGAACTCCCGACCGCAACCCAGTCCCGAATCGGTCCGCGTCACGACACCTCCGCCAAAGGTAGCCAAAAACATGACAATACATGTTACGAGTGCAAGCCACTTTAATATTCTAATTTTGTTGTTCAACGAGCTCACCATATCCTTCCAGATAAAATATTTATTATCGTTATATGTTGTGAAATGATCACTTAAAATAATTATAACTGATATATCGTTCCTTGACATACGCGCTTTGTTGACAAAATGTGAACGTGTCCCGTTAGAGAGCCGCCCCCTTTGGAAGGAAGCGGCTCTCTGAAATGCCCTTATGAATACAATTCCCCTCGAAACCCTTATGCCATGCAGAACATCAATTATTTAGCCAAGCTGGCGTGTACTTCCACAGCCCGGTCCAAAAACTGCTCAATTTCCTCACGGGATTTACGCAATCTGTTCACCAGACGCACCAGCTCGCGGCCTTCACTGTAAGCGATAAAGCTGGGAATACCCAGTACATTTTGCTCCTGGCTAACGCTCTCCGCCTGCTCTACATCAATCTCAATGAATGTAAGCTTGTCTGCATATTCCTGTTCCACATCAGGCATGAACGGATCAATGAAATGACAATCCCCACACCAGTCCGCCTTAAACACAGCCACCGTTACGCCAGAAGCGGATATTGCCTTATTAAAGTCTTCATGAGAGACGATCTTTTGCATGGATAATTCCTCCTTGAATTCTGTTTGTATACAAGAGTTTGTGCTCCCTATTGTAACGCCAAGCGGCGCTTTTGCACACTCCCCTATTATTCCCGTATCACCGATTGGAAGCCCTGCCATCGAGACATACTAATCATATAACTTAAGAACACACTTAGAGCATCCCCGTATACTTAACGGGTACGGAGTGTTCTCATCATTGAAAGGAGGTTATCAAGTATGTCTCTCACCGAATGGTTCCATGTGGCATCACGTCAGCTTCATGGTGGGCTAAAGCTGCTCGGTTCCGTACCACGTGCTGCGGAGGAAGCATGGGAAGGCACGCGGGCGGCCTGGACCGAGTCCCGCAAGCTGCGCTATCCGCTACGTGAGCTACCGTGGGATTACCATACTGCACAGGCCGCCATGGATGAAGCCGAGGCGCTGATGCTGGTGAATGGACCTGCATCCCGTCCCTCTTCTCTGAATATGCCCTTATGTGAAACGGACTGCGAGCTGGTCGAGCGGATCAAGAACGATACGGCACAGGAAAATCGTAGCAACATCACCCGTACAGCCGCTTACCTGGAGTGCTATCATGGCTATCCCGAGTTACATTGGGCGCTGCTGGCTCACCTGGTTTCTCGCAATGGTGGCTATAACATGACCGATTTGAAGGGGGGGCTGATCGACAGTCTGTTCGGCGAACAGGAAAAGGAATGGTTATATCGGCTGCTGGAGCGCTGCAATGCCCTTATTTTTCAGGACGCCTACCCGCAGCTGCAACTATACATGCACAGCCGTCATCTGGGCCGAAGCTGCTTCCATTTGCTGCCCCATTTCCATGTATCACCATTCATGAGACCCTTCTGGGAACGTTTCTGGGCTTGGCGGGACAGCTCTCTCTTAAGCGTAGCCCTGATCATCAATGAACAAAACTATATTGAAGGCCGGGTGGTGAAAGATCCGTATTTCCAAAAATTTGTGACGCACAAGCGGGGCTTTTATTTGCACGATTGGCTCCAGTTGAATCAGATCATATTTCCACTCGGACTAAACGGGGGGCTCGCCGGACTTGTAATGGAGCGCTTTGGCCATCTGGATGAACGGATTGGCTTTGGTAAAAGCCTGTATGCCACGCTGTTCGGACACCAGCAGGTACTGGACCAAGTAACAGCATTCGCTACCAGCGTGCCCCACACTGGCTCACGCAGAGACTATTGGCCGGGACTGTTCACTCTGGACAAACAAAAAGCGCTGCGCTCCCCTGAAGAGAGTGCAGCGCTCCTGGCGCATGAATGGCTGCCACAAGGACAACGCCTGTACAGCCCCGAGCTGAACGCCGTCTGGTCGGATACCGCTTATGATCCGATCCCCCGTTACGACTGGTTTCAGGGCGGATCCACGCTTGGGCATCTCAGCGAACCCAAGCGACCGCTGTTATTTGCCATGCGGCATGAGCACCGCCATGGCATCCAAAAAACAGCGATGGCCCATGACGTTCATGCCAGCCTGCGGCCTTTTCACTAAAAAAGCTGGAGGGCTGCCTATACTTCTTTTAGCCTCGTTGCCCTGTAGACTCACGCTGGAGACGCATCAGTGGACGCAGTACCTTTTGCAGCACACGCGGGTAGTTACCCAACTCGTCCCGACGCAGTACGCGTAGTAGGACCAACAGCACCAGATAGCATACCAGTACAGCCGCCCCGGCAATACAACATGCGATGAAGAAGGCCACACGTGCAGGCATGATATGAACCAGCAGAATACAAGCCTCATTCACACCATATCCAATGACTCCCGAGAGCACGACTGCGGTCAGAAAGCCTGCCCAGCGACGGCCCATGATGGAGAAGGATACGATGCCTTTAAGCACACGCAAATTCAGTAGCGTAATCACGAGGAAACATAATCCGGTTGCGGCAATGATGCCGTAAATTCCAAGCCAGCCAGCCAACAGCCAGCTCGCCACAAGCTTAACCACGATACCGACTATAACATTAACCATTGAAATACGTGGTTTGCCCATACCGATCAATATGGAGTTGGAGGTCATCATCGTGATCTGGAATATCGTTCCAAGTGTCAGAACAGCGATAATCCCGCTGCCTCCAAGCGAGCTAAACAGTAAACCATTGATGGAATAGGCGGTTACACACAAGGCCAGCACAATCGGCATTCCGGTCAAAATAGAGATCCGCAAGGCCAGCGTCATCTGATTTTGCAAATGCTGTTCATCCTTGCGGGCAAAGGCCGCCGAAATGATCGGAATGAGCGATTGACTGAGCGCGATAGCCAAAATCGGCGGAATCCCCGCCACACTCTGAGCACGTGCTCCCAAATAACCCAACTGGGTGGTCGCCTGTTCCAAGCCGATTTGGACGGACAGCAGTCTAACCACAATCGACGTATCAATAAAGTTAACGGCCGGAACCGTCAAAGAAGACAATACAATTGGAATAGACAGCGTAAAAATGTCTTTGTAAATGCGCATCATCGGCAGTGCGGAGCTTTCCTCCTGGAATTGCTCTTGTCGATCCTGGCGACGCATTTTCACCGTGTAATACAGCATGACTGCCAGTGCGCCAAAGCTTCCCATGACCCCCCCGAAGGATGCCCCGGCCGCAACCTCGCGATCTCCATAACCGAGCTTCAAAATAATAAAAGCGAGTAAAATTGCAGTAGCCACCCGTGCGACTTGCTCCACAATTTGTGAAATACCGCCCGCGGTCATGTTACCGCGCCCTTGGAAGTACCCACGCATCATGGCAATGGCAGGAAACAGCAGCAAGGCTGGTGCCAATGCCTGAATAGCCAAAGCCGACTGCGGAACCCCTGCCACTTTCTCGGCAAAATAAGGCGCACCAAAATATAGCACCACCGTAATGATAATGCCCGCCGCCGCGGCAAACAGCAACGCCGCATGGTACACACGTCGTGCTTCCGAAGGCCGATTCAGCGCGTAGCGTTCTGAGACCATTTTGCTCAACGTGCTTGGAATACCTGCTGTAGCCACCGTGAGCAACATCAAATAAGCATTGTTCGCAATCGTAAACGAGGCGTTCCCCACAGAACCGAGCAGATGCTCTAACGGAACACGTTGCACCAGACCCAGCACTCTCGCCACCAGCGCAGCAGCGGCCAAAATAAGCGTGCCTCTTAGAAATGTTTCTTTATTGGACAAAATGCGTTCCCTTCTTTCTTGCTGTTGACACGCATGCAAAAGCTCCGCAAAGCAGTCATGGCCTGAGCCATCACCGGTGCGGAGCCGCATGTCGATTCTGTCTCTGCAAATCACAAACATAGGATGTTAAGCTAGAACACCCAAATCAAGAATACAAGAATCATGACAAGCTGTAAAATTACTTTCATCACGGTGCTGGTAAACAGCCCTAATACAGAACCAAAGCCCACTTTAATCGCTCGATCCAGCGGGGCCTTGCTCATTAGTTCACCCAGCACAGCGCCAATAAACGGCCCTAAAATCAGACCAAATGCCGGAATCACAAAAGGGCCGATAATAATGCCGATGGTACTAAGGATCGTGGACAGACGCGAGCCGCCAAATCGTTTGACCCCCCACGCAGTGACGGCATAATCTGCAACAAATAGTGCAACTACTATTAGTGTCTGTATGATCCAAAACCATACATTATATGGAGCAAACGAGAAAAACCAGCCGTACACAAAAAATGCAAAATAGATGGCGAGCGCCCCTGGCAATACGGGGTATACCGCCCCGGCCATGCCAACAATGAACAGCGCAACGATAATAATCCAGCCTACAATGTCCATTGGCTCCCTCCTTCTCGTCCAATAATTATCCCATATGCTTCATCATTCGTTCTCTTAGACAAGTACATAATCGCGGATAACTTCAACGATGCCATCTTCATTGTTCGAAGCTACGACCAGATCAGCCGCTTCTTTTACCGTATCCTGTGCATTACCCATCGCAACACCCAGTCCAACCGCTTGAATCACAGCCAAATCATTCAAACTATCACCCACAGCGACTACCTGTTCCATTGTAATTCCAAGCAAATCGCATACTTCAGCAATCCCACTGGCCTTCGATATACCAGCCGGGTTGATTTCCAAGTTCGTCATGGATGAATTGGAAATTTCAAGTCCACCCATGTCCTGAAGCTTGAGCAAAATTTGATGACGAATTTCGTCATTTTCCGTATTATAACCGAATTTAAGCCATTCCTGTGTATCCAATGTATCTGGCCAACGATCTCTGTTAAATAATTCCTCAGTGGAGTATGCCCAGAACCAGGACCCGGTTTCTACAGCAATCCGGTGCATTTCCCGAACTAGCTCCTTATCAAGCAAATAACGGCGCCACAGTTCATGCGGGGATTTCCATACCTCGCTGCCGTTTACCGTTACCATAGGCGTATCCAGACCGAGCTGTTGCCCGTAAGGCAAAGCATGCATCGCCGCCCGTCCGGTAGACAAGCACACGTGAATCCCCTCTTGAATCGCCTTGTTAATCCAGTTGATCGTTTCCAGCGTAATTTCATGATTGTCGTTCAATAAAGTTCCATCCATGTCGAGCGCAAGCAGCTTGTATTTATATTGGTTTTCTCCCATGGGTTCTCTTCCTCCTGTATGTCCCTTATGTCCAACGACATTTTACCATGAAAAAGAGAAGCCCACAAAAGAATCAAGTCCTCACTTCGCTGCCTGTGGCTTTTTTGGTGTACCATCCAACCCGTAAACCTCGTCATAAGCGTCAAATATTTTACGTGCCACAGGTCCAGCGCTCGTCGAGCCAAAGCCCCCTTCAGGAATAATGACTGCTACGGCCAGCTTCGGATTTTGACGCGGAGCAAAAGCAATAAACACCCCGTTATCTTTAACCGCACGTCCCACCACCTGCTGGGAAGTCCCCGTTTTACGGGCATAATCATACGGAAACCCGTTAAATGCTTTAACATCCGTAGCCATACCGCGAATCACTGTATTCCAGTACGTATCTGAAAAAGCGACCTCATTCAGCACCTTGGGCTTGAACTCACGCACGAGGTTGCCCTGATCATCTACAATTTTACTGGCCAAATGCGGCTGCATACGCTTGCCCTTCGTTGCCAGCACGGTTGTATACTGGGCAAGCTGCATCGCCGTGTATTTCCCCTGTTGACCAAAGGAAGCCTGTACCAAGCGTGTCAGCGCACTTTCATACTTGCTCGTATACTCAAGCCTGCCTGCCCACTCGCCTGGCAGATCGACTTCAGTCGGTACGCCTAATCCAAATGCCTTCATATACTTGTCCCATACATCAATCCCCTGATGCATCCCTGCATTACTTCCGTATTTGTCATACAGCGGCTTGCCGATCATATCCACCATGAAAGTATTCGACGAAAACTCGATTGCCTTGCTAGGTGTCAGAGGACCATATACATGTCCACTCGAATTACCGACCCGACTGGATCGATTTTTACCATAGTATGCGCTCCCCGTATCGAGATAAGTTTGTCCCGGAGAAAATAAGTGTTCCTTCAACCCGATCAGCACGGTTAGGGGTTTAATGGTTGAACCCAGCAGCACCGAAGATTCTGGATGCGGACCCGCTTTTCCACTAGGTACGGATTTAATCGTTCCGTTCCCCATTTTATGCTGAATTTCGTCATATACCGAAGGCGATGTACTTCCCGTTTTCCATACATTGGAGTCATAGTCCGGCATACTGGCCATCGCTACGACATTCCCTGTCTCGACCTCCATCGCTACAGCGAAGCCGGTAGTGGCATCGCCGTGGAGCTTACCCGATACCGGATGGGTATGAAGCCAACGAAGCTGATCAACAATCGCTTGTTCCGTTTTTTGCTGAATTTCCTTGTTAATGGTGGAATACAGATGGTATCCTTTTTTCGGAGGAGTAATGGATTCTATGCCTTCCGGCATGCTGCGCGGATTTACCTCTACCGTTTTATAGCCGTTTTTTCCTCTCAGCTCATCCTGATACTGAAGCTCCAAGCCATCATATCCGACGGTCTCACTTTCCGAGTAAACCTGTTCGGGTCTTTGGACCTCCGAATTGGCTTCATATTGCTCCTTGTACTTTGGCCGATTGGTTCGCGCTCCTTTGAACTTGTACATATATCCAATCGTTTGCACCCCCACCCGATCCGGGTCATAATGGCGCACACTTTCTTCAACAACCTCAATCCCGGGGAACTCCTGCCGATGCTCCAAAAAATATGCGATTTCCTCCCGATTCAAGTCAGATTTGACCAGGCGCGGAGTAAAGCCCCTGTATTGAGTGTAGTCCTTGTCCAGCCGTTCCTTAATTTTCTCTACATCAAGTTGCTCGCCCTCTGTACTTCCTAACTCATTCAGCTTGACAGCAAGCTTTTCAGCAAAAGCATTAAACTCGGGGAGCAGCTTTTTTCCCGGCTTACGGTCTTTTTCTGCTCGTTTGCTATAATCCTTGGGTAAGGTCACATACAGCGACTGTACCGGAGTAGAATACGCCAGCTTGACGAGACCCGAAGAGTCATAAATCGTGCCGCGTCTCGGGGCTAACGGGACATTTTTCGTATTTACGGATTGCTGCTGCTCCTTCAGTTCTGCCGATTGCACAAACTGTAAGACCGCTAGTCTGGTAAAGATAATGGCAAATAACACAAAAACACTGAAAAAAAGAAGATTAGTCCGAAAAACCGTCCGCTTTTTTTGTGCCTCTTCATTTTCTTCATGGCTTTTCTTTTTGAATGAAAACTTCTTATCCAAACTGCCTCTGTCCATATTAGCAGGTCATTACTCCTTTCACCGGGTTATCATATCCCTGATCCTACCATAATAGCGGGAAATAATGATGAATTTGGTGGTTACAATTTTGTAAGAAAACGGATAAAGATCATAAAAAAAGCTCCTCTTAGCACAAAGGCCGAGAGAAGCTTTAATGAATTGTTACGTAGTACTATATTATGGCTGTTTGACTGCATTGGGATCAGATGCTGTAGCATCCTTTTTCTTCGGTACACCGTCCAGACCGTACACTTCGTCGTAGGCATCGAAAATTTTACGCGCCACAGGTCCAGCGCTCGTCGCGCCAAAACCTCCTTCGGGAATAATGACTGCTACAGCCAGCTTGGGATTCTTTCGTGGTGCAAAGGCAATGAATACCCCGTTATCCTTCAGTGTTCCGCCTACGCTTTGCTGAGATGTACCTGTTTTGCGGGCGAAGTCATACGGGAAACCCTTAAATGCACTGACATCTGTAGCCATCCCGCGTATGACTTCATTCCAGTAAGCATCCGGGAATTTCACTTCATTCAGCACCTTCGGCTTAATCGTTTGGACTACATTTCCATTGGTATCTTTAATTTGACTGACCAAATGTGGCTCCATTCGTTTGCCCTTGGTAGCCAACACGGCTGTATATTGTGCAAGCTGGAGCGTTGTATATTTCCCTTGCTGACCAAAAGAAGCATACGCCAACTTGGACAGTGACGACTCCTTGCTTCTAGGTCCATACTCTCTTAACCCAGGATATTCCATTGGCAAATCTACCCCCGTTGACACACCTAGTCCAAACTCCTTCATGTAACGGTCCCATACATTCACACCTTGATCTTCCTTGGCATTATTAATGTATTTGTTGTATAGTCTTTTGCCTACCATATCGACCATGAATGCATTCGAGGAATGTCGAATAGCAGATGCCGGGTCCAGTCCGCCATACACATGACCCGAAGAGTTACGTACCCGAGACGAATTGTTACGTCCAAAATAAGCAGCACCCGTATCCTGATAATAGGACGATGTACTGAATAGACCTTCCTCTAAGCCCACCAACACAGATAGCGGTTTGATCGTGGAACCGAGCAATACAACCGACTCTGGATGTTGACCCGATTGACCGGAGCCGAAGGAGCGTATAGTACCATTCAAATATACATTTTGAATTTTCTTGTAGTTATCTGATGATATATTTCCGGTTTGCCAATAGTTCGCATCATAATCCGGCATACTGGCCATCGCTACCACATTACCAGTATCCACTTCCATGGCTACAGCAAAGCCTGTTTTGGCATAAGGATGAGTCTTGCCAGATACAGCATGGGAATGCAACCATCTTAATTGATCCATAATGGCGGTTTCTGTTTTAACCTGAATCTCTTTGTTAATGGTGGAATAAATGTTGTTTCCCTTCTGCGGAGGAGTAACGGAATCTACACCCTCCGGCATATTACGCGGATCAATCGGGACCGTTTTGTAGCCATTTTTCCCTCGTAACTGTTCCTGATATTGAAATTCCAATCCGTCAAAGCCAACGGATTCGTTATCCATATAAATGAGACCCGGGTCATTTTCAGCTGACATGGATTTTTGAATATTCTTATATTTATCCAACGTTTCACGGGCACTTTTATAGCTTTTAATGTAGCCCACTGTTTGGACAGCCACCGTATCAGGATCATAATGGCGTACAGTTTCCTCAACAACATCTAACCCTGGAAACTCGCTTTTATGCTGCATGAAATAGGCAACTTCATCTTTATTAAGATTGGTTTTAATCAGGCGGGGCGTAAAACCGCTAAACCGTTGATAGTTTCGGTCCATAGCATCCATAATTTGCGCTGCCGTCATTTTGGGCTCGTTTTTATCGCCATATTTGGCAAACCGATTCGCCAGCTTTTGCGTCATCTTCTCCAGCTCAGGCAACAGCTTTTTATCATTATCCCGCAATTTTTCCATACTATCACTGTAGTTCTTGGAAAGCGTGATATACAGCGATTGTACCGGTGTAGAATATGCCAGCCTGTTCTGCCCGGTTGAATCGTAAATCGTTCCGCGAATCGGCGTAAGCGGTACATTTTTGGTAACATTACTGGCCTCCTGCTGCTTAAGCTGAGGGCCCTCCACAAATTGAAGTATCGCCAGTCTTACGATAATGACCGTAAATATAATGAACGAGCTGAAAAAGAACAGATTGATCCGGAAGCTGAATCTTTTTCGGTCGGACGTCTCGTTGTCTTTTCCTTGCTCGTTGTCCATCTTTCTCATGTGCCCTTTTCCACTCCTTTTTTAAATCACTTTATCCTTGATATGTGTTTGGGCAAAACCAGGCGGATTAAACCAGTCTCCATTCTGTGCCCAGGTCGGGTCTAACGGTACCCACTGATGCTGCCCACTCAAGTACACTTCATTCCAGGCATGTGAACCGTAGCCTCCCTGCCCGTTGTAACCAAGCCCAGTCACCACCTTGACCTGAAGCCCCTGAGAACGGGCCATCACCGCATAGAGGCGGGCATAGTCAATACAGACACCCTTGCGTGTATCAAACGTATCTCTGGGAGTCTGCTCATGCCAGTCACCACGCTGCTCATAGGCGTCCACCTTGCCGTAATCATAGCTAATACGCGTGCCTACCCACTGATACAACGCTCTGGCTTTTTGCTCATCGCCGCTTGCCCCCTCTGTAATCTTGGTCGCGGCCTGCTCAATATCGTTCGGTATATCCCGGTCGATCATTTCATATTTACGCTGCAAAATGCCGTTCAATTCCTTGGTGACAGCCTGCGTAAATACGGGCAGCTTATCCTTAATCAGCGTGCCGGACAAAGGTTCAATAACCGATTGCGCTCCTTGTTTATAAATCGGTGAAGCTTGGACATAGCTGCTAAATCCACTGTCTGGGTATAAGCTTACACCTATAAACAGCAAGGCTATGACCATCACTGCGCGCGCTCCGCCGATGAGGGTACCAATCCCGGCCCCCGCCAGCCTGCTGAAAAGGCCCGATTTGTTTTCATGCTCACGTAGAGAGTTATCCGATCTGCCACCCACTACCATCACATAAATCGCACGCAGCACAAATTGCGCGACAGCATAGCTGAGCATGAACAATACGGCAAAACGCAGCAGCGGAAAGCCCTCAAGCCCTGCTACAAGCGTATAATAAAATTGCTTAATTCCGCTCAGTCCCCGTTGTGGCAAATGCTCCATATAAGCGGCCAGCCATTGCTGCACCTTCGGTGAAAGCCACATAGCCAGCCCTAATGAGCACAAAATTCCGGCAACGGTCAGTATGCCATCCACAATGAGACCGAATAGAGCACCTACAGATCTGGAAGCTCCCCGCCGCCAGCCCTGTATTAACGACACAAGAACGATAGCGATCAACAACACCGTCACGCCATTCCAATGAAGGACAGGCTCCAGCCAGGATGGTTTCATCATGCTCCCCCTGTCTTTACGGCGACTGTTGTGTTACAGTCGAGCCTTTCGCACTTTCGATATATTTCTTGACGGTGTCGCTCATGCTCCACTCGCCCAGCGGCATGCCTTGAAACCACACCTTGACCTTATCACCATCGAACGGGCCTTTTACCTCCAAGTTGGAGCTGGTTACCGAAAAGGTACCGTCTCCGTTAGAGCTGTATTTCGCATCCCGTCCTTCCTTGATCATCATGCTCAAGGCCTCGCTCTGAAACTTGTTAATCGCATCATCCTTCGCCTGGGTAACTACCTTGCCAACCTGATCAAAGGAAATACCGCTGTAGATTAGCAAGCCCACAACCACCACAATGACAAGCAGCCATTTAACAAGGGTTCTCACAATCTTCAATATGACAAGCATTAGGACAAGCCCAATTAATATATAGAGCCAGTTATCCTGAACGATCTGCCAATTATGTTTTAAAAATTCTGTCCAGACACTCTTATCCATTTCACTACACTCCCGTTTTCAACTGCATCTTTCGAATTGTAAAATCGTCTCTGTAATTATACATGATTACATAACGCCCTGTCAGCTTAGCTCTTTTCCGCCCCTTGTCCGCACAAAAAGGGTCTATGTTCGTCCACTCCAGCGTACAACTTAGAATGAGCTCATGCCACATAGCAGCATAGAAAGTCTATTTAGGGAAAGGGGGTCGTCCACTTGAAAACAGCCCTCTGGCTGTATCTGTTTTTATTTATCGCTTTTTTTGATCTGCACGCGCAATATCCTATTCTCACACCATTCGCCATCTCTCTGGGCGCTGCGCCCACCTTTATCGGCTGGATGTTGGGCATATACTCCCTGACCCATCTGCCCGGTAATTTAATGGCGGGGCCAAGGGTAGATAAGCACGGTAGCCGCCGATATATTATGTTCAGTCTGACAGCCGCAGGGCTCATCCTGATTATTCAGGCGTACATTCATACGCCGTGGGAGCTGCTTTTTCTTCGTGCAGTCAGCGGCTTTGTGCTGGCTTTTTTGTCCCCGGCCTGCATGACTATGCTCGCCCAGCTATCCGATCATCCGGTTACGCAGGGCAAATATATGTCGGGACATGGCGTAGTTCACACGTTAGCCTCTGTCCTGTCTCCAGCGGCAGGCGCGTTCATTGTAGCCAGCTTTGGCTTTAGCGAGACATTCCGTTCCCTCGGCATCATTCTCGTGGTCACAGGACTGATGGCTTATTTTACTTTGCCTAAAAAGGCACCTGCTCTCCAGGCTCAATTGTCTGATGGGCAAGTAGCACCCGCCCCATTGACCGGAGCGCAGCCGCTTTTACCATTCAATTGGCGCTACCTGCTTGTGCCTTTTGTTTTGGCGTGCGCACAAGGCATTTTATTTTATGAAATCCCGTTACGCAACAATGGCACTGCGTCCATGATGTCCACGGGACTGCTCTTTTCCATTATCAGTCTGGGAGCGCTTTGCACACTCAGTCTGCTTTTTCTGAACAAGTATTCACCGATGATCCGGCTGATTTGCGGCATCATACTGATGTCTCTGAGCTTCTATGCCCTTGCTACCTTACCCGAATCTGTGATTGGAGTCGTACTCTTTATACTCGGAACAGCCAAAGGCATTACGTTTCCAGCCTTGGCCTCACTCTTTATACGGCTTGGAGGAGAAAGGTTGGGCAAAACCTTTGCACTGCAATCCATTGCCACGTCTATCGGCTCCTTTGCCGGACCAGTGCTTGCCGGGCAGCTCCCCGTTCATTTTTCACCTTTTTTTATCGCTTTTCTGATTTTAATGACCGGCTTGCTGTTCATTCCCATTCAGCGGTTATTCCCGACACCGCCGCTGTCTGCCCCAGGACCGTATCATTCCTAGATCGCTTGAGATGCTCCCCCTTTAACGCCCAAAGTACCTTACAAGAAGGCGAATGCACAGTACCTAAAGCCCTCATCAACATAGACTGGTTTGACTGAACATTTATGTATGAAGGGAGGTGCATTCCGTGAGCCACTGTCATCCTGTGAGCCCTATTTCTTGTGGTGGATTTGGGACTTCGACCGGCACCATTCTCGTTCTTTATATCCTGCTCGTCATTATTCTCCGTACTTGCTGGATTTAATTTAATGTCTGAATTGCCCTAACATGCCACCCTGTACCCATGCCTGCCACTCTCGGCAGGCTGTTTTGTTGTTTTTTTTGCATGAGAACCCTGTTTGGAGCTACACTATAGACATATTCTTTCATTTCCCGGGGAATTTCGAGCACAGGCTTTAAGC
Source organism: Paenibacillus sp. NRS-1782 (assembly GCF_050467685.1). Classification (NCBI taxonomy): domain Bacteria; kingdom Bacillati; phylum Bacillota; class Bacilli; order Caryophanales; family Paenibacillaceae; genus Paenibacillus; species Paenibacillus sp. NRS-1782. The sequence goes on from NZ_JBITPH010000060.1 coordinate 68,550, forward strand.
AGGGGGTGAGCAAGATGACGATTACCGTTATCGTTGAAGGGAAAAATGACCGCAGTAAACTTCGTCGTTTACTTGATCCCGAGGTTCATCTCTTATGCACCTTCGGCACGCTAAACTCAGTAAAACTGGAGTCCCTCCGCAAGCAGGCCAAGCATGACGAAATATACTTATTTATGGACAATGACAGCTCAGGCAAAAAAATACGTGGTGTGCTTGCCGACTCTTTTCCAGATGCGCATCATATGTATACCCGCAAAGGATACGCAGGAGTAGAAGGCACACCAGATGAATATGTGATCGCCCAATTGGAAAAGGCAGGACTGGAAGAGTATATTTTATACCCGCCAGTTCCGTAGTTATGACCACCCTAGTCATGAAGACTATTCACAAAAAAAGCTGTCCGCCAGGCCGCTTTTAAGCCTGATGGACAGCTAAATGTTACACAGCAATAAAATTTTTAAAAATATCTTCTCTTAGAACTTGTGAACCGTATCCACGATCATCAGCAGAAAGCTGAGTGTCAGATGGTTAATGGAAAAGAAAAATACTTTTTTAGCCCAGGAATCCGTCTCTTCTTCTTTAATGGTAAAACCTTTAAAGGCATAAAAGGCCCAGAGCACGGACAGCAATACGGAAACGATCATGAAAATCATTCCAGCATATCCATAAGCATACATCAGGATCGGAACCGGAATCAGCAACACGATATATGGAATCATTTGAATTTTAGTACGGTGAATACCTTTCACGACAGGCAACAACGGAAATCCTGCTGCACGGTATTCTTCGACCCTGCGGATTGCAAGTGCCCAAAAATGAGGCGGCTGCCATAGGAACAAAAGGGCGAATAAGAGCCATGCGCCCATGTCAATACGACCCGAAGCGGCCACATAGCCGATCACAGGAGGCATTGCGCCCGAAATACCGCCAATGGATGTACTCCATGTGGATGATCGTTTCAGCCAAAGTGTGTAAATACCGACGTATACGAACATACCGAGTACACCGAGCAATCCTGCCTTGACACCAGAGAAAAAGAACAGTATAGCCAGCCCGACAACACCTAAAGTAATAGCGTATGACAATACCGTTGTGGGAGTCAAACGCCCTGTTGGCAGTGAGCGATTGCGTGTACGCTCCATTTTCAAATCCAGTTCACGATCAAAATAGTTGTTAAAAACACAAGAAGACGCCATAACCAGCATGGTACCTAGCAACGTCAGAATCAGCTTTATATAGTCAACGTCCCATTGTGAGGCCAACCAAAAACCGCCAAATGCCGCAACCAGATTAGTGCGGAGAATGCCTGGCTTGGTGACTGTTATAAAATCTTTCCATGTCCCCGCCTTACCGGGTGGTTTGGATTTAACCGAATAGGTAGCGGTATCTGAAGTAGCCTTATAACTAATATTGTCCATAGTGAGTAACTCCCCCTTTGAGATGTATGAATTCGGGAGTAAGTTGAACTCCGATATAAATTTTATCATATAGTCTCCATAAAAAGTTTGACAGAAAACGCACAAAACGTTCACAATTTCGATAACGAATCAAGCTTGCTGATCGTTTACAGTAAATTGGGGTAGTAATAAGTACAGGATACAATACAAAAAGGAGCGACAGATATGGATACAGCCACACACTTTGTCATGGGGATCGGGTTGGCCGGGCTGGCCTACACTGATCCAGCCGTCGCCGCAGATCCTAAGCTGGCGGGAGTCATACTGCTCGCCACGGTCGTAGGGTCACAGGCACCAGACTTTGACACCTTGCTGCGATTAAAAAACAATGCAGCCTACATCCGCAATCATCGTGGACTGTCGCACTCCATCCCTTTCTGGTTGGTATGGATCTTGTCTATAACGGGATTAATTGCTCTTATTTTCAGGGATGTATCTATCGAACATGTCGCCTTGTGGGTCACGATTGCTGTCTGCCTGCATGTGTTTGTAGATTTGTTCAATACTTACGGGACACAGGCATTTCGACCGTTTACACCTAAATGGATATCATGGAATATTATTCACATCTTTGATCCCTTCATATTCGGCACCCATGTTGCTGCTATTCTACTGTGGATCACTGGACTGGTTTCACCAGCTCCCTTATTTATTACGTTGTACATCATTACAGGCCTGTACTATATTTGGCGCACCTGGAGTCATTTCCGTACCAGAAATGCGGTAGGTGATATGGACACCAAGCGTCAGCCGGACGATATCTATTATATCATTCCCACGGTTTCTTGGAACCGGTGGCATGTGGTAAAAGCTCATCAGAATGGAAGTTATGACATTGGTGGACTGAACGGAAAGCATCTGTTTTGGACAAAACATGCGGTTCCGTCCACACATCCGGCCGTAGAAGCATCCAAATCCTACCGTGACGTGCAGGCATTTCGCTATTTTTCTTCCTTTGCTGTTGCGGAGGTGGAAGAGCTGGAATGGGGCTACATTGTACGCTGGGCGGATGTTCGGTATCGGCATCGAAGGCAATATCCCTTCGTGGCTGTGGTCGCTATGGATAAGCAGTTTGGACTGATCAACAGCTACATCGGCTGGCTCAGCCATGAAAAGATGCAGAAACGTCTCTCCCTGCATACGAATTAAAAAAGCATATCAACAAGCAACGCGAATGACAAAAGAACAGCAAGTCTCCCCTGATCCTGGAGCTTGCTGTTCTTTTGCCGTTCACCGAAAAAACCATCCCTCCATAAAGAGCTGATGAAAGCGCCCTCTTGACGAAGCGGACTTGTGTGATTCACAATGGTCATAAGCCATGCTCGCAAAAAAATCCGGAGCATGATTGCTCCGGATTTCCTTCATCACAGTTGCTCATAATACAGCTTCCAAGATGGAGTGTTTATGTGTATTACTGCATACGGCCACTGCCCGACAAGGATTGCTCTGCTTGTTGGACCAGCTTTTTCGTGATGTATCCCCCGAGAGAGCCTGTTTCGCGGGAAACGACGTTACCGTAGTAACCATCCTGAGGGATTGTGATGCCGAGTTCTTGAGCGGCCTCATATTTTAATTGTTGTAAAGCGGCGTTGGCCTGCGGTACTTGCAGGTTGTTTGAACGACGTCTGCTCATATTTGAATCTCCTTTCAGTTCTTGTGTGAGTGAGGTTCATTGCAAGCTTGCAAGATTATTATGGCTCGCTTACACCTGCTTATTCCTAAAATTCAACATTCGAAAGCTGGAGGTTTTTTCCATGAGCAAAGGTCTATCACTGTGGTTCGCCGTATCATCCATTGTCCTACTGACGGCAGCCGCCATATCCATCAGTTATTCCGCTTGGCTTGCCATTTTACTGGGCCTTCTCTCTGTCGGCAACATCGGCTGGGGCTTTGTTATCAAGGCCAGACAACGTCGCTCCTGAGACATTCACATTCCTGTCAAACGCCTGATTGCGTTGGTCTGCGGTTTGTCTTAGCGCTTGCGGGGCAAAAACCCCATACGTTCTTTGACCGCAGCCAGCGTGATTTCAGCCGCTTCTTGCGCCCGCTCTGCGGACTGGGCCAAAATGCGTCCAATCTCACCGGATTCCCGGATATCACGATAACGCTGTTGAATAGGCTCCAGGGTGGCTACAACCGCCTCTGCCAGCTCTTTTTTGAACGTACCGTACATTTGACCTTCATAGCGATTCTGTACTTCCTGAAGCGACAGGCCCGTACACTGGCTGTAAATTCCCATCAGATTGCTGATCTCAGGTTTGCTTGCCGGGTCATATTTAACCTCACTACCGGAATCAGTGGTAGCGCGACTGATTTTCTTGCGAATGACCTTCGGTTCATCCAGTAGAGCGATATAGCTGCCCGCATTCGGATTGCTTTTGCTCATTTTTTTGGAGGCATCATCCAATGACATAATTCGTGCGCCCACCTCAGGGATATACGGCTCTGGAACAGTGAAATAATCTCCGTAGCGGTGATTGAAACGACCAGCCAAATCGCGTGTAAGCTCCAGATGCTGCTTTTGATCTTCACCTACCGGAACCAAATCCGCATTGTAAAGCAAAATATCTGCTGCCATTAGCGCTGGGTATACGAACAAGCCCGCACCTACCGAGTCCTTACCCGCCGATTTGTCCTTGAACTGGGTCATGCGTTCCAGCTCGCCCATATGGGTCAGGGTTGTCATCAACCATCCCAGCTCCGCATGCTGAGGTACATGGGATTGTAAAAAGACGTTGGATTGCTCGGGGTTAATACCTGCTGCAATAAATAATGCCGCCACAGCCTCCGACTGTTCACGCAATTGAGCTGGGTCCTGGGACACCGTAATAGCATGAAGGTCTACGACCATAAAGTAACAGCGATGATCCTCTTGCAGCTTGACAAAGTTTTTCATTGCACCGATATAATTGCCCAAAGTAAGCTTCCCGCTGGGCTGAATGCCTGAAAGTACAGTCTTCATATTCATCATTCCTCCTGAAATTTATTGAAACAATTGAACGCAAAAAGGCCCCGCATCCTCAAGGGACGCGAGACCGTGGTACCACCCTTATTCATTGTCTTCAGCCTGTTACTTGTCGGAGTCATGCCCCGTGGCTGCTTGCAATCTTATAGCTCCGTTAACGGGGAGCAAGCGGCCGTCATACTGAGGAAGAATGCTTCCTGTTCTGTATGGCACTCCAAGGTCCATTCAGCAGTGCAGGCTCACCGGTTCGCATCTACCACCGGCTTTCTGAAGAGCGTATGCGAAGGCTTACTTGTCCTCATCATCGCGTTATCCATGTCATTACATTGTAAACTACATTTATGATAATTCCGCATCCTGTAATTGTCAAATGACGATTGTACCCTGCGAGCAAAAATCTGTTATCATAATGACACGAAGCTTCAACCGATTATAGTGGACAAAGGAGCATGGATATGAAACAAGTGACCAAAGAACATTGGAATGGTTACGACACGTATGTTTTACATAGCCCTGAGCTGGAAGTTACGATGATCCCCCGTCTCGGGAATAATATTATCTCAGTGCGTGATCTGAAGCTGGATCGGGATATCGTACGGCGTCCTGGCGAGGAAGAACTGGCCTTTTATTTGCAAAAGCCGTATCATTTTGGCTTGCCGATTCTGATCCCTCCCGGCCGAATCCGCAAAGGACAATTCGAGTTTGACGGTGTTCCCTATCAGTTTGATCGGAATACGGCCAACGACAATCATATACACGGGCTGCATCGTAATCAATCCTGGCGTTGCAGTGATATTGAAGAAGATGAGGAAGGTTGCAGCGTGACCACCGAGCTGTTGACGGAAAGTGATCCGCACTGGATGGAGCAGTTTCCTATTCCCCTACGGCTGGAGATGACTTACCGCTTGCAGGGACCTGTATTGAGTCAAACGCTGCGTGTAACGAATCTGGGTGACAAAGCAGCCCCGTTCGGCTTGGGATACCACACCTGGTTTATGGTGGACGGAGAGCCTGAGCGCTGGCGCCTGAAGCTGCCTGTGAACGGCGTATATGAGCAAGACGCTGAACAGCTTCCAACAGGTACAATCACCCCTTTAAATGACTTGGAGACGCTCTCTACGGGACTTTCCCTGAAAGGAACGAATCTGGATACGCTGCTGCGAGCATCGGAGGGACCTGCTGAGGCCCTGTTGACCCGTGATGACGGTTATCAGATTCGGTACACAGCAGATGAGCAATACTTTAAGTATTGGGTGTTGTATACCAAGGGTGAATGCGATCAGTATTTTTGCATCGAGCCTTATACTTTGTTGCCTAATGCACCCAATATGCACGATCCTGTAGGAACGAGCGGACTGATTCGACTGGAGCCTCAGCAGTCCATTAACCTGAAAACTCAGGTTCATATGATATATCCGTAATTTCCCTCTATTCATTTTCCTTCCTTCGGCGCATATTTTCATAACTCTGTCGCATAATAACCTCATCACAGCCGAAGGAGGTGACTACACATGTATGAAGCTAATCAAGGCAGAGGACGCCGTAGCAACAACCTGGTTGTACCTCAAGCCAACAATGCACTGCAACAATTGAAATACGAAGCTGCACAAGAGCTGGGCATTACCATTCCGGCAGACGGTTATTATGGTGACATGCCATCCCGTGAGGCTGGTTCTCTGGGGGGTTATATCACTAAACGCTTGGTACAGCTGGCCGAACAGCAATTATCAGGTCGTTCAGGTCAATAAGCGTCATTATTCCACATGAAGCATTCCGTTTACGCATTTAACTAAAATGCGATAAGGCGGGCATATAACAAAGGCGGTCTTCCCCAGGAAGGCCGCCCTTTCTTTACCCTTTTCTATGGATGATTATTCCGAATTAGCCGCTCGGTATGTAGGCTTGTTATAACGGATCATGAGATTCGCCATGTTATAATTCGATTCCAGCGTAGCATCCACCAGAATGGTTCCCTGTCTGACGGCAAAATCGAAAGCAATTTCACCATGAGTCCAACTCCGCTTGTGATTTAGTGTATCCAGCGCCATACGACGGAAGTCCGCCCGATGATCTACAGACAGCCCTGGCTCCACCGCACCAAAGGTACCTCCCTTACCTGCAATCGGATTATGACGAATACCAAATTTACCAACCACGTTGTTACGTATTTGTACAAATACAGTTCCTGACGACAAACCTGCCAATTCATCATCCAGCTCTTTAAAAATGATATCCATCTGCCTTGCTAACGACAATTTACCTACTTCATCCATTACAAAAATCCCCCTATATACCTGTTTCAAAACCGTTAATAGGTCTTATGACTCAATTATATGCGAAGCTTTTTAACGTTACAATCATAAACAACATAAATGGGCATTTATAACTAATTTCTAAGTATATCCATCAATTTAAATTTCGCCAACAGGTAATACGAACTCTAATTCGACATATTACGACATTATCCCTCATATTATGCAAGAATCACAAAAAAGGCCCCCCTTACGGGAGACCTGTTTGGAGTGTATAACCGTTATTCCGTCATTTGCAAAAATTGCTCAACATCCTGAACTGTGACTTGAGCGGCATTACGCCAGAAGTCAGCCTGTGTTAAATCAGTGCCCAAATGCTTGGAGGCCAATTCTTCCACGGTCATGCGACCCGTATCACGCAGCAAGGCATCATATTGATCGGCAAAGCCATCTGAATTTTTCTTCGCAAAGGCGTAAATCCCGGCACTGAACATGTATCCAAACGTATATGGGAAGTTGTAAAATGGAGTGTTCGTAATATAGAAATGCAGCTTGGAGGCCCAAAAATGAGGATGAGCCTCATCCAAAACACCACTGAACGCTTCACGCTGTGCTTGCTCCATTAATTCTCCCAATTGTTGCGCTCCTACGACCCCTTTTTTTCGCAGCTCGTAAAAACGGGTTTCAAACAAAAAGCGGGCATGGATATTCATGAAAAAGGCTACGCCACGCTGAATTTTATCCTCCAGCAAAGCCACCTTTTCCTGCCCCTCCGCAGCCTCCAGCAAAGCATCCGATACAATCAGCTCTGCCAACGTCGAAGCCGTCTCGGCCACATTCATTGCATAATTCTGATTCAATGGATGCATTTCATTCATCACATGCTGATGATAACCGTGTCCAAGCTCATGGGCCAGTGTCGAAACGTTGGAAGGCGATCCGGCGTAGGTCATGAAAATACGGGTCTCTTTACTAAGACGAAGGGAAGTACAGAATCCGCCAGGACGTTTGCCCGGACGATCTTCTGCTTCAATCCAGCTTTTCTCAAAAGCCATTTGGGCAAAATCAGCCATTCTTGGACTGAATTTACCGAATTGCTCAACAATCGTTCCAGCTGCATCGTCGTATGAAATTTTAGTAGTGGACGTTCCCAGTGGGGCCTCAACGTCATGCCACGACAGTTTCTCCAGGCCCAGCAGCTTCGCCTTCCGCTCCAGATATTTAACCAGTACAGGCTTCGTTTCATTAATGACCTGCCACATGGTATCCAGCGTCTGTGCCGACATGCGGCTGATTTCCAGCGGCTCCTTGAGCACGTCCGTCCAGCCCCGATTTTCATACAGCTTGAGGCGGAAGCCTGCCAGATGATTAAGCGTATCCGCACAATAGTCCTCCACCTTGGTCCATGCTTCTTCCCAACGTGTGAACACTTCTTGACGTACACTACGATCCGGTTCATCCAGCTTGTTGGCAGCCTGCCCTACAGACAGATTTACGATTTCCCCATTCTCTGGAACAGGGATCGTCATATTTTTGACAATCGTGTCATAAAAATCACCCCAACCGTGGTAGCCGTCCACAGCCAAATCCAATGCCAGACTTTCCAGCTCAGGTGCCATTTTCTCACGAGCCTCGTTCCGGTATTCATTCAGGACAAAAGAGATCGGTTTAATCGCTTCCCGTTCCATCCACTTCTGCCAAATGTCCTCACTCGTTTGTGCCAGCAAGTTCTGGAATGAAACCAAAGCACTTTTCCCCTGTGCATATAGCGTATTGATGCGTGCGCCCAGTTCCACAGCCTGCTTGTCATGTTGGTTCTGAGCAGTCAGACAGGAAACAAAAGAACCTGCTTGCGATGCTCCGTTAAACAGCTCTTGCATAGCACTCAGCACACTATCCAGACGCTCGGTATCCAATACCGTTTGCGGTACTTTGGCTGATTTAAGCTGGGACTGCAATTGCTGAACCTTACTCTCCAGTTCCTCCAAAAATGCTTTAAATGAGGAAGAGGAAGACCCCCCACTAAATATGGATTCCAAATCCCATGTTTGCTTCAATGGTGTTTTCATAGCAGTTCCACCTTTCTTTTTTGCGAATCATGTGGTTTCATATACAATAAAGCTACATCGTGATGGTAAAATCACTACAATTGGGAGGAATACAGGATGAGACCTTTACAAATTTCGCCGGAAACGGCTGTGAAATTATCCGAAAAGCTCGGCATTCCGCTGGAACATCTCATGCATACACCCCAGCATATTCTGATGCAAAAGCTGGCCGAACTGGCCAAAGAAGAAACCGCTGACCCGAACGGCGGTGAATCGGACAAATCATGATTCCTTTTCACAAAACCTGGCCTTATGACATTGTCATGGGAGACGTTTATGTACAATATTGTCCGTTTTGCGACCATGAGAACGTCCTGCTACCCCTAAAGCCCAAAGAGCTTGAGCTCATACATGAAGGTATGAAAAAGCTGCTTGTGTTTCCATGCTGCCACAACAGAATTACTTTGGTGGATTGTGACAACGATTATCTGCTGTCAGATACCACCCTACGCCATCAATAATTCATGAGCAGTATTAAAAAGAATAACCTTTTTTTGTAAACAAGGTGTGAACCATGAGCCTGAACCGGCCATAGTGCACACCTTTTTTATCAGGAGGAGCTTGCGTCCTGCATTTCCTCCGGCAGTTGAATATCCTTAGCCAGCATTTGTTCTCTCAATACAGCCCATTGTTCACGGGAAGCCCGGATCATAGCCGCGTCCATAATCTTCTTGTCATTAATGACACGTGAAAACCAGCGAACCGCTTCGTTAAAGTTGCCTGTACGTCGATGCAATTCTCCAATCAGATAGAGAAGCTTGGCATTATTCGCCCCGACACCTTCCAGCTCATAGACTCGAATATAGGAGTCCAGACTAAACTTTAGAAACCGAAGCTCCTGCTCCTCGTTTCCCTGGTATCGGTACATCCACGCGATATGCTGTAACAAGCTTGCTATCACCCGTTCCTTTTCCCCAATGACCTGCGCACACAGTAAACCCAGCTTGTACGTTTCCAGCGCCTCTTCCCAGTTGCGATGTCCGCCATACTCACGAGATTGCCATCGATTACCAATTTTTTCCTTAAACAGCTTGTTCTGCTGATCGCTTAACTGAACAGTAGAATGCTCTGTTGAGGTAAATCCGCAATGAGGACAAACCCGTACGACATAAAAATCGGGATTTTCATTCTTGTAATACGCGCAGAAGTCTGAATCCGTACGAATTGCCTTCTTTAGGCTCGGTCTGACACGAGATGTCTGAAATTCTTCTTCACAAAGAGGACAAGAGATTTTAATCTGATATAACGGTTCAATTTCCAATGTTTTTACAACCCTCTCCAAAATTCGGCAATCCCCGCAAGCTCACGGGGTATTTACAAAATGATGCGCAGGACCGGACAATCGGTTAAGTATAAATGAACGAAGCGGCTCCTCAATGCCTGTATCCGTTAACGCACCCGCCATACAGGACAACCACGCCTCTGCTCGCTCCTCCGTTACGGGAAACTTCATATGTCTGGCGCGTAACATCGGGTGACCATAAGCATCTGAAAACAGGGACGGTCCGCCAAAAAACTGGCTCAGGAACATATACTGTCTTTCCTTGACCGACTCTATGTCTTCAGGAAACAACGGACTTAACAACGGATCTTTATAAACTCTCGGGTAGAAGGCCTCAATAATAGCACGAACACCTTCCGCACCCCCAAGATTGTCATAAATGCTCAGGCTAGGATTCACTTTTCCCCCAACTTTCTGTGCTATGGTAATAAATATACACCCGTATTATAACAAAAAACAAAAAATGACGCTAAGAATAAGCGTCATCTTATCATTTCACATATACAGACAGGCTTGCACGACTTACAAACAGGTCAGCCATTCTACAAACACAGCTAATAACTTCGCCAATCCTCTTCACCGGGATGGACGAGAGAGGCACGAATAACATACACAAAAGCACATACGAGCAGACCAGCAACGATACTCATCCTGATCACTCCATCCTTAAGGTTATGGATCGTTGTTTTTTTAATTTTAACATAATCTTTACAAAAATATAGTATTTCTCGCAAACGCTTTCTTGACTATTTAGTACTCTTTGTCCATCCTCGTCCATAGAAATAGTGGTAGAACTCCAAAGGAGGGGCCTCTATGACGCTATACCGCCGTTACTCACTCCCTTTGCTCATTCTTATGCTGCTAATCCTATTTATACTTATGGCGGCGCACCCGCAATCTTCTCTGAATGCCGGACTTCGTGGTCTAGCCATTTGGTGGGACGTGCTGTTTCCGTCTTTATTCCCGTTTTTCGTTATTTCCGAGCTGCTGCTTGGTTTTGGCATCGTTCATTTTATAGGTACACTGCTGGACCCGCTCATGCAGCCTTTGTTCCGTGTACCCGGTTGCGGAGGCTTTGTCGCCGCTGTTAGTTGTGCATCCGGCTACCCAATTGGAGCCAAATTAACGGCCAAGCTGTGGGAGCAAAAATGGATCACCCGTATCGAAGGAGAACGGCTGGTCGCCTTTACAACTTCCTCAGATCCGATATTCCTGATCGGTGCCGTTTCCGTCGGCTTCTTCCATCAACCTGAAATTGCAGTCGTACTGGGCGCTGCCCATTATGGTGGCGTGCTGATCATCGGCCTGCTCATGCGCTTTCACGGTTCCCGCTCGGGGGACGCTGATACTCATGGCAACCGTCCCCAGTCTGCTGCAACCACAGCAGACCACACCGTGCAGCCTACACCAACATCCCTCCCTGTCGCTCCAAATGCCAAGTTAGATGCGTCTTCTGCGCAACGACACGGACGACTGCGTCAAGCGTTACTTGCTATGCATACAGCACGCTTGGAAGATGGTCGTCCGTTTGGGGACCTGCTCCGTCAAGCCATTGCTTCCTCCCTCCGTCTTATTATTGTCGTAGGAGGACTGGTTGTATTCTTCTGCGCCATTCTGGAAGCTTTGACGAACTCTGGTTTAATGAGTGGGCTTCGTCTGCTTACAGCAAGCTTGTTGTCCGCCTGCGACCTTCCTCCTACATTAACAGATTCCATTGTAGGTGGTATTTTCGAAGTCACTTTAGGGTCACAAGCCGCTGGTGAAGCCACAGGAGCAGCTTTGCCGTTCAAGGTAGCCGCAGCAGCCTTTGTGCTCTCCTGGGGCGGACTATCGGTTCATGCACAGGTCGCGAGTATTTTGAATACGACAAATCTCCGGTACCTGCCGTTTTTGCTGGCTCGGGCTGCGCATGGCATCATCTCTGCTCTGCTGGCTCTCATGCTATGGCGTCCGCTCATGGGTCAGGGAAGCTCGCCGGTCTTTTCTCCGATATACGTTATCACCTGGTCTCCCGGCTTCTCATCTACTATGCTGTGGCATAGCCTGCTATTCCTTACCTGCCTGCTGATAGCTATGCTCTGTCTCTCTTGGTTGAGTGCAGGCACAAGCCGCTTATTGGCACGTCTAAGGGGAGCGCCCAGGGAATGAACGATTGTGTTCTTGCTCATAATTGATTATGATCGGTATATACCCATGACAAAGGAGCTTTTCATCTTGAGATATTATGTTCTGGATCGCGGGGATCAGCACTCCATGGACTTGAGTCAGCAGTTTCACCGTCTTGCCCAAGAAAAGAATTTCAAGCTGGATGCCGAATCGCCGGAAATCGTCGTGTCTATTGGAGGCGACGGTACTATGCTTCATGCGTTTCATACCTTCATTGACCGACTTTCGGATATAGCCTTTGTTGGTGTACATACCGGTCATTTGGGCTTTTATGCCGATTGGCGTGCGGACGAGCTGGAGGAGCTAATCCACCTGATGAGCCAAGGCGGATCTGAGGGGCCGCTTAAACCGAGAATCGTCAAGTATCCATTGATCGAACTGGAGATTCACAAGAAGTCGGGAAATGCTTCTTTTATTGCGTTGAATGAATTTACGTTAAAAGGGGTCGATGGCACTGTCGTTGCACAAGTGGATATTAACGATGTCACTTTCGAAATGTTCCGTGGAGACGGAATATGCGTTTCTACCCCTTCAGGTACGACTGCCTATAACAAAGCACTCGGCGGAGCTATGGTTCACCCCACCATTGAAGCGTTGCAGTTAACTGAGATTGCTTCGATTAATAACCGGGTGTATCGGACACTTGGTTCGCCATTGTTGCTACCCAAGCACCATCATTGTGATATTTTTTCAAGAAAAGATCAGCGTCTTCTGTTGACGGTAGATCATCTGAACTTCCCTGTGGATGATTTGATTTCTGTTCGTTGTCAGGTCTCTAGTCACAAAGTCAGCTTCGCTCGTTATCGTCCCTTTCCATTTTGGGATCGGGTACGCATTGCCTTTCTTAATTAGGCAAGCTGCTTTCGAATACACATAGAACTGAAAAACCAGTACAAGTAAAAAGAGCCAACTCAATCCATAGTTGAACTTTTTACCAGTAAACAAAAACGGCTCCTGAAATTCAGGAACCGTTTTGTTGTGGAACTGTGAATGTTTTATTCTTTTTGCTTCCCTCAGCTCTTTCGGCTTTGGCAGCAGGCTGCGCCTGACGCTGACCTCCAGAATCACGTGAGACGCGGACTTGCCGTCCCTCCCGGTTTTCCTTCGGTTGACGCTCATAGCGTGGGCCACGGGATTCCTTCTTCTCAAAATTCCCTTGCTGATTACGCTGTTTCCGTGGTTCCCGGGCTTGCTGCCCTTCACCGGAAAGTCGTCCATCCTTCGTCTCACGCGGTTCTCTCGGCTGACGCGAATCACGTACTTCTCGTGGCTCACGCTGTCGATTCCCTTCACGTCCTTCTCTGGACGGACGACTTTCACGGAATTCCCGTGGCTGTCGCTCACGCGGTTCATGGACTTCCCTTGGTTCCCGCTGTTGCAACTCCCCTGAGTCCCGAATATCCTGAGCTTCACGCGGCTGCTCCACTCGCAGCTTCTCGGTTTCCCTGAACTCGCGACTTGGCTCCGGCCATTCACGTTCTTCTCCGACTGCGCGTTGCAGCATTTCTTGCGGCTCTCCGGCTCCAACCGTTTCCATTGGTTCCGCTTGAGGTTCTGCCAGCTGTTGATGATCCGGGGAAACGGATTCATCATTGTTTTCATTCTTGCCGAGCACTTCGCGGCTCTTAAGCAGCACAAAATAAGCACAACCGAAATTACAATATTCATTAATGTAATCGTCCAGTACTGCTATGGATGTATCTTTGTTGGCCTTGGGATGCCCGTCACGGTAAAAACCCTTTAGACGTAGCTGATTGTAACCCCAATCACCAATAATATAATCATAGCGCTCCAGCACTTCACTATACCGATCACGAAAAGCTTCGGGATTCCACCCGTTCTTGTGATCCTGCAACACTTCATAGTTTTTACCACCGATATGAAACAAACTAATCTGACCGCCTTTCCCGGATCAAGCCTGCGAAAGGGCGCCTTCTTCCTTATGCTGAGCGGCAGACTTCACCTGCTCATGCGCTTGGTAGGAGCTGCGGACCAACGGACCTGATTCGACGTGGCTGAACCCCCGTTGTAATCCCTCTTCCTTTAACTTCGCAAAATCTTCCGGTGGGTAATATTTTTGCACATACAAATGTTTCTCGGATGGCTGCAAATATTGTCCAATTGTCATAATATCACAATCGACTTTACGCAGATCATCCATGGTTTGTAAGATCTCGTCCCACTCTTCTCCGACACCCAGCATGATACTGGATTTGGTAGGGATGGACGGGTTTAATTGCTTTGCACGTTGAAGAAGCTCTAGGGAGCGATGGTATTTGGCCTTGGCCCGAACTTTATCGGACGTCCGCTCCACCGTTTCAATATTATGATTCAAAATATCTGGCTTGGCATCCATGACTATACGCAGTGATTCGATATCGCCCATAAAATCGGGAATCAACACTTCTACGCTGCAAAAAGGCAAACGGCGGCGAATCGCCCGCACCGTTTCTGCAAATATAGTAGCTCCCCCATCCTTCAAATCATCGCGGGCCACACTGGTTACGACACAGTGTTTCAAGTTCATGTTTTCAGCCGCTTCCGCGACGCGTTCAGGCTCCTGCAAGTCCAGTTCCGTAGGCATTCCCGTATTCACTGCGCAAAAACGGCACGCACGCGTACAAATATCACCCAAAATCATAAATGTAGCTGTCCTGTTGGCCCAGCATTCATATATATTAGGGCATCGCGCCTCCTCACATACGGTATGTAATGTCTTGGAACGCATCATGCTCTTGATTTCCTGATAGTTATCGCCTGTCGTGAGTTTAATACGAATCCAGTCGGGCTTGGCTTCCTTCACTTTTCTAGACAATGGCATAGACCTTCTTTCTGATAAGCTTGGGCTGTCATTGCCATACATTATAACATGAAAGCCATGGAAAAACCTCCATTCATTGTTCCCTTTTTGATATGACTTTGATGCCGAAAAAGTAAAATCCTTATATGGATAAAAGCGACGGATATGGCTCAATCTAAACCAAAGCGCCCGTATCGTTGCCGTTGGATGCGGGCCTGTAATCTACGGGGGCTGTCAAGCTCTCTTATAAGGAGGTTGGTTCACGTGCCTTACCCTAAACGTACAGTCCGCGCTGTTCGCCTGTTGCCGCTGCTGTTATGCGCTACTACATTGACAATGGCCTGTCCGCTTCCTGCTCAGGCCTTGGCCAAACCTTTACAACCATCATCCCAGAGCATTCAGCAAGCACATGTTGCTACTCCAAATTCCCAGTCATCATTGTATACGTTCAGGCTTGCTCTATATCGTTCTGTCGAAGCCTTGACAGGGATTCCGTGGTATAGGCTGGCCGCTATCGACCAGTATGAACGCACGCTTACGATTGCGCATCCCAAGGATCGCAAGCATGCGGAGCGAGTCACAGGTATCTTTGTCACCAGCCCCGTCTGGTCCGGTCTGATGAACCCTAATCCCGAGGATCGGCATCCACGTTCCATTTCTTTTTTTTCCGGGTTGGGGCAGGACGGTTCGGGTGACGGAATTGCTAACCGTGATGATGACAGGGACTTGCTGTTCAGCATCGCCTCTTATCTCGGTAAATATGGAAGCACAGAGGATGAGTTTTCCATTGCGGTATGGGAATATTACCACAACAGCCGCGCCGTTCAAAGGGTACAGCAGTTCGCCAAACTGTATCGAACATATGGAAAGCTGGAGCTTGGCAAACAAGCCTTCCCGCTTCCCTTGGGCAGCATTTATAGCTATCGCAGCACTTGGGGCAGTCGTCGGAGCTGGGGCGGTTACCGCATTCATGAAGGAACAGACCTATTCGCTGGCTATGGCGTTCCGGTTCGCAGTACCTGCTACGGCGTAGTGGAAATGAAAGGCTGGAATCCGTTCGGTGGATGGCGAATCGGGATTCGGGATCTCAGCAACCGCTATCACTACTATGCGCACCTCTCTGGCTTTGACAAGACCGTTCACAACGGGGACATTGTCAAGCCAGGTCAGATTGTCGGCTGGGTCGGAAGCTCGGGTTACGGCAAGCCCGGTACTCAGGGTAAATTCCCGCCACATCTGCACTACGGCATATACCGGGACAACGGTTGGATGGACTGGTCCTTTGATCCATATCCGTTATTAAGACAATGGGAGCAAACGGAGCGCAAAGCGCTCAAAACCAGTAAAGCAAAAGGGACCTCCACATAAGGTCCCTTTTGCTTTTCATATACAACAATCAAGTCCTCTCACCCCTTGCCTTCGTTTATGGCGTTGGAGATGAAGTGGTGGGTTCGTCTTGCTGCATCTGAGGTACATTCTCTATGCCGGAATCCGCAGCACCGCCTGTCTCTATCGAATGTGGCGGCAACGCCAAATTCGGGGCGATGGCTCCATTTTTACCAACAGGCTTACCCTGATTATCATAGTAGTACATCGGGACATTGCCTACCACGAGCAAATAAGACACCGGAATTTCCGTCTCCACAATCTGAGGCTGCATTTCAAAAGGAATCACGACGGACACCTCCGTCGTAATCCGAATATACACTTCCACCAAAATCATGTTGATGCCCGCATCCTGCTGGCGTGTATTTAAATCTACCTTGATCGCTCCATGCGGCTCCACCTTGAGTGGAACCTTCGGACCATAGGCTGCCAACAGCGGACTGCCCAATGCCTGACCGATTGGAACCCTCTCATCAAAATGGCTCATGCTGTCCATCGTTGCCTTGACTGCCTTGAGCGTATTCGAAGTAATTCTCATATGCTCCGCATAATTCAGAACAAAGCCGGAGGTTTTCCCTTGCGCATCCGTTCTCCATTCAACCAGTTTATCTGCGGTCTCCCCCTGCTCCACCTGCGCAGTAATCGCTGAATTAATGGCCTCCGTCGCCATTTGCTTCACCCGCACTTTTGCCAAATGCATCATAGGCGGCTTCAAATGCTGCTCCACATAAGAGGCAATCTGTACGATTCCTACCAGCAGTATCAGCCCCACAATGAGCCATACTCTGCGTCCACCGTGTCCTCTTCTGTTGGGTCTGCTATACCAATGCGGTCTTCTCTTCATCCCGATCCCCCCGCAGCGATGAGCTTACCCTACAAGGATATGCGAGGGGTACACGAAAAAGAAGCTGCCCGTCCGGCAGTTCCTTTTGGTGGCTAATATATAATCTCCGATGTGACTCTTAAGTCAGGATTTTGCAAAATCCTGAATTATGAATTTTAAAAAAATCATTTAAAAATACGGTCAATCTTTTCAATATCCGCCTGGCTCAGTTGAACATCCAGCGTTTTCAGATTCGCCAGCACCTGCTCCGGCCCCTTCGCTCCTGGAATGAGGGCATCAATCGAATCGCGGGTCAAATACCATGCGAGCACAACATGAGCGACCTCTGCATTTAACGCATTAGCAATCTGCCGTACCTGCTCCACTTTGTCCAAATGACGAGCAAATGCCTCTCCCTGGAACAATGGACTTTTCGCTCTGTTGTCTGTGAAGGTTGTGTCTTTCGTATACTTACCGCCCAGCAATCCAGAAGCCAGCGGGAAATAAGGTACAAACGAAATGCCATTGGCCTTGGTATAAGGCAGCAGTTCCTTTTCCGCTTCACGTTGGAGCAAATTATATTCAGATTGAAGCACATCTACATAGCCGTCCTTATTCGCATCCTTAAGTTGTTCAATGGAAAAGTTAGATACGCCAATGGCCTTGATTTTGCCTTCGTCCTTGAGCTTCTTCAATTCTCCGACAGCCTCTGCCTTTGGCGTAGCTTCATCCGGGAAATGGATATAGAACAGATCAATATAATCGGTTTGCAATCTTTTCAGACTGGAATCAACAGATTCACGTAAAAAAGCAGGGGAGTTGTCAACAACAACCTCTCCGTTCACAAATTTGTGTGCCCCCTTGGTCGCAATGACAGCTTCATCACGCTTACCACGCTCCTTCAGCACCTCACCGATCAACCGCTCTGAGTGCTCGGGTCCATAAATAAAAGCCGTATCCAGAAAATTGATGCCGTTGTCCAAAGCGGTACGAACGACTTCTTTGCCCGTTTCATCGTTCAAGCCGGAAAAAAGATTATGTCCTCCCACCTTATTTGCACCCAAACCGATTGGTTTTACATATAGATCTGTTTTGCCAATACGCACTTGCTCTGCCAATTCACGTCATCTCCTTTTCGAAAGTTACTTCCATTTTAATATTGGATTCCAAAAAAAGCAAAGCTAATGTTCACTTTCAGCGGTTTCAAGGTAGAGACGCCAATCGCCCTTGGCAATATCCTGAGCCAGCTTACGTAGTACCGGCAGACGTACGCCCAGCACATTATCAATATTCGGAATCAATGCCGCCGTAAATTTCTGAAAATCTGAATCGACATATGATAGTATTTGTTCTCTGATTGTCATTTCCACAGTCCCCACTCCCTGATCCTTAACGAAATGAAATACTCCATAAATAAATAGAGGCCACCGAACCATAAGGCGAATAGACTCGGCGGTACTCCTCAAATTGCTTCTTGGTGAGTGTATCCAGATTATACAGCCTCTTCATTCCCCGTCGAATAGCTATATCGCCCCAACTGACGACATCCGGGCGCTCCATGGAATTAATCAGCATCATTTCAGCCGTCCACGGGCCGATCCCATGCAACGAGGACAGTTTTTGAATCACTTCTGTATCGGTGAGCTCATATAATTCCTGCAAATCCAACAAGCCCTGCTCTATCGTTTGGGCTATATTCAGGATACAAGCCGCCTTTTTCATCGTTATACCACAGCTTTGAATAGCTTCAACCGACTGGGTCGCTATATTTTCCGAATTCATCGCACCCAGCTTCTCCTGCATTCTTGCCCATATGGTTTGAACCGCCTTGGCAGAAATAAGCTGTCCCACAATCGCATGAACAAGCGCAGCGAACAGATCGGGAATAATCACTCGCTCGACCTTGCCCATTTGCGTCATCGCTGTACCGAGTACGGTATCCACGCTTTTCAGATAATTGATTTCCTTTTCTCCATAGTTAAAATTTTTCGTGATTACGGTTTGCACACTCAGCTTCCCCCTCTGCACCCAATCAGGGCTCAAATCCTTCACGGCTCACATAAAGAAGTTCCCCCACGCCGTCTCCCCTAAAATAATCATCAATACAGATACGGTTGACCAGTGGCAAAAGCTTGTCCGCAAAATGTTCGCTGCTTGGAAGCAGCGGAGCGATTGTGGCTTGCGTTGGTACTCCTGCCTCTTTTAACAGTTGCAGCGTCTTGAAACGGGCCTGAATAGGGGGCGCATCCGGCGTAAAATGCATGCGTATATCTTCGAGGTCTGTTTCTACCGTCATGCTCACCCGTACGCGATCCTATAGTTGGAGCAACAGGTCGATTTTTAACGAGTGCGTATACCCCGACAAGAAACCTGTTCCTTTATTCAGAAGGGTCTTGGGGGATTTGTATATATGATGTGCTTTTATGGTTAACCTCTTTCAAGCTGCAAAAGCTTTACATTCATGTCCAAACCGCACGCTATCCGGCTAAAGCACCATTTTTGCCGATGACTCGATGGCATGGGACGGTGACCAGAATCGGGTTAGCACCGATAGCAGCCCCTACCGCCCGAACAACAGCGCGTTCCAGACCACTATCTGAAACACAGTCCCCCGAAAGTCAAAAGTAGTTCTGTGGCATAGGGCTGCAAGACCTCATCATCTTCAACCAATGGACTGCCAGGAAATCGGCTTCCTGCCCACAAAGTCAATTCCTCTAAAGGTTTATCGGGTGAACCTACGTAACATACTCCATCCGGTATAGCTGCAATATATAAATTCCAATCCTCGTGGGTTAACATGATGTATACCTCCATTTTGTAATTGTTCTGATTTAAGGTGGCGATATTGCAAAGGCGTGTAGCCTGTATTCACCTCTCATTTGCGATGCAGCCTCCACATATCAATGTTTAAATTATAAACCAAACAGTGAACATATGTACCCCTCTTGGAATGTAGAGGCAAGATAACGAAAAAAGATGACTCCATCGGAGCCACCTTGATCTTACACATCACCTAGTCCTCCTCTGGAATGTCTCCTTTACGCGTGCCAGCCAGCGGATACGTCATGATGTTTTATCGTTTTTCAGCATAAAACAGCCGCCTCTTCGGTTATAGGTTCGTATCCTACTAATCCCGAAAAGAGCGGCTTGTTCAACTCACAAATCACTTATTCTGGTTATTCAACAGACGTATTCAGGCAATTCCCTCTTACTCATTTGTACCTCCGAACAATTTCAACAGCGGGGCCTGCTCCGTTACCTGCCCTTGAGGGATTGGAAAAATTTCAGTATATTCGGAAGAATTCGTAATGATAACTGGCGTAATTGTAGGATACCCCTCTGCCCTGATTTGCTCAACATCAAACTCGAGCAGCAGATCCCCTGCTTTTACCTGATCGCCTTCTTTGATATGGGAAGTAAAATGTTTACCGTCCAGCTTAACCGTATCTACTCCGACGTGAACCAGAACTTCTGCACCATGGTGCGAAACAATCGCAAGCGCATGCTTTTTCTTGAACGCCACAGTTATGGTTCCGTCGAACGGGGCTACAACTCTGCCCGTTGTCGGTTGGATGGCGATACCTTTACCCATAGCTTCCGAAGCAAATGCAGGATCGGGAACCTCCGACAGAGCAACCACAGTTCCTTCAATCGGGCTAAGTACTTCTTCATTAGAAACAGCAGCTTTAGGAGTGGATTCTTTAGCCGAATTGTCAGTGGTTTCCTCCTCTTCTATCGGATCTTCAAATCCTAAAATATAGGTCAAAATGGCCGAAACCAGAAACGATACCGAAATTCCTAAAATCAGTCCCGGGAAGCCTTGTCCGCCGGGGCCGTAGAAGATGGGCAATGTCAGCAGTCCCGGCGCGCCGGAAGCGAATGCTTGCGTTCCCGCTTGGCCGATAATTGCACCACCGATAGCACCGCCGATAATACCTGCAATAAACGGACGTTTCAGCGGAAGTGTGACTCCATAGACGGCTGGTTCTGTGATACCGAACAATGCGGTAAGCGTAGCGGAACCCGCCAAGGTCTTCAACTTTTTATTTTTTGTTTTCAGCATGACACCAAACGCAGCACCGGTTTGGGCGAAGATGGAGGCCGCAGCGGAAGGCTTGATTCCGTCTCTTCCGTTCACAGCAATGTTATTAATGAATACAGGTACGAGACCCCAATGGACGCCGAAAATAACGAGAATTTGCCAGCAAGCCCCCATGATTGCGCCAGCCAACAACGGGCTGAAGCCGAACGCGGCAATGAGTCCAGTTGCGATGCCGTTGCCCACGTAGACCCCGAATGGACCAAACACGATCAATGTCAGAGGAAGCATAATCACGAGCAGGATCAATGGCGTAATAAAATTTTTGACGCTTTCATGGATCAACCGGTTACACCATTTTTCCAGCTTGCTCATGACAATGATAGCAATAATAATGGGAATAACCGTAGACGAATAACTCATCATGACAATGGGAATACCGAAAAAGTCAGTAGGTGTACCTTCCGTTTTCAACGTGACGATGGACGGGTAAAGCAATCCTCCGGCAATCGTCAGGGCAACGAAGATGTTACCTTCAAATTTCCGGGCCGTTGTAACCGCTAACAGGAGGGGCAGAAAATAAAACAGACTATCCGCGGCAGCCAGCAGAATAATGTAGGTAGTGTCCTTTGGTGTCAGCCATCCAGCGTTGCTGGCAATAAGCAGCAGGCCCTTCAGAATACCGGCTCCCGCCATGACTCCGAGTAGCGGTGCAAAAATGCTGGAAACAACGTCTATAATGGCACCGAAGCCTTTGTTGGCTTTAGCAGGTTTTTCATCTTTTTTGGACTCGTCCAAAATGTTGGATACCTTGCTGATAGCACTGTATACTTCTGGTACTTTGTTACCGACTACGACCTGAAACTGACCACCGCTCTGCTTAACCGTGATGATTCCATCAGTTTTCTCCAGTTTTTCTTTGTCCGCTTTCGCCTCGTCCTTTAGCACAAAACGCAAGCGGGTGGCACAGTGTACGAGGGATACCACATTTTTTTCACCACCTACCAGGTCAACAATTTCCTTAGCCAATTTTTCATAACTCATGCTAGACACCTCCATGTTCTAATGGGCATTTTACGTATTTAGGCGCACAAAAAACCTAAGCCTTGAAAAATGGTGGGCGCTTTTTGTCCCGCAATTTTTCATGACTTAGGTTTTGCCTGCATAACCAGTAACAATCCCAGTTAAAATTTATTTAATTCCTGTTGTTCTCATAATATAATTAATCAACCTTATCTGTCAATAAAAATATTTAGTCATATATTTCTATATCCTGTTTGCAGGAAAAGTCCAGCTTATCTGTTGACCACCCGCTCAATATGCACGGTCAGATACAGCTTTTCTTCGTTCGTCAATTCGTGGTTGTATTCTTTTTCCACAAAAGCTCCGATTTTCTCCGTGCAAGCAGCCGCGTCTCTGTGCTTTTCCTTGATCATGTCATACAAATGATCGTAGTTGTTTTCGTAGTGGTTCCCCTTAAACACACGCTGGGCGAAAAATTTCAGATGCGTAATAAAGCGGAAATAACTCAGAGAGTCCTCGTCAAAATCGACCTTAAAATGATATTTTGCAATATTGATAATTTGCTGCATAAATTTTGTAATACTCATAGTGGTGATAACTTCCTCGTTCATTTCGGCATTCACGATGTGAATCGCAATAAAAGCCGCTTCGTCCACAGGCAATTCAATATCGAGCTTTTGTTTAATTTGTTCCAGCGTTTTCAGACCGATCGCAAATTCTTCTTTGTACAGCTGCTTGACTTCCCACAATAACGCGTTTTTGATCTCCAATCCTTCCTGGTATCTTTCAACGGCGAAATTGATGTGGTCAGTCAAGGAAACATAAATATTTTCGTTCAGCTTTTTATTCAAATTGTGCTTGGCGTCATTGATAATCTCTTCCACAATCACAATCAGTTCTAGCGGAACCTCACGCAGCAGCATTTTGAAGTTGTCGGACGTTTGCTTGTTTTTCAGGGCAAATACTTTCTGAATTCTGGTTTCGTCTACTTTATCTCCAGGCTTTTTCTTAAAAGCAACCCCTCGACCCATCACCACGAGTTCTGTACCGTCTGTCTGGTAGACACTGATTACATTGTTGTTGATGACCTTTGCTATTTTCATCTAAATCCCCCCATATGCCAGCAAGAGCCACTCCTGTTCCATCCTGTTTCTGGCAAACAAAAAAAACCGAAGCTCAACAAATAAACAAGACTGTAAAATCCGCTTATTGATGGCTTAGGTTTTGCCTGCCTTTGCAGTAACAATCCTAAAAATGATGGAATTGCGTCAAGTATAGCCCGAAGACGGGAGATTGTCAACGCTTTCACCCAAGAAACGAAGACCGGAAATCCCCATTATTTTCGGGATGTCCGATCTATTTTCTTGTGGGACGTTACTCTCCCAGATTCTCGCCATCGGAATGAATTACGTTTTTGTACCAGTGGAAGCTTTTCTTTTTAATCCGGTTCAGCGAGCCGTTGCCTTCGTTGTCCCGGTCCACATAAATATAGCCGTAGCGTTTTTTCATCTCTCCCGAGGAAGCGCTGACGATGTCAATAGGGCCCCAACTCGTATAACCGATAATCTCAACCCCATCCTGAAGAGCCTCGCCCATTTCCGCAATATGCCGCTTCAAATAGTCGATCCGGTAATCGTCATTGACTTCTCCTTCAGGAGAGACCACGTCGTTGGCACCAAAGCCGTTTTCCACCACAAACAGGGGCTTTTGGTAGCGGTCATGCAATTGGTTTGCCGTGATACGGAACCCCTTCGGATCAATCGTCCAGCCCCAATCGGACTTGTCCAGATACGGGTTGGATACGGAGCCAAACACATTGCCGCTCGTCATGTTTTTGACAACTTCCGGGTCTGTGCTGGTCGTCCGGCTGGAATAATAACTGAATCCGATATAGTCAACGGTATGATGCTTCAAAATATCCGAGTCGTCTGGTTCCATCTCGATGGAGAGTCCATGATCCTTGAAGAAGCGCTTCGCATAACCAGGATATTCCCCGCGTGACTGCACGTCAATGAAGAAGTAGGACTCGCGGTCTTTTTCCATTCCTTGATAAACATCTTCGGGATTACACGTATACGGATAAAAGCTGCCGGCAGCCAGCATACAGCCAATCTTGGCGTCTGGAATGATCTCGTGGCACGCTTTTACAGCCAATGCACTTGCAACAAGCTGGTGATGTGCAACCTGGTACTGAATTTGTTTGACGTTTTCACCTTCTTGAAATACAAGCCCGGCACCAATAAACGGCAAATGGAGCAGCATGTTAATTTCGTTGAACGTCATCCAATATTTCACTTTATCTTTGTAACGGGCGAATACTGTTTTGGCATATGTTTCAAACAAAGCAACCAGTTTTCGGCTTCGCCAGCTTCCGTATTTATCAATCAGATTGACCGGTACGTCAAAGTGAGCGAGAGTAACCACTGGCTGGATGCCATGTTTAAGCAATTCGTCGAACAGGTCATCGTAAAATTGTAGCCCGGCTTCATTCGGCGTGGCGTCTTCTCCCGTTGGGAAAATACGGGCCCATGCAATGGAAACACGCAGCGCCTTGAAACCCATTTCCGCAAATAACGCAATATCCTCACGATAGCGATGGTAAAAATCAATCGCTTCGTGGGAAGGATAGAATTCGCCTTCGAGCGGAGTGAGCAAGGGAACATTCCCCTGCATGATACTTCTTCTCTTCTCTCCAGTCGGCAACAGATCCACCAGACTCAATCCTTTGCCGTCTTCCAGATAAGCACCCTCGGCCTGATTGGCAGCAAGAGCGCCACCCCATAAAAAGTCTTTCGGAAAAACAAAGCTGGACATAAACGTTCTCCTTCCAAATGTGTGATGGGGGAAAGCCGAAAGGGTTTGGAGAAATAAAAAAACCCAAACTAGCCCAGATACACGTGTAGTGTAGACAAGCCGGTTCAGGTTATGCCCTAACGGTAACATCCCATGAAAAGATTATACGTATTTGATTGAAACTCTAACAAAGATTTGGAAGCCTGTCAAATTCATTTGATGCTACAATCGACAAATATTTAGTTATTTCCACTAGCTTCGCTGTCTCATCGCCTCAAAAAGCAGCACCGTAGAAGCCATCGCCGCGTTCAGCGATTCCGCCTGTCCCTGCATCGGAATGAACACCGATTCATCCACCATACGTGCGGTGGATGCGGAAATACCCTGCCCCTCGTTGCCAATAACAAGCCAAGCGGAAACACGCAAATCAACGGCATAACACGACAGGCTTGCGTCCAGCGAGGTGCTGATCAGTCGGGCACCTTTGCTTTTGGCCTGTGGCAAAAGCTCCTCCAGACTGCCCTCAATCACGGGCAGGTGAAAAAGCGATCCCATCGTAGAGCGGATCGTCTTCGGGTTGTACAGGTCGGCGCAGCCGTGACCCAGAATGACGCCTGCGGCTCCTGCGGCGTCCGCACTACGGATGATGGTGCCTACATTGCCGGGGTCCTGTACCCCGTCCAGCACCATCACCAGCGCATTCGGTTGCTCCAGCAACACCGGGAATGCGCCGCGCTCCTCCTTGCGCACGATAGCAAAGACGGACTGCGGTGTCTTCGTATCGGTGCATTTGGCAATGACCGCCGCCGACACGGGAACCCATTCCACCGGCTGGTCTGCTTGGTCTAGGCCATTCAGCTCGGCAGGAATGCCCTTGTCCAAATCATAGGCAACGCTTTCCACAGCCACGCTAGAACGCAACGCTTCCTGCACCAGATGAATGCCCTCGACGATATATTTATGCTGCCGGGTGCGATGTTTTTTTTCCAGCAGCTGTGCCCATTCCTTTACACGTGTATTGTTCGGTGAAAT
This sequence comes from Paenibacillus sp. NRS-1782, assembly GCF_050467685.1. Taxonomy (NCBI): domain Bacteria; kingdom Bacillati; phylum Bacillota; class Bacilli; order Caryophanales; family Paenibacillaceae; genus Paenibacillus; species Paenibacillus sp. NRS-1782. Next base: position 94,676 of record NZ_JBITPH010000060.1, read on the forward strand.
GATTTCCATTCGTTATCCGTCCGTTCCTTAATAAATAAATGATGTATCATTACATTGCAAAAGCCAGCTCTAGCTTGGTTAAATCATCCTTGTGGCCTACAATAACAAGCACATCCCCCGTCTCCAGCCGATCTTCAGCATAAGGGGAGATATTCATTTCCTGATCTCGGCGAATCGCCATCACGTTACAGCCAAAACGAGCGCGTATATCAAGTTCCTTCAAATTTTTTCCTATCATGGAATCTGCGGCTTTTATCTCCAGAATACTATAATCCTTGGACAGCTCAATATAATCCAGAATATTCGGGGACGTCAAATGATGGGCTACTCGTAACCCCATGTCCCGCTCGGGATAAACCACCTTATCCGCGCCTATCTTTTGCAGCACTTTCCCGTGCAATTCATTTTGCGCTTTTACGATCAGAGCTGGCACTCCCATATCCTTGAGGATTAATGTCGTCAATATACTTGCCTGTATATCTTCGCCAATCGCCACCACGATGACATCAAAATTACGGATACCAAGTGCTCGTAACGCTTCTTCATCCGTCGAATCGGCAGATACCGCATGTGTCACAATATTCGACATTTCCTGTGTGCGCTGTTCGTCCGAATCAATCGCCAGCACGTCAAAGCCCATTTCGCTCAATGCAGTGGCAACACTGGAGCCAAAACGACCCATGCCGATTACCGCATACTGCTTCTTAGCCATTCCTTCCTTACCTCCCGATCACCATACTGTCCGTCATAGTATAGCATAACGCGCCAAAAACATAAATTTGACATGCTTATGCCAAATGCTTCTTCATGTATACCGGGCAGCAGCCCAAGCCATAATACACCCGACAACAATTACAAACATACGGGAGGTACACATGCCCATTACACTGGATTTACGACAAGCCATTGTTCACAAAGTTCACGGCAAATCAGAAGCTGATCTTACCGATATGATTATCGGGTCAGTGGATGGACCAGAGGCCGCTTTGCCCGGATTGGGTGTCATTCTTGAGGTGGCATGGAAGCACATGAACCAGACTCAGCAACAAGAGTTTGTCCACCTAGCACATGAGCAGCTTGATAAAATCAAGCCCGTCCCGCTAACCTGAGTCCTATCTTCAAGCTTTTGTTCAATCCTGCTTCATCCTACTGACCGTATACGAGAATAGTCCACTCGCCGTAACACCGAGTGGACTATTCGTTGTACAGATCAAATAACAGCTTTCATTCCTGTCCTGCTTCTCAAATCCAAATCTTATGGAGCCATCTCCAAAAACTTGGCTGTAGGATTTTTCTCTATAGCTGTCCGCATTGCATACTCATTTTCGAACAAGGCAACATAATTGCCCTTCTTGTCCTTCACCAGCGTAGAGTTAATACGGAATTTGCTTGGATCAATCTGATCATCCACAATCCAGCGTGCAAACTGGAATGGCATACGCTGAAGATGTACATCAACTCCATATTCACCCTTCATGCGGTACTCAAATACTTCAAATTGCAATTGACCAACAACGCCCAGCAGCGTATCGTCAAAGCTTACCGTACGGAACACCTGAATCATACCTTCCTCGGTCAACTGGTCAATACCCTTCAGATACTGCTTGTGCTTCAAGGCATTTTTCACCGTTACCTTGGCAAAAATCTCAGGTGAGAAGGTCGGCAACTCATCAAATACAACCTCTCCACCTTGACTGAGTGAATCCCCAATACGGAAAATACCCGGATCAAACAAGCCGATAATATCGCCCGGGAAAGCTTCCTCGACAATATCGCGGTCCTGCGCGAGAAACTGCTGTGGTTGGGACAACTTAATCTCCTTGCCCATCCGTACATGCTTAACACTCATCCCCCGTTGGAACTTACCAGACACAATACGCAGGAATGCGATGCGGTCACGGTGAGCCGGGTTCATATTGGCTTGGATTTTAAATACATAGCCGGTAAATTTCTCGTTCGTCGGCTCGATTTCCCCCGCTGTACTGTGACGCGGCTCCGGCTTGGGAGCAAGCTGAAGAAAGTTTTCCAAAAACGTTTGAACTCCAAAGTTATTAATCGCACTACCGAAGAATACAGGCGTTAATTCCCCGCGCTGTACTTTCTCCATGTCAAAAGGGTCACCCGCAACATCAAGCAACTCCAGATCCTGACACAATTGGTCATGCAAATACTCACCCGCCATTTCGCGAATGATTGGATCATTGTAATCCTCCACTTTTTGTACCCTGATCGTGGAATGGTCGTCTCCCTGAAACAGCTCGACCTGATTTTTGACACGGTCATAGACACCACACAGCTCACGTCCTGTACCAATTGGCCAGTTCATAGGCACTGAACGGATGCCGAGCACCTGCTCCAGCTCCTCCATCAGATCAAAAGGACTGCGTCCCTCACGGTCCAGCTTGTTAATGAAGGTGAAAATCGGAATGCCACGCTTGGCACAAACCTGAAACAGCTTAATCGTTTGCGCTTCCACACCCTTCGCTACATCAATCAGCATGACTGCGCTATCCGCTGCTGTTAATGTACGATAAGTGTCTTCACTAAAATCCTGGTGACCTGGGGTGTCCAGAATGTTAATGCGATGTCCATTATAATCAAATTGCATAACTGAGGATGTGACCGAAATTCCCCGCTGCTTTTCAATTTCCATCCAGTCACTCGTGGCGTGCTTGCTTGCCTTACGCGCTTTAACTGAACCGGCAAGACGAATCGCGCCCCCGAACAGCAGCAGCTTCTCCGTCAGTGTCGTTTTCCCCGCATCCGGGTGAGAAATAATCGCAAACGTGCGTCGTTTGTCGACTTCCTGTTGAAGTATATCCAGTGTTTTACTCATTTCACATATCCCTTCATGATCAAATCCATTGCGTTCCTGCTCAAGCTATTCATAAAAAGGCCATGATGCACGCCTGTTATCGTAAATTCATTGGTGCTATTGGTTTCTTTACCGTTAGATCCAGTATTCGGCGTACTCCGTTACCATATTCATTATAAATTCGATCTATTTACATGTTTTAGCCTGCCTTTAACGTATAATCAGTTGCAAACCGAAAACCTGAGACTAAGTTATTATAGCACACTCCGAACGCAAAGCATCCCCTTACATCCTGAACAGGACGTAGGGGGATGCTGAACAATTATCTGGATTACTGAGTGCCGCCTACCCGCCAGATGACATTATCTTCATCCTGGCCGCTGACCGGCCACCATTTGAAGCCATCTTGCTCCAGCAGCTTATGAGCTCCTTCCGGTCCCCATGAGCCTGCAGCATAAGTTTCCAGCGTATCAGGGGCTTGTTGCCATGCTTTGGCGATCCGATCCACGAATCTCCATGCTGTCGCAACCTCATCCCAACGCGTAAAGTACGTAGAGTCCCCTTCAATCGCGTCCATCAACAACCGTTCATAAGCCTCAGGTGAGTTGATGCCGACCATACAGCTTTGGCAGAAATCCATAGCCAGCGGTTCAATATCCGATTCCGAACCCGGCTTCTTGGCATTAATCTTGATGTAAATGCCCTCCATCGGATTCACCCGGATCACGAGTAAGTTCGGTTCCAGCTTATGCTTTTGACCAAGATATACGTTCGTAGGCATGCTCTTAAATTCCACAACGATTTCGGTTGTCTTTACAGGAAGACGTTTGCCGGTACGAATGTAGAAAGGAACCCCTGCCCAACGGAAATTATCCACAAATACGCGTGAAGCAAAATAAGTCTCTGTGCTCGACTGTGGATCAACCTTGTCCTCTTCACGATACCCCGGCAACTGCTGACCGCGATAGCTTCCTTCCGTGTATTGACCACGTACCACATTAGTCAACACATCCTCTGCGGATTCAAAAGGACGCAGCGAACGCAGCACTTTCACCTTTTCATCACGGATATCCTCAGGGAGCAAACGACTCGGTGGCTCCATTGCAATCATCGTCAGCATTTGCAGCATATGGTTCTGTCCCATATCCCGCAGAGCGCCGGAATGATCGTAATAACCCCCGCGTTCCTCTACGCCCACGGTTTCACTAAGCGTAATTTGCACATTGGAAATATGCTTATTATTCCACAATGGTTCAAAGAAGGCGTTTGCGAAGCGGATCACTTCGATATTTTGCACCATTTCCTTACCAAGATAGTGATCAATCCGATAAACTTCTTCCTCTTCAAATACTTCGCGTATTTCAACATTCAGTTCTTGCGCAGATTCCAGATTATAACCAAACGGCTTCTCAATGACAAGACGATTCCAGCCCTTGCCATCCATCATACCGCCTTCTTTGAGGCTCTTCGATACGCTTCCAAACAGTTCAGGGGCCAAGGCCAAATAAAACAAGCGGTTCCCCGGAATGCTGAATTTCTTCTCTATGGTCTCTGTCTGCTGTTTCAGTTCATGAAACCCTTCGACATTGTTGATATCCAGTGATTTATATTCAAAATGCTCGGCAAATGCCTGCCATTCTTGATCGTTTTCTGCCTTGTAACGGCTAAACTCCTGTATCGAAGCGTACAGGTCATTACGGAATTCTTCCTCTGTGCGAGGGCGTCTCGCTACGCCAATAACGGCAAAATCCTCACTCAGCTTCCCTTCGCGGTACAAGCTGTAGATCGCAGGAAAAAGCTTGCGGCGGGCCAAATCGCCCGTAGCACCAAAAATAAATAACACAGCGCCTTGCATCACAACAGATTCATTATTAGGTATGTCAGCCATGAAGTACCTCATTCTTCCCATGACAAGATTCCGCTTCCACAGCCCTCGAAATCCGCATGTAGTATTGTGTATACTTATTCAAGATCATACTTGATTTTCGACAAACATGGAACTGAAGATTTGATGACATTTTAGCATATTCGGCATGGATAAGCTATCCGATGAATCATAAATTTACCTTATAAGTCAGTATTCTATCGTAATCAGCGGAAAACCGATCGTAATACGAGTATCCTGATGCTCCTCATCTTCATGCACAGCCATCTGCATATGCACCTGATGCTCACCACTTTGAACTGCCAGAGGTAGCTTCGGTGCTTCATAGGATACAGCCACCGTCGTCGCATCTGTATATCTTTCTTTTGCCTTTATGGACAAGCTTCCTGCTAAACGTGTCTCTGTCAGCTTCATCAGTTGGTCCACGGGCTCATTTGATTTCAGCGAATGCTGAATGGATGTATTCCATACTGCTTGTACTCCCACAGCCGCCAATTGTTCAGCACAAAGCTTATGCAGCCGGATTAACTGCTCACGTCCTGCATGGCTACTCTCCAGCTGAACGACCGTATACCATTGACCAGCTAGCTGCTCCATCACGTTTAAGCGGATTTTCAGTTCTCCACTTCTGCCAACAGATCGATACACCGTGTGTCCATTTTCCTCAACCTTGCTTACGGCGGGAATATTCAGTTGATCGGCTATCCGGTCCGCCATGGCTGCCGGATCATCACCGTAAGAAGTCCAATTACCTTGCCATTTCACAACCAGCTTATCCAGTGTACCAGGAGCCTGATCCGAGACGGTCAATACAGAGCGCAAGTCCGTTTCTGCCTTAAGGGAATCATATCCGGTAGCCTGAAACGTCCCGTAACGCCAGCCTACCAGTAACAGCAACATTCCGAACACCGCGATAGCGACAAGCCCTTTTTGGATGACCTCTGCTTTTAACATCATGGTTCCTCCCGCTCCACTAGCATCCGATTCCTGGAGGCACATTCTGGGTGTTTTTTTCGGCTGGCTTGGATTCTATTAATCTATCAATAGCTTTCCCGTTGCAAGAGGTTTTATACACGCAAGAAGCAAAAGCACATCTTTTAAAAATATTCGTTCACCTGCTGGGTGTTTGACCATACATTATAGGCACCATGAGAATAGACTATGATCACAACGTACCTTATTCAGAAAGAGGTGAAATCATGTTTCCCATATATCCTGTAAATGAAGCCAAGGTGGCACCTCACGGTGGACGTCTGGTCTGTGCTGTTCTGCATGACGGTACACGACATATTGGCATTCTCAGCGGGTGTAGCAAAGGTAAGCTGATGCTGAACGGATATCCATCCTCCTTTTCTAATAGTCTCTATGCCGGAAACTATATTAACAAGGGAAAACAAGAAGCCAAGAAGATATGCTCCAAAAAGAAAAAAAGAAATCCTAAAAACAAAGCAAATTCCTCTGCCAAAATAAGCAGCTTAATCAATCCCCCCAGGGAGCCGCTGAGTCCATCCCCTCCCTATGGTGGATATCGTGGATATGGATACGGAGCCGGACTTGCGCTGGATTTGGCCTTAATCGCCTTTCTGTTCTTACTTATTTAAATACCGTTTTAAGGTTCGAAAAAAACCGGAGAGCTGCCGCAGTCTCCGGTTCGTTGTATTCACCTATTTAATTTGGAACCTGTTCAGCAGCGTAAAATGGCTCCATTCTTTGGTATTTCATAGTATCAGTCCGTTCTACACGTTACTCCGCTAATCCGTTTTTGTAGGCATAGATTGCCGCCTGTGTGCGGTCCTCTACCCCCAGCTTGGCCAGAAGGTTCGTGACATGAAATTTCACTGTCTTGATCCCGATGATCAGCTCATCTGCAATATCCTGATTGGATTTACCCTGTGCCAACAGCCGGAGCACTTCCATTTCACGATCCGTCAGTTCCGCATGCGCAGGCGCTTCAGCCTGCGGCTGGCGAAATCGGTTCATCATCTTGGAAGCCACCTGTGATTCCAGCACAGACTGTCCGCGTGCCGCTGCACGGATCGCATCCGCAACCTCGGATGCACGGGAGGTTTTGAGCAGATAGCTGAACGCGCCTGCTTCAATAACAGGATACATTTTCTCATCGTCCAAATAACTCGTCAGTACGATGACCTTCGTCTCTGGAAGCAGGCGTGTCACTTGGCGAGTCGTCTCAATTCCATCCATGCCGTCCATAACCAGATCCATTAAAATCACATCCGGCTTGTATTCCGTAGCCAGTCGTATGCCTTCTTCCCCGCTTCCGGCCTCGCCTACCACTTCAATGCCTTCTTCCGTGCCCAACACCGCCGCCAGACCAATCCGCACCATTTCATGGTCGTCTACCAGCAGTACGCTAATCGGCAATTCCGTTTCCATGATCATCGTTCCTTCCGCTTTCATCATTTATAACCGGCACCGATACCTCAATTCGTGTTCCTTTCCCCGGAGCCGTTATATACTGGATAGCTCCCCCAATCTCGCTGACCCGCTCCTGCATCGTGGACAATCCATACGAAGTCTGCTTTTTATCATCCAGCTCGAATCCAATTCCGTTATCCCTAATCGTTAACCGAACGGAATCCGGGCGTTGCACGATACGAATCTCCATGCGGCTTGCTTTGGCATGACGCAACGTATTAGACATAGCTTCCTGAACGATGCGAAACAAATGGTTCTCAATACCTTTAACCAACTGCACTCCGCTCTCCATCTCAAAATCAATCTCCATGGGAACCTTGGCCTGCAATTCCTGTATCAAATCACGCAATCCTTGTTCCAGCTGCTTGCCCTCCAAATAAACAGGTCGTAAATGAAGCAGTAACGCCCTCATTTCGGATTGCGCCACCGAGGACATTTCTTCAATCAATGCAACCTGACGCTGCGCCTTGTCAAAATCCTTATCCAGCGTCCTGCCTACAGCCGTCGCCGTCATCGAAATGGCGAACAATTGCTGCGACACTGCATCATGTAGCTCCCTCGCCAATCGCTGCCTTTCCTCGACAATCGCGGTCACTCTGGCCTGCTCTGCCAGCTGTGCATTGTTGGTGGACAGGCGTTGCAAAGAAGTAACCTGCTCTTGCCATTTGTGCCCGATTCGCTCCAGTTGCTCACCCAGCCTGCCCAACTCATCATGACCCAGTGGCGGCAGCTCCCGGGCAGGGGTCCCCTTTTCCCACATCAGCAGCGTCTCCCGCAGCTTTTCCAGCCTGCTTTTGAAGCGATAGCTCTCATAAAAACCGTATATTGCCCCGGTGCCAATCAGTACCATGACGACGGCTCCCACAAATTTCAATATCATTCCCCAGGTTGGGAACGACTTCACATATCCATATGTATACAGCATATAAAAAACAACTACGCCCACAACAACACACAGGAGGATACCTTCACCCATACTGCGGGTTACCATGTTGGACGTTTTTTTATGATTCATCCCGGCTCCTCCTGATCAATAAAATCGGACACGCACATCGCCCGCCAAATACGAAATGACAAACTTCACTTTATATTCACTCTGCGCATAATTGGGTGACTTCCAAACCAGACGATTGAGCATACCCGCCTCATGATCACGGTCAAATTGAATCTGCCCGAACAACACGAACATTTCCACCTCTACACCGTAATTATCCGGTAGCGTGATGTCAATATCACCGAAGATCCCCTGCAAAAATATAACGGACTCACGTTCTTCCGGAAGTGCCAACGTCAAATCAGCATCCACATCCCCAACTACATGCCATATACTTGTGCTGCGCAAGCTCCACGGCACTTCGTCCCATTTATGATTGGATATAAAATTGTGCTTGAATATCGAGCTTTGACCCTTATGCAGCTTTCTTGAACGTGAATAAAATACAGCTAGCGACCCTATAGTTACTAGCACAAAAAGGAATAGATGATCCAGTACGAGTAGCCCTGCCCCGATTGCGAGCATTCTATAGCCCTTTTTGATTTTGGAATTACGAATCTTATATATTCCTGCCAACATCAGGATCAGTGCAATCACGGAGAGGAAGCCAATCCACTGACCGAATAAAATGATAATCCCGATTGCGATACCTGCCAGTGCCAAGACTGATTTCCTTTTCTCCATGCTGCACCCCCTTTATATACAGGAAGGAAAAGCCATAGTGGCGCGACAAGCCGCCAAATGGCTTTTCCGAGCCATACAGATTGAGCACTATAATTGACCAGTGTCCATTCCATAAAGCATATCATAATGTCTTATTTTCGAGTAGTCAGTCCTTCTTTATATCTACTGGTTTAGCACCCGTTTGAATTTTGGATTTGAGCTGTTGAAGCTGCTCATCCACTTTAAACTGTTTTTCAGCCTCTGCCGGATTGACATACGCTTCTCCCGGAGCTTGACGGTAAGGGGCACGCAGTACGTCAGCTTCTGCTTCCATTTGCATGATTTTTTCTTCCATGCGGTGAAAGCCCAGCGAAGCAGATCCGCTTTCAATCGTGTGCAGACTGTTGATTTGCGACATTTGTTTTTTGGCTTTTGCCATTTGAGCGCGAGATACCAGCTCATTGCGCTTGTTGCGCATTTTGTAGAACTCATCCTTCATGTCGTGAAGCTGCTGCACCAATTCTTTGGCTTGAAGCTCGGCTTGCGAGTGCAGGTCGCGGTATTCATCTTGTTTTTGTGTAAAATAGATCTTTTCGCCTAGCAGCTTGCGTGCTACTTCCTCCTGGCCGTTCCGCAATGCGGATTCTGCTTGTTGTTCACGCTCATTAGATACTCTTACTGCTTCCTCCAAGCGCTGTTTCATGCGACTTTCATTTGCCATTTGCTTGGCAACCGTTACTTCTGCCTCGTGAATTTCCGCCTCCATATCACGCAGATATTGGTTTAGCATAATAATCGGGTCTTCCACTTTATCCAGCACTTCATTCACCGATGCTCTTGTCATATCCTTCATTCTTTTAAAGATTCCCATTATTTACGATCTCCCTTCTCGAATTGCTCTAATTTTTTGCGTAACTCTGCCAACTCTTTTTTCATTGCTTTTTTCTCGATATCTTCCATCATGGAATCTAGATCACTGTTAGGACCTGTGTTAAATTTGGATGAATGACGGGCATCTTGACCAAAAGATTGGTTCGGATTACCGTATGCTCCGCCCTGATTGTAACCAGTTCCCGGTCCATACTGTGAACCGGTGCTGTTCCCGCCATAATAGCGTGAATCCTGTTGATTGTAAGGCCCGCTGTTGGGACCAAATCCTCCATCATAAGGGGATCTCGGCTCCTTGGAGATAACCAGCGCCGCAATCACATAAATCATAAACGTGGTTCCTGCTGTAATAAAGAAACTGATCACAACCAGAATACGAATCCAAGTTGAGTCCATCCCTGTTGCATCAGAAAGACCGCCGCATACACCTGTTAATACTCTATCCCGGTTTGATCGGTAAATTCGGGTCATAATCAACTTACTCCTTCCCGCTGTTGTTCAGCTTGCTCTTCAGTCTCGCCCACTCTTGTTCGAGCAGCGATTCGCCGCCATGGGCATCCTGCGTGTGACCGCCTTCTCCCCGCCGCAAATCACGCAAGCTCAGCGTTTCTGCTTCCATATCGGCTACCCGATCTTCCAAGCGGTTGAACATTCGGGGAACATTTCGTCCACCGTATGTACCTGCCCGTTCGTTCATCTGCTGCTGGAGTCTCAACGTTTGTACACGTGCCGCATAATACTGGCGTTTACTGTTTACCGTTTGATATTCCGTTTTTAAGGTATTTAGCTGATGCTCCAATTCACGTAGCGATTCACGGCTCTGCTCCCACAGTTCTCCATACTGCTCTTCTTTTTCTGCGTACAGCATTTTTTCCTGAAGGGCCAGCTTTGCAATGTGTTCTTCATCTGCCTTTAAAGCCAGCAGCGCCTGTTCCTCCCGTTTAATCTGCATGGACACTGCGTGATCCAGTTGTTGCTTCATCTGTCTTGTGTGCACTGCGTATTGCTGATGAAGCTTTTCCGCTTCGGCAATATCCTCGCGGGTGTTATATAAGAACTGGTCAATCAGTTGTATCGGATCTTGGCTTTGTTCCAAATGCTCATTGAAGGTCGCTACGGTAATATCACGCATTCTACGAAACACACTCATTTGCGTCTTCTCCTTTCACATTTCGTATTTTCATATCTTCATACTTCGTTTCTGTAATTCACATTACCCGTGAATCCATCAATCTCAGTAACGTCTTCTGCGGTCACTCAGCAGTGAAACACCGAATATGATTAACCCAATTGCCAGCAGTGGCCCCAGAAGCCATGACAGCTTGCCTAGTAAAACCAGTACCCCGATTACAAGCACAATCCATCCGAAGACCACATTTCCTCTTTTCACACCGTAGTAACCTAGCATGATCATCACTATCGGGATTAAGTAACCGATCAAGTGTCCTACAAAGTAACCGAAAAATGGAGTAAACTTACCGAGCAGCATAATCGAACCCAATACAATCAGTACAATAGCCAACCCATTGCCTTTGTTAACTCTCATCATCTCTCACCGCCTTTCACTGTGTCTTGCTTATGTCCTTATTGTACGCTGATCCGCAGTTCGCCAAAACGGACCCCAGACGGTTTTTGAACCTAGACCTAAGTCGGGGGTGCATACAGACCTGCGGCTATCACCCTCTATGTTGTTCTGACGCACGGGCTGCTGGGTGTTGCTCACCCGCTTGCTTAGAGCGTAGTGAAAGGACGAGACAAGCCAGTAACGCTATAGCTGCAACCATATAAGGCAGGTTAATATGAACATCGAACAGCAATCCTGCAATCAGTGGTCCGATCACATTACCCAAACTTGTATAAGATGAGTTCATTCCAGCCACGAACCCCTGCTCATCCCCTGCCTGCCGTGATAAGGATGTGCTTACGGCTGGACGAAGAATGTCCATGGCCAGAAAAATGATAAAAGTCGTCAACATAATCATGGCGTACTGCTCGGCAAACAGTGTCAAAAAAATGAATAATCCCGCAACAGCCAGACAGATATGAATGATCTTTTTCTCGCCAAAACGATTAATAATCCAGCCAAATATAGTCGCTTGGACAACTGCACCCAGAATGGAACCTGTGGTTATAATGATGGCAATATCCACTGGCGTAAAACCATATTTATGATCTACAAACAATCCGAACACCGTTTCAAAGTTAGCCAGCCCAAAAGCAACCACAAACACAATGACCAATCCCATGAAATAAGGAGAACGATACGACTTGGCAAATTGCTGCAAAAGGTTTTCCTTTTGCCGTGGAAGCTCTGTATTATACCGTTGCTTTTCCTTGCTTAAGGATTCGGGCAGCACTAGCAAAGACAAGATAGCGGCTATCCCCGCAGCTCCCGCGGCTGCAAAAAAGGGAATACGTATTCCGTAAGTGGCCAGCAAACCACCAATGCCTGGTCCGATAATAAACCCAGTGTTAATCGCTGCGTTAATCATCCCCATTCCCCGGCCTCTTTCCTCGAATGAGGTCACGTCAGCGACATACGCCATAATAGAAGGAGTAAGCAGTGCGGCCCCCGCTCCGCCCATGATTCGAGCTACAAACAAGGTAGGTACCGAACTAGCCAGTCCAAAAACAAGCTCGGACAACATAAAAATAAACATACCCGAAACGATCAATTTTTTACGTCCATAACGATCAGACCACTTGCCCGCCAATGGTGATAACAAAAGTTGCGTCAGGGCAAAAGACGCGACCATCAGTCCCATCGAGGAACCATTCATTCCCAGCTCGCTTATAAATTTAGGTAATACGGGAACAACCAATCCAATCCCCATGAATGCCAAAAAGATGTTAAGCATCAGTAACAGCATAGCTCCTCGATTTCGTGTCAGCATAGACATGTTTCAATCCTTCCTTTTCCTGTGTATCTTTTTATTATTTATCATTTCTTAAACTTGCTTACCTTATCTTTCGGAAACAATAAAACTTAAATAGTTTTATCAGTTTTCTTATAAAAAAATAACCTCTTCAAATATGTAACATATTGTTGAGGCTATTTTCTATTTTTTGACCAGTCCAAATAACAAAATATCTACAATAGAATAAATAGCCTCCTCTACTGTCACACTGTTATCCAGAAAAAATCGCTGATCAAGCGTTAAATTTATAGAATCAATAATAAGTCTCATGATGAGAGCCTCGTTTTTATTTACAATAATCCCTTCCTGGATGCCCTGCTGGATTAATGCTCTGATCTGGGGCCAATCATTCAAATCGGTATGCACCCTTTTCCAATGCTCAGGATAATATTTTTTCATTTGATCCAGGATTCGTAAATCATAAAAATCATTGTATTGCGGTATGACCCTGATCGACTGCTTAATCTTCTCTAGCAAGGTTAATTGATCGTTTTCGACAATTTGCTTGGTTTTTCGAATCATATCATCATTCGTACGCTCTATAAGCGTTTCTAAAATGAGTGTTTTGGACGAAAAATGCTCATATAAGGTACGCTTACTAATAGCGAGTCTTTTTGCAAGATCATCCATGGTAAATTTCAATCCACTTTCATGCGTCTCCTCCACAAAAGCTTCTAGAATCCTTTCCTTCATATTCATCCCCCATCCTTTATACCAAATTAAACTATAAACGTTTTTTCAGTACCAATATCCTACTACACAATTAAAGTACCGGTCAAATTTACATTTCTATAAAAATATAAATATAACCATCACCTCGTAGTTAAGCGTATGATAAGACCTTGTTAAAGTACCACTGATCTTCGCTACTCAGATCAGCGGCTTTAAGATTCATATTTTTTCCTTTTCAATCTAAAATGCTCAGTGTGGTATTAATAATACCCGATAACTTCTCTTGATTGGTTGCTGTTTTGACCAACGTACGTAACCCTAACCAAGCATTCATGAAGTAATGAGAAAGGGCTTCAGGGTCAAGCTGAGCTTCGAATTCACCTGTTTGTTGACCAATAAGAATGAGATTATATAACAACTTCTCCGTTTTTGAATAGCTATCTTCAACTAAGGAGGCAACTTCTGGATCTAATAATCCCAACTCCACACCCGAATTAACGATGAAACACCCTTGGGGGTCTCCTTTTTTCTGTAGAGTGGTCTCAAAAAATTGTCGAATTAATTCCTTAACCGGTTCTTGCTTGTCAACCAATAATCTCATTTTGTTGTTTTGAATAGCCTCGTATCGTTTGAGTGCATTTATAAACAAAGCATGCTTATCCCCAAAAGTATCATAGATGCTTTTTCTGTGAATTCCCATAAAGTCGACTAATTCTTGCATCGAGGTTTTCTCGTACCCTTGCATCCAAAAGAGTTGTATCGCTTTATCTAATACTTCATTAACTTCAAATTCTTTATATCTTGCCATTTCCATCACCTCATGCATTCATTATACATTTAAGTAGATGATCAGCAAACTTGAGGGTAAAACGCAAAAAAATCAAAGCGTGTGCTTTTGAAGCCTTGAAGCATATTAGAACAACCGAAAAACAGTTCGATTTATCAACTTTATATGTTTTGACCCACGCCTGTTGAATAACCAA
>NZ_JBITPH010000061.1:0-16820 GCF_050467685.1 Paenibacillus sp. NRS-1782
AAAATAAAAAATTAACGCCAAGAAGTCGCTACGGGAGTTGTTTTGTTTTGTATCGAACTTAGTTTTATGTAGGTAAATAGAGAAAATAGCCTCCCTCAAATGTTTGTATCATCTTTAACTTTTAAGTTCATGTCGTATAATCTGTGTAAGAAATATGAAACACATCTATCTTCTATTCAAAACAATGACTTGCCATCCCTCCCCATCAGAGTTAACATACACACACTTCAACCACGGGAGGGAAAGCACACAATGTCAAATTGGCCAGAATGGTTTCAGGAAGCATTACGCCAAACTCCCGCTTAATCAAGGCAGCAATAATCTCCAGTGTCCAATGGTCCCGCGCCGTAAAGCCTACATCATGCGGAACCGAATTCACGATCGTCTGTTTCAGCTTTTCTTGTTGTTCCGAGGTTAATCGAACAGGCGCACCTGGCGAATGATTCATTTGAAGACCGGAAAGCCCACCTATTTGATACGCTTGAATGTAACCTTTTACGGTTTTTACACTTCGGTTGATGGTATGAGCTATTTGCTCTATTTCTGTTCCTTGCAGATACAAATACAGCGTCTGGTATCGTTCGTACATTCGACGTTTTTGGGCTTGCTTCATCGCGATTTGGATCTCTTGGAATGATGCTCTTCAATGAAAGTTATTTATTTTCATAACGTATTACGCCGTAGTTCATAAAAATACTGTACAATTGGATGCTTTAACTTCATCTTCTCTGTCATGTTTAATATTCGCTTTTTTCCAACTCGTCTGTCCACTAAAGCTAGAATATTCAATAAGATGTCATTACTCTCTAAGCTTTCCTCTATAGAAATAGATAAAAACTTATTAGCAACAGCGATAAAATTTGATTTACTTAATGAGGCCTGTGCTGACAAAAGATCCTTTGCATATTCTGATGTTTTTCTACTTCTTGCAATTACTTTTAGACGATCCTCTGGAACGATTCCCTTGGTATCTTTTTTGACCGCTTCAATTTCTTCATTGTTGATAGGAACTTGGATATTTGGATCATTCTTAATTTCCTGCTCCGACTGATACCATCTGATTGAGCTAGTTATATCACTCATATTGAGTACGTTCTTTTTATCTACGGCAATATAACAAATTCCAGATTTATCAGGTAAATAACGGTAACTGGTTGCCCGGTATTCTACCCTTCCATATAACGCAGGACAGAGGAAACTCTCCAGATGTTGCTTCAATTTGCTCCAGGACATGTATCCTCCTATGTTCTCAAAGCCTACTACCAGTATTTGCAACTGTCAGGCTTTCTTTTTTAAAAGATGAGGCAGTTTATTTGAATCACTCTGTATCTTACATTCATTAACTTCTTAAACTGCTTGAGTTCCTTTTTCAATCGGACAATACTCTCCACTGTACTACCACTTGCCTGTAAAGACTGGAAGTGCTTCTCTGACTGCTTTATTGCTTGCGCCGCATTGGACTCTACCCGCCCATGACTTCCTTCTCACTGAGGGATTCAGCCATGTTACGAATATCATCCAAGATTACGCTTTTGAGTTCTTTTTCCTTGACGCTATGCTGACTACAAACGTGCTTACCATGCTTATAGTAGTTGCCGCATACATAGCCCTTTCGATAGGACTAGCAATATCAATTCCAACTTCTGCTCTGTAAACTACACCTGACTCTTGAGTCACAGACAAAAAAGGGAATTTCTCATGTTCTTTCTCAACTATCAGATTCAATATATCTTTAGCCTCACGCTGTTCCCAAGCGAAAGCCTAAAAAAGAGTCGAGAAATAATATCCTTGACCCTTTCGTCAATTTCTACACATTAATACCCAAAATTTTCAACTGTTCATTGATTTTAGCTTCAAGATCAGCGATTTCTTGTTTGTCTTGCTCTAATAGCTTATTCACTTCGGCAAGGTCAATGACCTGCTCTTCTTCAAACGTATCCACGTAGCGAGGAATATTTAAGTTAAACTCGTTTGCTTTGATTTCTTCAAGTGATGCCACGCGAGCATATTTATCAACATCCACACGATTTCGGTAAGTTTCGATAATCTTGTTAATGTTTTCATCAGTAAGTTTATTTTGATTTTTACCTTTTTCAAATTCATTGCTTGCATCGATAAACAAGATGTCTTTTGTTTTACGATTTTTTTTAAGTACTAAAATCGTAGTTGGGATGGATACACCGTAAAACAAGTTAGCAGGTAACCCTATAACTGTATCAAGATAGTTTTTCTCAATGATCGTTTGACGAATTGTACCTTCTGCTGCGCCACGGAACAAGACGCCATGCGGTAATACAATTCCCATTGTTCCAGTATCATTCAGATGATACAAGCTGTGCAAAATGAATGCATAATCTGCTTTAGTTCTAGGAGCGAGTTTACCATATTCCCTAAAACGTGGATCTTTTAGTTTCGTTTCGCTATTGTCCCAATGAGCAGAATAAGGAGGATTCGCAACCACGGCATCAAATGAGCGTGGGTGGTCAGTTCCTTTTGCATCTAGTCCATCAGGCCAATCGCTTTCAAGTGTGTTAGCATTAGAGAGAGTCATATTGTTAAATGAAACACCATGCATCATCAGATTCATACGAGCCAAGTTGTAGGTTGTCGTATTCTTTTCTTGACCATAAAATTTAATCGCCCCTGGTTTATCTCCACCAGGCAACTCACCTTGAACCGTTAACAGCAATGACCCAGATCCACAAGTCGGGTCATATATCGAAAAAGTATTATCCGATTCTTCTAGACCGTCTGTTACGATTTTAGCCAAAACTTTAGAAACTTCATGAGGCGTGTAGAACTCTCCACCTTTTTTACCTGAACTTGCTGCAAATAGACCGATGAGGTATTCATAGATGGCGCCTAGAATATCTTTGTTGTCTGCACCTTTGTAATCAATGCCATTCACAAGCTTTACAATTCGGTTAAGTGATTTCGCACGTTCATTGGTAGAAGAACCTAGACGCGAGTCTCCAAGATTGACGTCGTTAAATACACCACGAAAATCTTTCGCAGCTTCTTTGTTTAATTCAGCATTCTTATTGAAATTATCAAAAAAAGTTTGATAATCACTTGGAATCACCATGCTATTATCAATCTTTTGAACTAAAGACTCCCAAGTATCAAGTGGTGCAATGGCATAACCTAAACTTGCAGAAATATCTTCTAAGTAATCATTCAAATCGTCACCATTCGCTTGTTCTACATAGGCATTATTGATCGATTCACCATCGGTAACATCAATCACATTATTTTTAACTAAATACTGTTCTTGATGTTCTGACAGATAACGATAAAACATAAAAGCTAAAATGTAGTTCTTATATTCTGAAGCATCCATGCTTCCACGGAGCTCATTTGCCATCGCCCACAGTTTTGTTGTGATCGTTTGTAGATTATTGCTCATATTGTTATTTTCCTCCTATATAAACATTTGTTGCAGTAATGCTTTCTTCTGTTCTTGCAAGTGTTCCAGCTTACGCTGATGAAGGGTGATGAGGTGGTCGAGGGTGGAAAAATATTGTCCGATACACTTCTGCTCATTGAGATTTGACGGTATATTGATGCTTAATTCAGTCAACATATCCATGACGATGTATGGAATGTTCCCAGTTCTTGCTTCCTCTGCAATTTTTTTGGGAAGTCTTTTTCCTATTTCCGAAAACAGAAATTCTCTATTGGCTTGAAAATCCGTTAACACGTAAGTTCGTTGATATGCGTTGAATTTTCCATCTGCTAAGTGCATATATCCAGCCGTCGCTCCATTACCTGCTATTGTTATTGCGGGACCTTCAAATGCAGGAACATCTATTCGATATTTCTTAATACCTGATGTGTAAAAATCAAATTTACCGTCCTCAACCATTGCATTTGCGTCCAGCTTTCCAGTTGTTACATTAACGACTTCCCCAAGCTTACGCTGTTCCCAAGCGTCAGTGAATTCGGGGAAACGAACTTCAGGGAAATCTTCGCCATTTTTCGGAAATATTTTTTGAAGCAAACCAGCCTTCAAATTTTTCACGTTATTTAACTTACGCTGATGAAGGGTGATGAGGTGGTCTATTTGAAGAAATAACTCCCCAATTTTCCTTTGTTCTTCTAATTTAGGGTAGAGTAAGTTCACTTTTTTTAAATCAGAATTCTGTAAATGAACAACAGATTTCCCTTGAGCACGTTTTGACATTTCTTTTTGCTGTGTACTGTTTGAAATTGTTAAAGCTAAAAATGTAGGATCAATTTCTTGGTTGGGCTTTATGATATTTAAGTCCCCGCCAAGTATAAGCCCCGATTTTCCAATTACCGATGCTCTTGAGATATCTTCTGCTGTTTCACCAGATGCAGGGACAACAACTTCATTTCCTTCACTTATTACAGATTTGTCTTTCAACTCTACAAATGTATCAACATCATTAATTACAGTTTCGTACTTAGTATAAAGACGACCATATAAAACGATTGGCAAACCGGTTTCGCTTAAATCATTCTTCGTATAACCGCTCCCTTTTGAAAATTCTGCGAGATCTCCCAACCTACGCTGTTCCCAAGCATCAGTGAATCCAGGAAATCTTAATTTAGGTGCATTTTCTTTATGTTCGCTCATTACTGCTCTCCCTGTATGGTCTTAATGACTCGATCAAAATCAGAAACTTTTTTTTGATGCTTGTTAAATTCTTTATACTCGCCAATAGCCTTCTCCTTAGCTGCACTTTGTGAAATGCGCCCATTTCCATCCAAGATTTCATAGCGATTGAATGTTAAGAATTCATCAATGCTTTTCGCAAAGTCTTGCATTCCCAATAAAACCTCATCTTCGAGCAGACGCTCAACATAATCAAAATAAGCTGATACGTTACGCTCCAGACTGCGAATTTCTTTTTCTGATAGATAATTTTTCGCCACGGATACGTCGGATTGTAAGATCCGGCCATCGGGCGAGTTCTTCCAGGAAGTACGCCCCATGTGTTCTTTGTCTTTATCGGCACTGTCATACACGATTTCAGCCGCCGTTTTGCCTGTAATCGCATAATGAAACTTGTTTTGAACGGTCGCATAAAACTTCTTCGTGACGTCTGCGTTCCTGTCGTAGTCGTATGAAATTTCCGCAAATACATCCGATATTTGCTGCCAGATCCGCCTTTCACTTGCTCGAATGGAACGGACGGTTTCAATCAGCTCTCGGAAGTAATCCTTGCCAAAAACATGCTCACCTTGTTTCATACGTTCAACATCAATTTTAAAACCTTTAAGAATGTAATCTTTCAAGACATCCGTTGCCCATATACGGAACTTTGTTGCCTTTTGTGAATTGACACGATAGCCAACTGATATAATTGCATCTAAATTATAATATTTTACTGGTTTCGTTTGTGTTTTTCCTTCTATTGCACCGTGTTGAGTGGTATGTGCAATTTCTGCACTAACCACTTTTTCATCCGCATCATACATTAAGAATTGTATTTCTTTCATCATGATCTCCCATCTATCCCTCTGATTGAACGGTTTCGACCTTGTTAACTTTTGACCAATTCATCCGCCAGTTCGTAAATCGCGTCGCGCAAACTATTTCGATATTTCATTTTAGATAAGGACTGTACTGTTTCATCATGAGCTAGTAGCGCATAATTAGAACTAGCTTGGGCAATAATGTCACGGATTTGACCTGTATCATCCAAGTCTTGTAAGCCGTAGCGATGGCGACTAAACAATTCTCGCATTTGAGCGCTTGTAATAATATCCGTGATTCCCCACTTCACTCGGAAGTCAAGAAACATGCGATCCAGGCTAACATTGTTCGCTTGCTGGATAATCTCTTCACTGTCACTTAGCTTCACAGGATATTCGAAATTAGAGCCTGCAAGTGGGAAGTAACCTTTAATAATTGCAGTAGCCGCATTCACAATCTTGGTTGCATAGCTTCGATCATCCAACCCATTGGCAAATTGATTGATCTTTTCTTGCGTCTCTTTGGCTTCTTGATCTTTACCTTCGTGAACTTGGTTCAATAATTTTTCCACGAGTTCAGTCAGATAATCATAATCCACTTTAACATCTTTCACATGTGTCATTCGCAGTTCAATTTGATACACAGGGATTTTCTTCTCTTTCGCAATATGCGACTTGAGTTCATTGGTTAACACGGTTGTCAACATGACTTCTTGCTCTGAAGTCATCCCCAGCTTCTCCACTAACTCATCTGGATCATCATAGTTAAATCCGACTTGTTCACCATCAACTTCATCTGGATCATACTGCTTTAATTTGGCCATTCCTCTGTTATATTCGCGGAGCAAATCAAGCATCTCTTCCTTTTTCTTTTCAGATGGAGGTAACTGTTGAAAATCAGTCGTTAAGTTACTTAACTTCTCAACTACTTCTTTCACTTCATTAAATACATCTTCAAAGGGTTTGGCAATAATTCCGTCTTCCTGATTAGATTCACGTTGATCTTCTTCAGACAAAATGGCAGAGTCTTTATTGGCATAAACAGCAAGCGCTTTATTCATCAACTTCTCATTTTGAGCAGGCCAGCGGTAATTCACCACACGTCCCCACGGTTTATCTTGCATATCCGAAATGCGATTTGTTCTGGAATAAGCTTGAATTAATCCGGCTCCTTTTAAGGTTCGATCCACATAAAGCGTGTTAAGCTCAGGTGCGTCAAAACCCGTCAATAATTGGTCAACTACAATAACCAAATCAAGAAAATTTTGATCGGTGGCTGATTTATTCAAACGTGAAGTCACGTCTTGCGTATAGCCAGAAACATCATCCATCCCAAAAGATGTGCCAAATTCAGCATTATAAGCTGTAATGGCATCGTACAAACCTTGATTGGCGGCAAGCATACCATCGTTATTCGATGTATTTTGACTAAATGTCACCGCAACTTTTAAGGTTTGTCTGCCATCCTTTTTCTTTTCTTCGCTAACACGTTGAAACTCATTAAAATACATCATCGCCATTGGCGTACTTGCTTTACCGCCGCCCACATGAGTCGTAAATAAAGCATTATACTTTCCTTCATTCGAACGATTACGCCAGTTTTTGAAAATGTTTTCTACCACCAATTTGACGTGATCCGGATTTTCGTCGTAGAAACTCGGTTCAACAGCATCATCCATATCTTCCTGGGAGAGATTGTTGATTTTCTCTTGAATTCGTTCTTCATTCCATTTGGGATAACGTTCACGGTAGAACGCAGGAAGATATTTTTCTTTCATTTGTTTTTCATCAATGGTGGTCTCAAAATCAACTTTGAATCCTAAAACATTACGATCAGCAATGGCTTCACGAATCGTATAAGCATGTAATAGCGGACCAAAAATATTTTCTGTTCGAAGACCAGTGGTCGTTTCATCAAACATCGGTGTTCCCGTATAGCCCACCCAAGCGGATTTCTTAAAAGCTGTTTGGATATTCCTGAATGAGTCACCGCCTGTTGAACGATGGGCTTCGTCCACTATAAACACAATATTCTTATCTGGAGCTTTAAAGGTTTTGCGTTTCACCAAAGTATCTAGTTTTTGAACAGAAGTGACAACGATACTATTGTCTTTACTTTTAAGCTTTCGACTCAAATCAGTCGTATTGTCTGTATTTTGAACGCTGCCCAATGTGTCTTCCGTCGCGTCAGGATCATAGGCTTTATAATTTTCATTGGTTTGCTTGGTTAAAGCGATTCGATCCACAACAAAGACAACC
The DNA here is from genome assembly GCF_050467685.1 of Paenibacillus sp. NRS-1782. Classification (NCBI taxonomy): domain Bacteria; kingdom Bacillati; phylum Bacillota; class Bacilli; order Caryophanales; family Paenibacillaceae; genus Paenibacillus; species Paenibacillus sp. NRS-1782. The sequence goes on from NZ_JBITPH010000061.1 coordinate 7,702, forward strand.
TTGTCCACCTTCGGCATACGGCTTGCCAGCCATGCTGTTTTGAAGCTTGTGATCGTTTTACCTGCTCCGGTTGTATGCCAGATATAACCGATTTTATGGGTACCAAGCTCAAAATCTGAACGTTTCAAGCCCTCAATCACATTCTGTGTCGCATACACTTGATACGGACGCATCACTTTCAACATTTGTTTGTTCTTTGTTCCGTCCAAAATCATATAGTTGGTAGCCATTTGGTGTGCCATTGGAATAGAAAGCATGGAATCTGCGAATTCTTTCCAGTTGCGCACGATGGTATTGTCACTTTTGCGTTGCCAGTTAAAAGCAAAATCCTTATTAAATTTATCTGGCGTAGTATTTGCCATATACTTCACATTGCTTGGTGTTATGGCTACTAAAATTTGCAAAGTTGAGAAAATATCACGATATTGATTTTCATCAGCATATTGATGCATTTGATTGAGTGCTTCATTGACATCACGGGTATCACGCTTTTCCTCAATTTGAATGATTGGCAGACCGTTAATCAATAGAGTCGTGTCGAAACAGCGATTTTGTTTTCCTGCGATAACTGCTGGTCTTCTAATTTGATTGACCACTTGATAAACGGTATCCCCAGCCCCTATTTGTTTTTGATCAAAAACAGTAAGGAATACATGGCGTCCATCGTCTAAATCAATCTCGATTTGCGACACTCCGTTTAAGCCATACAAAAACTGCCCAGCTTCATAAGGCGTCTGAATGTCAGATATTATTTTCTTAACCTGATTAAATTCCACAACACTTAAAGGATGGTCAAGCGTGTTCTGATTGTGTTGTTCCAGGATTGCCTTGAAGTTATCCCAGAGTTGTTCGGTCGTTTTAATCTTCGATTCATATTTCCACCGTTTCGTCTTCACTATGTAATCCACATTGGATTCGTTGACCACAAAATTGCTTATCCCTTCAAGATGTTCAGGTTGTGCAATTGTGCCGCTCGTAAGGTATTGAATTAATTCGGTCTCAAATTGATTCTCATTCATGTATTGCTTGCCTCCTCAAGTTTTCCAATACTATAGCCGTTTCCAAATTTGAAACTCTTTTTCTTAATGCCTCCAACCGTAATTGGTTGAAATAAAGTTCACCGATAATCCGCTGTATTTCTATTTTTGGCAAGTTAAATAATTCAAGCTCTTTCATTTGTTTCAGCGTGTATTTTAGAACTTGAGACCCCTGTAATCCTGTTTGAAGCTGTTTTTTTATGAATTTATCTTCATTAAGTAAGTAAACAAGATAATTTGAATCAACCTTTTCATTCGGTACTAACTTAACGTAGTTTTGCGTGTATAGATATCCCTGATGATTCACACCAACTATAGTAGATTTTCCCGAAATCAAACTAAAAGCAACATCACCTTGACATAGCGTACTCACCTTATCAAAGGTTCGTACTTGCTTACGATCACTACCATTAGAATCAATTCCAACCAAATCATCTTCAATTTCTGATTGTCCATAATAGGTATAAAGTGGCGCTTTATCATCAGGCGCTTCTTTAATCCTAAATTGTGGTGAACCACTCACGAACTCTACTACGTTTTCTAATCTCCTCATTAAAATCCGTGCCTTTCTAAAATTAATTTTTATTATTTATACTTGTATCTTATAAGATTGTTTTTGAAAATGCAAGCGATAACTTTATTAATTTTAAAAAATTACGTTTTTTTATGTAGAAATCATAGTGATAGTGTGATAGTAAATTTTATATAGAAAAAGTTGCCTACCCTCTTGAAGAGCAAACAACTTTTTGTTTTCGTAGCCAATATTAAATTACTTGAAAGTGCTTTAAGGCATTCTCAATCATATCTACCTTATTGGTATCATGTGTTTTGCGGAGAGCGATACAACCGCCTCCACAAGTCTCTACCTGTAATGACAATTGTTGCTCCGTTGCTGTATACGCCAATACACCTCAACTATTAGTCTTTCCTGACCAATAGTGAACAGCACTCCACATGCCTTATGTATGAAAATGAAATATGTCCCAAAACTCAACCCTAAAGCATTTTTTTGAATGCAGGAACATAATCAAATTGCTCTTATACCCTGTACATCACTGCTTCTTATCTCGATATATTACTACCACGCACTCCACATGTGTCGAGACAGCGAAAGGGATATATTCCTTTTTATTATATATATTACCTATAATATCAAAAGCCACTCCTTCTCACAACACCCCTTTTTCTAGATGATTCCCCTTCACTTCTATCAATCCCACTAATTCCAATTTACCCGAATCCATAATCACAATTAAATCAGCTCAGTTCCTGACTTTGAAAGACAATTGCTCAAAATCACTTTCAGCTTTCCCTCCTCCCATATCTCCTGCTTCCAGTATTACACATTGAAAATAACCCAACGAATGGGTCATTCTGTAAACTAAATCTCTCTATTAACCGATATATACATATGCTGGACTGTTATTTAAATATCACATCTCGTAACTTTGTACCCAACAAACTCAGTGATACATACGGGTCTTGACTCAAAGTTGCACTCATCCATGTCTTCTATTCGTCAGACTCGAATTAAAAATGCTGCACTTTACTTTTGTAATCAGCCATCACATCTGGAAAGGAGTTACGAACTCACTTGAGCCTATTATCAGATGGGATCGGGTATGAAAGCCTACGCTTTTATGGTCCCTTTCAGCCACAACATGTAGAACAACTTCAAATAACACGTGCCATTAATGATCATACCTTTTTACATATCAGTGGGTTGCTCTCCGAAGAACAGGGAGCCGCATGCATCGGACAAAATATGGAGCAAGAGCCGATTGTGATTCGTCAGTTGGATGATCAGGGACAATCGCTGAGAAGATTATTCCATGGAATCGTTACGCAAATGTCTGTGAATTGCACACGGGGAGTATACACCTTTGAATTGGAGGCCGCTTCCCATTCCTATCAAATGGATATCAAGCTGAAAAAACGTTCCTATCAGGATATTCACCGCACTTATGATGATCTGGTCACCTCGATGGTTCGTAAATATGAGTATGGAGACGCTATTGATACCGTAACTAATTATGCCAAGCTGGATACTTTTGTTTTACAATATGAAGAGACCGATTGGGCGTTTTTAAAACGTCTCGCTTCTCGCTTTGGTTCCGTACTTGTGCCAGAGGTAACCGCAGCCTCACCCAAGGTTTTCTTCGGGATGCCAGAAGGTAAGCAGCACAAAGTGGAACGGGATGTGTTTTATCGGGTACGAAAAACGTTTCATGAGCTGGATGCGGAAAAGCCCGGAGAACAACGTGCTGGCTCGTATGTCACCTATACAATTGAAAGTTTGCAATATTATGCGCTGGGTGACCTCATCACGTTACCCATTGGACAAGGCAAAGAATTGGTCGTAGTTCGAGCAGTGACCACGTTAGCCGATGGCTTACTGCGTACCCGTTATGATCTCCAAACCGAACAGAATATTCGCTATGCCCGTTATGAAAACGACCAGGCCACTGGGATTTCGCTGACAGGAACGGTGCTCAAGGTACAGCAGGATTTCGTACAGCTTCAACTGGACATCGACCCGAAGCAAGATCCTGCCAAAGCCTGCTGGTTTCCCGTGGCGACTCGATATGTCGCAGAAGAACACAGTGGATGGTACGATATGCCTGAAATCGGGGAACAGGTTGAACTGTATCTGCCTACACACCGCGAACAGGATGCCTATGTAACGGATTCGCTACGACAACAACGCCACACAAATGGACAGCCGAATGTGAAGGTATGGCAACATGTGCAAGGTAGCGGCGTAGAAATGTCTGAGCAAGAACTGACCCTGTCCACCTCGGATGGATTTTCAATTACACTAAATGAAGATGGTGGCATTACCGTTAGCAGTCCGGGGAATGTGCAGATTCAGGGTGGTCATGTGAAGCTCGATGCAGGTAAGGAACTGTCGCTTGAAGCTGGAACGGCGCTGTATCTCAAAGGTGGAGAAAGTAGCATGGTGCTGGATGGTGAGACGGATACCAAAGCTCCAGTGATATATCAGGAAGGGACAGTGAAAGCTCCTGTTTTCGTGGCTGACCTCCCTCCTGTGCCGGAGCCACCATTGATGAGTATAAAAGCATATGAAGCAGCCCAATCAGCAGCCAAGGATTCATCTAGCAGCCAAGCCCCTACTCCTAAAGCAAAAATTACGACTCCAGCAGCGCTTCAACAGGCCAATGCCTTGATGGGGACGATATCCAAAATGTTAGGCTCCATTCCAGCAGTAGGGAACGTAGCCAGTGTGATGTTGAATACGGTGGGTGGGCCAGCAGGTAAAGTGGCGGCAACGGTGTTACAAGCAACTGGAGCCATCCCTATTCGTAGCAAGGGAACGCCCACGGTTGGAGGCAGTAAAGAAACGGGGTTGCACCCGCTCAAACACTTGGCTGGCTTAGCACTCCAAGGACTAATCAGTCAATATGAGCATGAGCAAGCACGACAAGCCTACTATAGCAAGTGGATTTTAGGAAAAGCATATACGAGTGCGCGTCATGTAGCGAATTCCGGTGGCCCATTAGAGCTGATTCAGAACCTGCTGAAAGAGTCGAATGCTATGGCTCATGCCTATCAGCAAGTTCCTAAAAACATTCAGGAGAAATGGCTCCGAGATAATGTAGAAAAACAACGTCTATGGAGAGAAAAGCAAATTAATAAGTATACTTCATTTTGGAATCAAGATGATTATTTTGCAGGCAACTGGTGGCAGAATAAAGCTAAAATGAAGCAAGCCCAACAAGCGTTACAAACAGAAATAGCAATGCAAGGAAAAATTCATCTGGAACAATTAACAGATCCAAATAAAATAGCAGCTATACAACGAATTGCTAATACCAAACGAACAAAAAGATTCGATATACGAACCCTTGAGACGTTAAAACCCGCCTTGAGATCCATGGGTGTAGACCCAGCTAATGTCTTAGAATTGGACGACGAAAAGTTGAATGCCTTAATAAAACGTTATAATCAAGGGGTAATTGGGCAAGGATTGGGGGATTTCGCCGAGAGAACAGGCTTAGAAGATTTACCCGAAGAAGCGTTTTATGGATTTTTAGGAGCCAGAGCAAGTACAGGTAGATCTGGCGGATTTTATTCCAGAACAAGCGAGCCACCTATTGTAGAGAAGCCACCTGTAAAGCCCAACCCAAAAGGTGGTCCAGGTGTAAACAAGCCGATTGATGAGTTTAATAATATGCCAAATGAAAGTCTCCCGACAGGTGGACGAATTCTATCATTTGATGAATTTATGAAGCAAGAAGCGATTGCGGAAAAAATGTATACTTCTTTTAGAAAAAGCTCTTTAGACGTTCAATCCATTTCTAAAAATACAGGATGGAAAGAATCACGTATTCAAAAGATCAAAGATCACGTATTCAATAAAGAACATACATTTAGAGATGGATCTAGTGGAAAATTCCATCCAGATTACGAAATGGCACAGGCTTGGCAAAGACTTATCGACGGTAAGCATACACCTAATGACATCAGGCTTCTCGAACATGAAATCTTCGAATCGAGGTTGGAAGGTATTTTTAAAATGGACTACGGAACAGCTCATGATGCCACAATCTCGCCAAAGTCAGGACGTACTTGGGAACCTTAAATCAATATAAAAGGGAGAATTTATATTTATGAGTGCATATGTACTTTTATTCAAGGAATTAGAAGATGAAAATGTTGTCATTTATCGTTTTGGACCTAATGAAGAGAAAACCGGAAGAATTGAATTTAATAAAAAAACAAGGATGTTTAATGAATTGGAATCCATACCAGCTATTCCCGAGTCCACTGCAAATCATTATTTTACTTATGCGGCAAAACGTTTGACCAGTATAATAAAAAAAGGGGAGTCATTTCCCGACGAGACCTTTTTTGCTTAACATTAAATAGAAAATCAAGGCCACAGGAAACTTATATTCCCTCTGTGGTCTTCTTTTAAGGAGTGGCTTATGCAAATTATTTTTGGCAGTAGTCCTTTAAATGAGCGCAAAGTAGATGAAAACTACGAAATGGAGTATAAGTATGCTAAGCAATTAGGGCTTGAAGTAGGCCTTATTAATCTTGAAGAGCTTATACTTAATAACAATCCGCAATCTGCTATTCAAAATTTAAAAAAGGTTTCAGAAAAAGAAACAGTAATATTTAGAGGTTGGATGTTAAAAGCCTACAATTATCAGTTACTTTATAATGCAATGAAATCAAAAAAATTAGATCTAATTAATACGCCAGAAAATTATATCCATTGCCACCACTTACCTGAATCTTACGAATTAATTCAAGACCTTACACCATTAACAGTTTGGTTAGACAAGTCGGATATTGACGACTCGTTCGATAAGATTTATGAGAAAGTAAAGATTTTTAGTCAAGCACCGATTATTATCAAGGATTTTGTGAAATCCCGAAAACATGAATGGAATGAAGCATGTTTTATTCCAGATGCTTCAGATAAGAAAAAAGTATATCAGGTGGTTAACAGATTTTTAGAATTACAGAATGATGAGTTAAATGAAGGGATCGTATTTAGAAAATATATTAAACTAGAATTCTTAACCTACCACTCTCTAAGTAATATGCCATTATCTAAAGAATTTAGAATTTTCTTTTTAGATGGAGAAGCCATCTTCATTTCAGAATATTGGGACGAAGGTCAGTATGACAACCTTCCTCCTGATCTATCCCCGTTTTTAGAGATTGCTAAAAGAATAAAAAGCCGTTTCTTTACAATGGATATTGCAAAAACGGAAGGTGGATCTTGGATTATTCTTGAATTGGGAGATGCTCAAGTTGCTGGACTGCCTGATCAAGCCAATATATTGGATTTTTATACAAAATTAAAAAATAGTATAGGCTAGCAAGTACCTTAATTGTCAACTGTTCGATTTAATCTTGATTATTGAGCCTGTAAATTTCCTGAATGAAAAACAATGACTTGCCATCCCTCCCCATCAGAGTTACCATACACACACTCAAACCACGGGAGGGGAAACATACCATGTCAAATTGGCCAGATTGGTTTCAAGAAGCATTACGCCAGCGGTTTTATCAGTTAGAACTAGCCAGTGAACAAAACGCTTCATGTTTGCCAGAAGATGAAAGTTTGCTCGTTCAAATCGAGCAGTTCAAAAGCAACCAAACTGAAGATATTCAACGTCTGCTATCGGAATGGGAAGAAGCAATAGGCTATCAACTAAGTCAGGACAAACAATCCATCTATATGGAAGGAGTAAAAGACGGGATTCGATTGATCCTTCCCGCCATACAACCCACATTTACTCGTTAGCCTACTGATAATGTTATCCTATGGTTTCTCTAGTCCAGTATTTCGTCTATGCTCATTCCACTTTTCAAGGTAAAAACAAAATGCGCTGGTGAGAGAATGGTTATCTTCTCCACCAACGCATTAAATAGGTTATCATCAAATTTTTCCAGTATATCCTGCTGTGTGCTTAGTACTTGGATGATTTCATCGACTCGCTCCTTGATTTTCGCTTTCTGCTCATTCTTTTCCTCTAGTGTCAGCTTCTGTTGTCGTAGCTCGTTTAGCTCACTGGAAAGTCTAGCCGTTTCTTCATCATATACGATCTCGTCAATCTGATTTCGTAGCTTGAGATTCACTAATTCCTTCAAGTCGGATTTCAATTGTTGCATCTGCCCTTCGATATCCAATAGCTGTTCTTGCTCTACTCTGCTGGAAAGTACCGATTCAATATTGGCTTTCAGCGTTTTAATCAATCTTTTCTTATTCTCATACATCCGATTAAATACTCGTACAAACGCGGAATGTAAAACTTGTTCATCGACTGATTTGGCATCACATGCTGCCCTACCTTCATTGACATACGTTTTGCATTGCCATACCACTTTTTTGGATGGGTTATTGCTGTTCCAGGTTCGCCGTTTAAAAATAGCTCCGCAGCATCCACAATATACTTTGCTACTGAGTGCATATTTACTGGAGTATCTTTTACTATCCCCCATCACACTCCCTTTCAGCTTGGCCCTCCGTTCCTTTTCCTTTTGCACCGCTTCAAATAGTTCCTTCGAGACAATCGGTTCATGGTTGTCCTCAATTAAATATTGCTGCTCCTGTCCTTTATTCCTGATTCGTTTGTGGGTTAGAAAATCTACCGTTACCGTCTTTTGTTGCAGCAAGGCTCCATAATATTTCTCATTGGTCAGAATTAAGGTAATGGAGGAATCCCACCACGTATCGCCACCCGTGACTGTTTTAATGTGATCTCGCATCAATCCTCTGGCTATCGCCTGATAGCTTTTGCCATCCAAATACTCCTCGTATATGCGCCGCACAATCTCCGCTTCTGGCTCGTTAATCACCAATTCACCCTGTTCATCCTTATCGTAGCCGAGGAAACGAGTCGTGTTGCAGAAGACTTTGCCGTTTTGAAATCCACGTAATATGCCCCATCGGCTGTTTTCAGAAATATTCCGACTTTCGTCTTGGGCAAGGGAACTCAGAATGGTCAGCAATACTTCGCCTGTGGTATCCAGTGTATTAATGTTCTCCCGTTCAAAGAATACGGCGACTCCGAGACTTTTGAGTTCCCGTACATATTTCAATAAATCCAGTGTATTTCTCGCAAATCTCGAAATAGATTTCACTAGAATCAGATCCAGTTTACCGTTTCGAGCATCCTGTATCATCCGATTAAATTGTGTTCTATTTTTGGTGCTGGTACCGGTGATGCCTTCATCGGCATAGATATCAGCCATTTCCCACTCCAAGTTGTTTTGAATGTATTGAGTATAGTAATTCACCTGATTGGTATAGCTCTCCTTTTGCTCCTCGGAATCGGTACTAACCCGGCAATAGGCAGCGACTTTCTTCTTTTGAATCGATTGAATTCCTTCTACGATGTCCATCGTTTTAATGGGAACAACGACGACTTTTTTTGCGGTTGCGGCTTGGGCCATAGCTATTTCTCCCTTCGATATCTTCTTTATACGGTCACATGGTATAATGCTTTCGGCACATCATCAAGTCCATTTCTGCCCATGTTATAGCTACTTGAAAGATTTTTTATTAAGCTGGTCAATGGCTATAAATTCTTCTTCTGTAAT
>NZ_JBITPH010000062.1:0-41349 GCF_050467685.1 Paenibacillus sp. NRS-1782
CCGCCGAGCTGGCCGCCCGTGCGCGTGCGCTGCCTGCGGAGGCGCACGCGTTACGCGAGGCGGACGCCGCCGGACAGCAGCGGCGTATTCGCGCAGCCGCCGAGCAAGAGGCGGCTGTCGCAGCGCTGACGCAGGCGCGGAGCAAGCGCGAGGCATGCACCACGCGCAGCGGGGCATTGCGTGCCGAATGGGCGGCGCAGCTGCCGAACGTGGCGCCGGGCGAAGCCGCGGAGCTTTATCGCGCCATGCAGGAGCGCGATACGCGTGCGGAAGAGCTGCGGTCCCGGCTGGAGACGAGCGTGACCTTCCTCGAAGAGAAGGCGGCCCGTGTTCAGCAGATCCAGCAGAGCATCATCGAGGAAGACAAAATCATTATTGCCCGTCGTACCGGACTCCAGAATAAAGATGACTTGCTGCGCGAAAAAATGGTCCAGCTTCGCAAGTGGGTTGGAGAAGACCCTGCGGCTTCCTTGCTGGAAGAAGCGAACTCGCGCCTTCGAGGGCTGAGAAACGGAGCCGAAGCCGCCGCACGCCGCCGCGCTGAAGCGGAGGAACGCAAGCAGCAAGCCGTTCATGCTTCGCTGATTGCCCGGCAGGCATCCGATTCGGCAGAAGAAAGACGGCAGATATCGGAGTCCCGCTGGAGCAGTCGTCTGGAGGCCTCTCCTTTTGCTACCGAAGCAGAGGTCGTGGAATGCTGTCTCGGGCCGGAGGAAGCTGCACGTTATGAACGTGAAGTGAGCCTGCACCGGGAACGTGAAAAGGAGCTGTCCTCCCGTTTAAAGCATGTGGAAGAACAGCTGGATGGAGCAACAGTGACCGAGGAACAGTGGGAAACGGCCGCAGCCCAGCTGCGTGATTGCCGTACACGTGATGAAGAGTCGCTTCAGAATCGTGCCAAGGCTGAGCGTGATTTGGAGGATTTGCAGCATCGGCATGTCCGCTGGATGGAGCTGGAATCCAATCGAACACATTTGCGCAGCGAGGCAGAAAAGATGTCCAAGCTCCAGTCCGTTTTCCGGGGCAACGCTTTCGTGGAATACATTGCCGAGGAGCAGTTAATGCAGGTCAGTCAGTCGGCTTCACGCCGTTTACGTTTTCTGACCAAGCAACGCTACGCGCTAGAGGTAGACTCCAGCGGTGGCTTTGTCATTAGTGACGATGCCAACGGCGGGGTCAAGCGTCCAGTATCCACCTTGTCCGGCGGTGAAACGTTCCTGACCTCCTTGTCGCTCGCACTCGCGCTGTCGGCCCAGATTCAATTGCGCGGCCAATACCCGCTGCAATTTTTCTTTCTGGATGAAGGCTTTGGAACGCTGGACCCTGAACTGCTGGACACGGTGATCACCTCGCTGGAAAAGCTGCATCACGATCAACTGTCGGTCGGCGTGATCAGCCATGTGCCCGAGCTGCGGGCCCGTCTGCCGCGCAAGCTGGTCGTTCTTCCCGCAGAGCAGGCTGGAGGCGGCTCCCGTGTGGTTATGGAAACATTTTGAAGCAACGTGACACAGATCACAGATACAGTTTCAAAGTGTTGTTATAATACAGCTAAGCCGACAAGTTAATCATACAGTACCCCGGCGGACGTATGCTGCGGAAGGAAACTTCCCGTCATACGTCCGTTCAGAGGGGCTCTACCAAGAGCCTCCGGGGTGCTTCTTTTTTTGTTTGCAAGCCGGAATTCGCCCAATTTGATGTAGCACATAGCCCATTTTTGAATAACATACGGTATACATGCAAGAGCCTAGGAGGAAACAACCATGGAAAAAAGTATGACCAACGAAAAAGGGACTGCACCAGAAAAAATGGATGCTAAAATGCTATGTCAACAGCATATGCACCGCTACGTATGCGTATGGGTGAAGGATGGAACGATGTATGATGGAATTGTGGAGCATGTGGATGATGAGAAATTATATTTGGCAGTTCCCGTGGGTGAAGCAGAGAACGTAAATCTCCCTTATCCGCCTAACAATTGCGGCTGCGGTTCCCGTGCTTATGGTGGCTTTGCTTCCTACCCTCCATATCCGTACCCAGCCCCGGTACCCGGCATAGGCTACGGATATGGTTTCCCATATGGACGTCGGCGCTTTAACCGTCTGATCCTGCCGCTTGCTGCGCTGACCGCAATCAGCCTGCTCCCTTATTATTAAACCCCTGTTTTTTAATCGCCATAGTAGGGTCATCATGACACACTTAAGGCTGCTTCTTCCGCTAAGAAGAAACAGCCTCTTTTTTTCTACCTATAACATGCCCTCAGCTATCTCAACAATCTTTCTTTTCCAGCTCACTTCTCTATAAGCGACTATGTTTTAGTAGAGTCTGCACGAAGCGATACTGTCTTTTTCCGGCCCAAATAATTGGTTCCGATCACCCCGGCTATGATCAGTAACGAGCCAATCAGATGGTACACTGTTATTTCTTCGCCAATAAACAAAGCCCCGGCTGCGATAGACACGATGGTCGACAGATTGGTAAATACGCTCATTTTCGACGCTTCTATTTTGGACAAGGCATAATTTGCGGTCAGTGAAGTGATAAGCGAGGCCACCACGCCAAGATATATAATGGACAGTACGAAAGTGCCGTTGCCGGACAATGCGACAAACTGGCTCAGCGTTCCACCTTGAATATGTTTCGTGAGCGATACGACCAGAAATGTAATAAATCCGATGCTCATCATAAAATAACTGATTTCCGCCGGACTAAAATGCTTCGACAGAGAGCGTGCCAAAACGCTGTATCCGGCAAAAGCTACACACGTCAGGAAGAGCATGGAGAGCCCGCCCAAATTGGACAAGTTAAAGCTGCTCCCTTTCATGATAAAGATGAACACAACGCCGAACACAGATAAAAAGATCGACAGCTTCTGTAAAAGGGTCGTTGTTTCTTTTAAAAATAGGGAAGCGATGATCATCGTAACAACGGGTGTGAAGGCATACATAATACCTCCCTCAGCGGAGGTTGCGTGTTGTAATCCAAATGCTTGTAGCGTGAAAAATCCCAACGGGTACATCAAAGCCAGCAGCAGCGCTTTAAATATGGGTTTGCCCCGATAAGATAACTTGATCCACCCCAAGGCCACCGGAATCGACAGAACTATAAAAGAAGCCGCAAACCGATAAGTCAGCGTATCGATGGGATGGGCATGCACCAGGGCCATTTTAGTAAATAAAAACGAAAATCCAATAATTGCAGCATTCAGCACCGCAAAGAAATAAGCCAGTTTTAATCCTTTTGTTTGGGTGTCCATAAGTTGCCTACCTTTCTTTCATGCTTTGGGACCATGTTCGCTAACGTCCTCTCCGATGAACTAAAGGTACAACAATGGACGAGCCTGTGGGATATCAAATTATCATAACTGTATCGGTACAATTTTATAAAATGGGGCATCCTTGTTATTCATAAAGCATGTTAATATCAACCGTATAAAGAAGTAGGAAGTGAAATAAACAGGCAGGAGGATCATTGTGAAAAAATATATTTCAATTCTATCGGATATAGAGCTTAAAATCCGCGAGGGGCAATACAGCTCGGGTCAGAAGCTGTCTTCGATCCGAGATGCTTCAGAGTTGTACGGGTGCAGCAAAAGCACGATTTTGCGGGCATACGCCGAACTTGAAAAAAAACACGCCATCTATTCCATTCCGCAAAGCGGATATTATGTGGTGGAGAACTCCGGCGATTTGCGTCATAGCCGTAGCCAAGGTCATATTCAGGAAACGATTGATTTTGCTTCGGCCTCCCCGGATTTAAACGTATTTCCGTATCTGGACTTTCAGCACTGTCTGAATCAGGCCATTGATACGTACAAATATCATTTGTTCACCTATGGAGATTCGCAAGGACTGGAGACATTGCGTCATACGCTTGTTTCTCACTTGGCCGATAATCAGGTATTTGCAAAAATGGAGCGGATTATCGTCACTTCTGGTGTTCAGCAGGCACTGGAAATCCTTGCTAAAATGCCGTTTCCGAACGGCAAAAAGACGGTTTTGGTAGAACAGCCGAGCTACGATATTTATTTGCGTTTTTTGGAGGGAGAGAGCATACCCGTCAGCACCATCGCCCGAACAGCGGTAGGTATGGATTTGCAGGAATTGGAGCATCAATTTAAGAACGGTAGCATCAAGTTTTTTTACACCATGTCAAGATATCATAATCCCCTTGGAACCTCCTACAACACAGAGGAACGCAAGGCTATAGCCGCATTAGCTGCCAAATACGATGTGTACATCGTAGAGGATGATTACATGGCTGATTTGGGGATCGATCACCTGTTTGATCCTATATATGCGTACGATCAGACAGACCGTGTTATTTATTTAAAAAGCTTCTCGAAAATCATTTTCCCCGGCTTGCGCTTAGGCGTGGCGGTTTTGCCGGAAACCCTGTTAAAGACGTTCAGCGCATACAAAAGATACGTCGACACCTCCATTTTATCTCAAGCCGCACTTGATATTTATATTAAAAATGGAATGTATGAACGCCACAAGCACACGATATGCAGCCTGTATGCGGAACGCATTCGCATTTTAAATCAGGCGGTGGAGCGATACAATCAGGATCGGGTGATTGAAGTGTCGGCTGTTAGCTCGGGAGTGTATATGCAGTTGAAGCTGCCCCGGACAGTGAACATGGAGCGTTTGGTGCAGCGTCTTGCCGTGAGAAAGATAGAGGTGGTATCTGGTAAAGGATTTTACTTATCCGATTACAAGGAACACGAAAAGTTTTTACGCATCAGTATTTCGCGTGCTCAGCCAGATCAAATTGATGAAGGGGTGAAAGCTATTATAGAAGAAGCGGGAAGAGGGAACTGGTATTAAGCCCCTTTTTCCGTTATGATACATATAGAAACATAGGTATAACAAACCATAACTGTATATGTTTAATTCGGTTGTGGGAAATACATAACTTTGAATGCCGATAGCAAAGGTTCTGTACTTTCGAATCTGATGATCGGCTCACTGCCAAAGGAGGGTTTTGAATGGACGATTTGTTTTTGAAAATTGTGGATGGAACCATCCCCAGCAAAAAAGTGCTGGAAACCGACAATGTGCTTGCATTTCATGACATCCAGCCTGCGGCGCCAGTACATGTGCTCATTATTCCGAAGAAATATATTCCTTCAATGAATGCTGTGACGGAAGAGGATCTTCCTCTGATTGCGGAGATTCATCGTGTTGCGGTTGAGGTGGCGAAAAAACTGGGTATCGCTGAATCGGGTTACCGGTTGATTAACAACTGCGGTCCGGATAGCGGGCAAGCGGTTGGACATCTGCATTATCATCTGTTGGGCGGTGCCCCATTGGGTGCCTTGACGGGTATTTCGGACTCACATTCTTAAAAATGACAGTGCTTGTCTTTCAGTAATACGGACGTAATGGAGAAATATGTATCCTTTATTTATTCATTTTTTCTTATAGGTTGACACCCGGTTTCCGTTTCACCTATAATAAAATTTGATGAACCGTGTTATTGCTCTTGGACGGTCTGGTCGGAGGGAGGGAAAACTGGTGTCTGAAACTAAAGTTCGCAAAAACGAGACAATTGATGCTGCACTTCGTCGCTTTAAACGTTCCATTGCTAAGGATGGCGTATTGGCTGAGGTGAAGAAACGCAAGCATTATGAAAAGCCAAGCGTAAAGCGCAAGAAAAAGTCCGAGGCTGCTCGTAAGAGAAAGTTCTAGGAGGATCTAAGCAATCATGAATTTGAGCGAACGATTGAACGAAGATATGAAGCAAGCAATGAAGAGTAAGGACAAGTTCAAACTCTCCACCATTCGAATGGTTCGTTCTACGATTAAAAATCTTGAAATAGATTTGAAACGGGATTTGGACGACAACGAAGTGCTTGATATTCTGAGTCGTGAGATCAAACAGCGAAAAGATGCCCTCCATGAATTCGAAAAAGCCGGTCGTGATGAACTTGCGACAAGCACTAAAGCAGAAATAGAGATCATCGCTCAGTACCTTCCCGAACAACTTTCTGAAGAAGAAATTAAAGTTATTGTACAGCAGACCATCCAGGAAACCGGTGCTTCTTCGAAAGCCGAGATGGGGAAAGTAATGACGGCCTTGATGCCTAAGGTAAAAGGCCGCGCTGACGGTAAGCTCGTGAACCAAGCGGTTCAGCAATTTCTGCAATAAACCTGCGACAAACAGGAAAGCGCAGCACCCTCTGTTTACAGAGGGTGCTGCGCTGGTTTTAGGCTGCTGTTATTATAAATAGTTCTTTTTTTGTAAGCGTTATCTATAATCATTTGAAACGTGATGTCCATCGGGTGCGTAAAGTACATGACAGCCATCAGGATAGCAGCATACTCAAGAATTTCACAATAAATCCTGAAAATTGTATGGTTTACCTGACAAAATTTGATATGCTATAACATAGAAAGATCGAAAGGGGGGAGAGTAATGCATAGAGAACATCACCACTCCAGCCGCAAAATGATCTTTTGGAGCATGTGGATCATGATATCTGTTTTGCTGTTGCCATTATTTCATTCGGGATCAGCGGCGGCCGCTGTGAAAGGCGGTGCTGTGTTTGTTATACCGGTGGATCAGGAAATTGAACAGGGACTGGGCAGCTTTATGGAACGCGGCTTTGCAGAAGCGGCGGAGTCCAAAGCGGGCCTCATTGTGCTGGATGTTAATACGCCAGGCGGACGTGTAGATACGGCGGAAAAGCTGGGCAAGCTGATTAAGGACAGTACGATTCCGACGGTTGCCTATGTAAGAGGCGAAGCGGCCTCTGCGGGGAGCTATATTGCGTTAAGCGCAAACAAAATTGTTATGAAGCCGGGCAGCATCATTGGAGCAGCAGCACTGGTGGACGGCAAAGGGCAAGCTATCACTGACCCAAAAACGGTGGCTTGGTGGAAGAGCAGCATGGCATCTGCTGCAGAATCCGGCGGACGTAACCCGGATATTGCGAGAGGTATGGTAGACTCCAAAATTACTGTAGCTATACCGGAGCTGAACTTTAATAAAGAAAAAGGACAGATCATTTCTTTAACCAGCGAGGAAGCGCTTAAACTGGGCTATGCGGATCACATCGCATCTTCAGAACAAGAAGTTATCCAGTGGATGGGCTATAGCACGGATGATGTATTTCACGTGGAGCGAACATGGGCTGAAAAAGCAGCCGAGATATTGACCAACCCGATTGTACAGACATTGCTTTTATTTATCGGTATCGCAGGTGTTGTCATTGAACTACTCGTACCGGGCTTTGGAGTGCCGGGAATTTTAGGTGTGCTCGGATTTGGTTTGTACTTTTTCGGCAATTATATTGCTGGCTTTGCAGGCTCCGAGACGTGGCTGTTGTTTATCATCGGTCTGGCTTTGCTTATACTTGAAATGTTCATTCCAAGCTTTGGCATTCTGGGTATTTTGGGTTCCATCAGTCTTGTGGCCGGAGTTGTTCGCGCGGCCTACAACATGCAGCATGCTTTTATATCATTGGGTATAGCCTTTGCTGCTGCCGTTGCTGTGGTGGCGATCATAGGGATTGCTTTCAAGGATCGGGGAATATGGAACCGTTTTATACTTAAAGAAAGTTTGACGGCTGACCAAGGCTTTTCTTCAGTAGTGAATCGGGAATTGCTATTGGGACAAAGAGGTGTGAGTCTGACACCGCTTCGTCCAGCAGGAACCGTGCTTATCGCTGACGAACGTGTGGACGTCGTGACGAACGGCGAGTTTATCGCTACGGATATGCCCATTATCGTATCCAAAGTAGAAGGTGGACGCATTGTGGTCAAGACGGACACCAGCGTCTAAAACGCGAAAACAAACGAAGAATTAGATTAATGGAGGATGATGCGAGTGTTCGAATCGGGTATTGTCAGCGTTTTGCTGATTGCCGTTGTAGTGATTATTGTGTTAAGTGTATTTTTCAGTTTTTTCCCGGTGATGCTGTGGATTTCAGCGTTGGCGTCAGGGGTGCGGATTAGCATCATTACACTGGTAGCTATGCGGTTACGTCGTGTAACGCCAAGCCGGATTGTGAATCCGCTGATTAAGGCAACCAAGGCTGGTCTGGGCTTAAATATCAACCAACTGGAAAGTCATTTTCTGGCGGGTGGTAATGTAGACCGAGTGATCAATGCGCTGATTGCTGCGCAGCGGGCCAACATTCCGCTCGAATTTGAACGCGCAGCTGCGATTGACCTTGCGGGTCGGGATGTTCTGCAAGCGGTCCAGATGAGCGTTAATCCGCGTGTCATCGAGACACCTACTGTCGCTGCGGTAGCCAAGGATGGTATCGAAGTGAAGGTTAAGGCTCGTGTTACAGTGCGTGCCAACATTGATCGACTCGTCGGGGGTGCCGGAGAAGAAACGATTATTGCGCGGGTCGGTGAAGGGATCGTTACGACTGTCGGCTCCAGTAATTCGCATAAGGACGTGCTGGAGAACCCGGATTCCATTTCGAGAACGGTACTATCCAAAGGTTTGGATGCTGGGACGGCGTTTGAAATCTTGTCTATTGATATTGCAGACATTGATGTAGGTAAAAACATTGGCGCCTTCCTGCAGACCGAGCAGGCGGAAGCTGATAAACGGATTGCGCAGGCGAAAGCGGAAGAACGGCGTGCAATGGCGGTGGCGCAGGAGCAGGAAATGAAGGCGCGCGTCGTAGAGATGAGAGCGCGTGTGGTTCAATCCGAATCCGAAGTTCCGCTGGCAATGGCTGAGGCGCTGCGTGGCGGAAAGCTTGGCGTTATGGACTATATGAATTTGAAAAACATTGAGGCAGATACGCAAATGCGTGGCTCTTTGGGGAAACCGAATGAAAACTCGGGAAATGACAACAAAAACCGGGACTAACCATAGGATATAGCCGTTAAATTGCGGCAGCAAGGCGGTGAGTTATGAACTTTATCAGCTGGATTTTTGAGCATTTGTATATCCTGATTGTGATCGGCTTTGCGTTGGTGTCTTTTTTGGGCAAAAGCATGAAAAGCACAGAGAGAAAAGCGCCGCCGGGAAAGGGTATGCCTACGTTTGGTGGCGACCACGGCTCTCGCGGACCTTCGTCACCCTCGGGACCTTTCTCTACGGAACACAGGCAGGAGCAGCGCCAGCCGCAAAGACAGGATACTGTCGGAGAATTGCAGCGTCAGTTTCCTGATGAACGGCGTGTAGTTGTGGAAGCTCGGCATATGGATGAACCAATGAATAATTGGACGGAAACAGAGCGGCAGACGGATCGGGATTCCCTCGATAACGGTCCGACTCTGGAGGATCGAATCCGGGTCATGGAAGAAGAGCGTAGATCGGTTTTAGCCCGTCTCGACCGCATATCCAATGCAAGGGAGTCAGGAGAGATTACAGATGCCTCAGAGGGGGCTTCGCAGGAGCGTAGTACAGTAACTGCGGCTGACCTGCGGAGAGGCGTGATCTGGGCAGAAATATTGGGTCCACCGCGTTCCAAGCGTTATATGGGTGGAGGAAGACGTTAAAAAGACATGAGTTGGTATCGTTTTATTTAAGCAGTTTGCATGAATGGTTTAGTCTGCCCCGGCTCTAGCTGGTGCGGACTATTTTTTGTGCTAATACATAGGCTAGTTCAGAATAAAAATCAGTTTAGCGATAGATCCTCTTTTAACCTGATATAAGATGTGATGAACCCTGTAATAGCAAGGGTTTATCACATTTTTTTGTAAGCTGAAATCCTGTCATTATGTCTACCTTAATGATGAATTTTGCTTGTTCAGAAAAAAGAGCATTGATCAGCTGCTTGCTGCAACGCGGGGTGAAAAAGCACTTAAGCATCCAGACTCTTGCTATGCAAAATCAGGGCTACGATGAATTGTTAGTTTCGTTTCATAAATATGGCGGCTGGATCATAAAGTGTACAGTACAGATATCTGTGGCGCTGCTGTAACGACGCCCATATCTAAGCGGCATCGGCAATTTATAAAAAAGCATCGTAGTTGCCATGAAAACGACTAAGATTATGATCTACTGGATGAACATAACAGAAAATGAAAATCAGCAGCGTAGCTGCCATAAAAGCAATGATTAGCCGTTGGGTAACAATTGTTTTTATGACAGGAAAGGAGATTCCCTCGTATGAGCCGGATGAGCCGCAAACTGCGAAAGTGGGCCAGTGAGACGCTGGAACTTCCGCAGGACATTCTATTTGACCTGCCGAGGTTAACTCTCATTGGCAGCCGCCAGCTTTATGTGGAGAATCACCGGGGCGTCGTGGACTTCACGCCAGATCGGCTTGTACTTGCGCTTGCGCAGGGCAGGCTGCGGGTGATGGGGCATGGGCTTGTTATTACGTCTATTGTGCCTGAGCAGGTAAGTGTGGAAGGACACATTACGGATATCCAATTGGTAGGAACGGAGGAGGGCTCATGAAACATCCCGCTTTAACAAAGTTGCGTGGCACGGTTACCCTTGCTGTCAAGGGCGAGAGCGTGGAAGCTTTCATTAATCTGCTCACTGAGCATCAAATACCTGTTTGGAACGTGCGGCCGATGGGTACAAAACATGCAGAAATGAACCTTCTGCTCCCGCACGTCTTCCTGCTTCGTCCGCTTTTGAGAAGGACAGGCTGCAAGATGCATATTTTGAAGCGACAGGGAATTCCCTTTACCGTTGCGCGACTTGCCAAACGCAAATTTTTTCTGGTTGGACTGGCTGTATTCTGGGTAGGTCTGTTCCTGATGTCTTCGCTCATCTGGGACGTTGAAGTAAAGGGAAATGATAAGCTCTCAACAGAAGCTGTACTCAAGGCTGCCCGTCAGGAGGGGCTGTATCCTTTCCAATGGAGCTTCCGTGTTTCCAGTCAGGACAAGCTTTCGCGTGCGCTCATGCAGAAGCTCCCTGAGGCGTCCTGGATCGGTGTGGAGAAACAGGGCACCTCGGTGACGATTCAGGTCGTTGAGGCCTCACAGCCAACTCCTGAGCCGCTCTACAATCCACGTCATCTCATCAGCAAGGCAGATGCGGTAGTCACTGAAATTTTTGCCGAGCAGGGTCGTCCTGTCGTGCATAAAAATACACGTGTCAAAAAAGGAGCCATTCTTATCTCGGGAACGCTCGGAGATGAGGAGAATCAGCAGCAGGTTGTAGCCAAGGGGGAGATTAAGGGCCTCGTGTGGCATGAGTACGAAATCAGCAGTCCGACGGTGCGACGCAGCAGCACATATACTGGAAACCATCACGAACGCCTGTATCTGGTGCTGGGCAACCGCGCGGTGCAGCTATGGGGATATGGAAAAATCCCTTTTTCCACGCATAAAACCACAGTTGAGCATGACCCGCTGATGTGGCGCTCCTTCCGTCTTCCAGTCGGTTGGATGACCGAAAACGTGAGGGAGACAAAGATACATGAGGATAAGCTTACAGAAACGGAAGCCCAAAATAGGGGAATAGAAGGGGCGCGAGCCGATATTTTAGCCAAATACGGTAGAGGAACGAAAATAATGAGCCAAAAAATTTTGCATGAGAAGAGAGAGAATGGTAAAGTTTATATGAAAGTGCTTTTTGAAGTGGAACAGAATATTGCGGAAGAACTTCCGCTAGTTCATAACCAAGGAGAATGAGGCTATTTGGCAGAACAACAACGCAGCATACAAATTGCATTGAACAATGCGGGAGAAGGACAGGCGCTGTTCGGCCCGCAGGATTCCTTTTTAAAATTGATTGAAGCGGCTGTTCCTGCAAAAATGGATTCCCGTGAGGCGGAAATCAATATTTTTGGCAACGCCCATGAGGTGGAAGTACTCGAACAATTATTCGATGTACTACTTCAGTTAATTCGTAATGGATATATCCTGACCGAAAGAGACGTCCATTATGCGATTGAGTTGGCAAAAGATTTACGCGCCGATCAATTGCTTGATCTGTTCAAGGGAGAAATCACGACCACCTTCCGAGGCAAGCCGATCCGTGTCAAAACAATTGGACAAAAGCACTATGTAACCACGATAAAAAAACGTGATATCGTATTTGGAATTGGCCCGGCGGGTACGGGAAAAACGTATTTGGCCGTGGTACTGGCCGTAGCAGCCCTGAAGGAAGGTTCGGTCAAGCGTATTGTATTAACCCGTCCTGCGGTAGAAGCAGGCGAGAATCTAGGCTTTTTGCCAGGGGATTTGCAGGAAAAGGTTGATCCGTATCTGCGCCCGTTGTATGATGCGTTGTACGATGTTATGGGACCGGAGCAGACAGCAAAGGCACTGGAGCGCGGGTTGATTGAAATCGCGCCGCTGGCCTATATGCGGGGACGTACGCTGGATGATTCGTTCATTATTTTGGATGAAGCGCAAAACACCACGCCGGAGCAAATGAAAATGTTTTTGACCCGACTTGGCTTTGGCTCCAAAATGGTCATCACTGGTGATGTTACGCAAATTGATTTGCCTCGTGGCAAAAAATCCGGTCTGATTGAAGCAAATGCGATTTTACAGGGAATTGAGGAAATAGGCTTCGTACATTTTGCACAAGAGGATGTTGTCCGTCACTCCCTGGTTCAGAAAATCATCGTGGCTTACGACCAGGTTGCCGAAAATCAGGGATAAGCCTTCATATCACGGATGTGAAGCTATCAGAAGTATGAAAATAAGCAGCGTAGCTGTCTTGAAAAAGATGATGGAGAGGGATTGTTTCAGATGACCTCGAAGGAATTGTCTAAGGGCAAAACGTTCCAGCATAGAATGAGCGGATGGAAGTATAGCGTGGCAACACGCTATCTTCTGTTTTTATTTTTAGTGGTTCTTTTTTACATCGGTTTAGCCTCAAAGCTGCTTCCCGAGCGCTATGACATTCGGGTAAACCAGCCAAGTGAAAAGGAAATTGTTGCTCCGATGCAACTTCCCAACAGCAAAGCGACGTTAAAGGCTCAGGAAGAGTCTGCCGAACGGGTACAGCCCATGTATACGATTGTACCGATTCGCAACGATAACCTGATTACTGGTATTTTGGACCGAATTGAACGACTCAATCAGGATGACCAGGTTTCCAGATCTGATAAAATTTCCATTTACAAAGACGAGATTCCTCAGCGTGCGCGGGAATTTGTGCAAAATTTTGTGAACAATAGCCGTAATGCCGATGCCTATCCGGAAAAGCTATTGGACGAAGTGCTGAAAAAAACAAAAGAGCAAACTTACCGCATTCCGGAGGAAACCTTTATCAAAATTCCGCGTCTCACGTCTGAGGATATTGCAGAGATGCGGCCGGTTGCTCGTGAAATCGTGACCGGATTGATGAACGATCAGATTACAGATGCACAAACAGCCCGGGCCAAGGTGGCCGAGCGGGTCAGTACGAGTACGCTTACCAAGCGCACCTCTCGTGAAGTCGTTCAGGAGCTTGCAAGGCTTGTGATTACGGCCAACAAGTTTTATGATGATACAGCTACGAAGGACGCTAGGGTACAGGCCCGTGAAGATACACCGACAGTCTACATCAAACAGGGTGAAGTGCTCGTCAAGAAAGGCGAGATTATTACCCAGGAAATCTACACTTTACTGGATGAAAACGAGCTTCTAAAGGATAAGATCAACTATTGGCCGCAATTTGGCCTGTTGATGCTGTCTGCGATGCTGGCCTTGGGACTGTTTATGTATATTCGCCAGTTCCAATCACGAACACGCCGTTTCAAGTATAACAATGCACAGTTGCTCATGCTGGTGTTGATTTTTGTGATCACGGTAGGCGCAATGATGTTAACCGCCATATTGCAGGACAGTGAACGGTCTTATCTCGGCTATCTGGCGCCGATCGCGCTTGGAGCCATGCTCGTAACGTTGTTACTCG
Source organism: Paenibacillus sp. NRS-1782 (assembly GCF_050467685.1). Taxonomy (NCBI): domain Bacteria; kingdom Bacillati; phylum Bacillota; class Bacilli; order Caryophanales; family Paenibacillaceae; genus Paenibacillus; species Paenibacillus sp. NRS-1782. The sequence continues at coordinate 13,783 of NZ_JBITPH010000062.1, forward strand.
ATATGTCGCTGGCCTTCGTTTGTGCCGTTATATTCAGTATATTGGCAAGTGTCATTTTGAATGTCCGACAAGGACAAATTTTTGATTTTAACTTCGGATTTTTTGCCCTTGTGGTTTGTCTTGCGTCGATTTTCTCGACGCATCGAGCCAGTCAGCGTTCAACGCTGTTCAAAGGAGCGATTATGGTATGCTTGTTCGGCGCCGTGTCGGTCTTCACTCTGGCTCTGATCGACCAAAGCAACTGGACTCAAACGACGACGCTCTATGCGGTAGCTTTTGCTTTTGCGGGCGGTTTGATTACAGCAGTACTTGTTATTGGTCTAATGCCATTTTTTGAGTCTACCTTTGGCATTTTGTCAGCGTTGAAGCTGGTTGAGCTGTCTAACCCGAATCATCCGCTTCTGCGCAAGCTGCTTACAGAGACGCCGGGTACGTATCACCACAGCGTAATGGTAGGTAATCTGTCAGAGGCAGCAGCGGAGGCTATAGGTGCTAACGGCTTGTTGTGCCGTGTCGGTTCGTATTATCATGACATCGGTAAAACAAAGCGGCCTTCATACTTCATTGAAAATCAGAACGGTATGGATAATCCGCATGATACGATAGAGCCGAAGCTAAGTAAGTCCATCATTATTGCCCATGCCCGTGATGGTGTGGAAATGCAATTGGATTACAAGCTACCCAAGCCGATTCGCGATATTGCCGAGCAGCATCACGGAACGACATTTCTGCACTATTTTTATCATAAGGCGCTGCGTGAGGCGGAAGAACAGGGCGTAGAGCCGGACTTTACCGAGGATGATTTTCGCTATCCTGGGCCAAAAGCCCAGTCTAAGGAGGCTGCTGTAATCGGGATTGCTGATAGTGTGGAAGCAGCCGTCCGTTCCCTGCGGAAACCAACAGTGGATCAGGTGGAGTCGATGATTGAAAAAATTATTAAAAGTCGTCTTGATGATCACCAATTCAACGATTGTGAGCTAACGATGCGGGAGCTTGATATTGTTGCTCGAACTCTTAAAGAAACCGTGATGGGAACTTTCCATTCCCGTATTGAGTATCCCGAAGAAAGACCAAAGCCTGAGAACGGGAAAGCGTAACATCATAGGCTTGTGCATGAAGTGTGGCGGAGCATTAGAATTAAAAGGAGCGGTTGGCATGAGCCTTCAATTAGCTTGGAATAATGAACAAAACGATATGGTAATCCATGAATCCTTGATTGCTTTGCTGAACACTCTATTGGAGGAAGCGGGCAAGGTGGAAGGGGTGACGGAAGGTGAGGTGGCCCTCACCTTCGTGAATGATGAGCAAATTCATGAATTAAACAGGGATTATCGGGGAATCGACCGTCCAACCGATGTGCTGTCATTTGCCATGAAGGAAACACTGGATGAAGAGCTTGAAATCATCTATGAGCCGGACGACGAAGGACCGCTGGAGGATGTGCCGGATGTGCTGGGGGATATTATTATTTCCGTGCAGACAGCTCAGGCTCAAAGTGAGGAGTACGGTCATTCCATTGAGCGTGAAATCGGATTTTTGTTTGTTCACGGCTTCTTGCATTTGTTGGGCTATGATCATCAGGATGAAGCCAGTGAGGCTGAAATGATGGGCAAGCAAGAGGCGGTACTGGCTCAAGTGGGGTTGACACGGTAATGAGACGGCAGTCTTGGAGAAAGACCTTTCGTTATGCCGCAGAAGGCGTGATGTATGCTCTGCGCACGCAATTAAATATGCGGATACATGTGGTCATGGCGTTTCTCGTCATCGCAGTAGGCTCAAGCCTGCGCATCTCCCGGCTCGACTGGTTATTTGTCTCTATGGCGATTGCCATGGTAATCGTAGCCGAGCTGATCAATACCGCTGTTGAAGCAGCGATCGATTTAATCTCGCCTGATATCCATCCGCTGGCCAAAGCGGCTAAAGACACCGCCGCCGGAGCTGTGCTCCTGGCAGCGGTTTTTGCTGTAATTATTGGTATATTTGTGTTTTACATGCCGTTGTTGTCCCTGATTAGTCAGCTTTTTTAATGGAAAAGACCTAACCCAAAAACCAAAAAATAGGCGCTTAATAGTGCTGGAGGAAACGAAATGGCTAAGAAACACTTTAAATCAGGCTTTGTTGCGATTGTCGGCAGACCCAATGTAGGAAAATCAACTCTGATGAACCATGTCATCGGCCAGAAAATCGCCATTATGTCGGACAAGCCCCAAACCACGCGTAACAAAATACACGGGGTATTTACTACAGAGGACACACAAATTGTATTTTTGGATACACCGGGCATTCATAAGCGTCAGTCTAAACTGGGTGACTACATGAATCAGACGGCCTTTAATACGTTGGGCGAGGTTGAGGCTGTACTTTTTCTTATTGATGCCGCTGAAGGATTAGGCGGAGGCGACCGTTTTATTGCCGAGCAGCTGAAACAGGTAAAAACGCCAGTTATTCTTGTTTTAAATAAAATTGACCGTATTGAGCCGGAAGCACTGCTGCCCCTGATTGAGCAATATCGCAAGCTGTACGACTTCGCAGAAATTGTGCCGATCTCGGCTAAAATGGGCAACAATGTGAACCGTTTGCTGGAGCAGGTACAAAAATACTTGCCTGAAGGCCCTCAGTATTACCCGGATGACCAAATTACCGACCATCCAGAGCAATTTGTTATTGCCGAGCTGGTACGGGAGAAGATTTTGCATATGACTCGTGAGGAAGTACCACATTCAATTGCAGTCATGATTGAAGACATGAAGGTACAGGACAACGGCGTAGTGCATATTATGGCTGTTATTTTTGTGGAACGGGATTCCCAGAAGGGTATTATTATCGGTAAGCAGGGAGCCCTGCTCAAGGAAGTGGGCAAACAGGCACGCATAGATATCCAAAACCTATTGGGTTCCAAAATTTTCCTGGAACTGTGGGTAAAGGTCAAAAAAGACTGGCGTAACCAGGATCGTGTACTGCGTGACCTCGGCTTCCACCGCGACGCTTAAAAACAAATAAGTTGAAACTAAATATGTTTGGTCTTTTAAGCACCAAAAAAGCCGTCCCGACTAACCTTACCTGATACATGAGAAGTGTAGTGTCTTCGGTATTCAAAAGCGCCGCGAATGTGCGGCGCTTAACTCTTGGTACTTCCCATACCCTCATTTCCAGCACTGAAAAAATGAATGCTTTTAAAAAAGGTTGTGTAACTGTATGTACGCTGTAGCGGAGCGTCTCAGCAGCGCCTCAGTAGCAGCCTTTTTAACAGCAACCCATTTATTTCATCGCATACTTCACCTCTCTTCGCATCATTCTAATTTTGAGATGCAAACGTCATTTCCGAAGAAAGGATGAATACGATTGCGAGATTTTTCGTGGAAGTATTTTGCGATGACTGGGGATGTCGGTGCGTATCTGTTATACAGGGAGAGCGCCGTGACATGGGAGCAAGACACGGATGAAGGAGAGTCGGACGAGCATGAAGAAGCCCGTGAATAGCGCGAGTCACTGGCTTCTTCGCGAATGTTTGGGGGAAGAGGCATGCTTTACAGGGTGGAAGGAATCGTCATCCGCAGCATGGATTACGGTGAGGGGAACAAAATTATTACGCTTTGCACCGAGAGCGGTGGTAAGACAGGCGTGCTGGTCAGAGGGGCCAAGAAGCCCAAAAGCCGTCATGCCGCTTTAACGCAGCCGTTTACGTATGGTGAATTTGTTTTTTTTCGAAATACCGGCTTAGGCACGTTGAATGCTGGTGAAATTATCCAATCCCACCATACACTGCGCGAGGATATTACCAAGGCCGCTTACGCCTCATATGCCTGTGAATTGCTCGACCGGGTACTACATGATGAAGAAACGGGCACCTTCTGGTTTAAGCATCTTAAAGCATGTCTGGAAGCGTTGGAGAGCGGCAAAGATCCGCTGATCGTCATGAGCATTTATGAATTTAAAATATTGCAGGCGGCCGGATATGCTCCCCAGCTTGATGCCTGTATTTCCAGCGGACAAGAGTGTGCTGATGAAGATATGTTTATTAGTCCAAGGCTGGGTGGAGTTTTGTGTCGAGGCTATAAGCATTTTGATCCGGCTGCATTGAGTGTCACACCGCGTACATTGAAGCTGTTACGTTTGTTTGCGAGAATGGATTTAAACCGGCTCGGCAACATTGATGTGAAGGACTCGACCAAGCTGGAAATCAAACATGTCATGCGACAGTTCATGGATATGCAGCTGGAGGTCAAGCTAAAATCCCGTCATTTTCTGGATCAGCTCGACAAGTATGATATGTGAAACCTCTTGCTCCCTTGACTATGCTGCTGAAAACGTGTAATATTCTACTATATATCTCCTTTGGGAGCAGAGGCATTGAACGAGAAAGTAGCGGAGTTTATTCTCTAGAGTAAGCGAGTCGGGGATGGTGCAAGCCTGGCGGGAAATCTTCGTGAATAAGGCACTCGGGAGCATCTGATTGGACACGGAAAAGAGGATTACGGTCTGGTTGGTGATGAAGGACTGCAATCAAGTAGGGTGGAACCGCGGGAGCCAGCTCTCGTCCCTACGTCTGTACAGGCGTAGAGGCGGGGCTTTTTGCTGTCTCTGGCGATGCTTGTTGGAAATTGGCGGCCCTGTACATAGAAGCTTTACGAAGAATGATCACCACCATTTGAGGTAATTTGGAAGGGAAGTGTGTACCATGAATTTTCAGCAGATGATTTTGACACTGCAACAATTTTGGGCTGAGCACAACTGTATTATTGTACAGCCGTATGACACGGAAAAAGGGGCAGGAACAATGAACCCGATGACGTATTTGCGTTCGATTGGACCTGAGCCGTGGAATGTAGCTTATGTCGAGCCGTCCCGCCGCCCCGCAGATGGACGTTATGGAGAGAACCCTAATCGTCTGTATCAGCATCACCAGTTTCAGGTTGTTTTGAAGCCATCCCCTGATAACATTCAGGAGTTGTATCTGGAGAGCTTGAGCCGCCTTGGTATTAATCCGCTGGAGCATGATATTCGCTTCGTTGAAGATAACTGGGAAGCGCCAACGCTGGGAGCATGGGGATTAGGCTGGGAAGTATGGCTGGATGGTATGGAAATTACCCAGTTCACGTATTTTCAGCAAGTGGGCGGTATTGATGCCAGTCCGGTTGCGGTTGAAATTACGTATGGTATGGAGCGTCTTGCTTCCTACATTCAGGACAAGGAGAACGTGTTCGATCTGGAGTGGGTGAACGGCATCACGTATGGTGATGTTTTTCACCAGCCTGAATTTGAGCATTCTAAATATACGTTTGAAGTATCTGATGTCAAAATGCTATTCACCCTTTTTAATATGTTTGAAGAAGAAGCGAATAAAGCCATGGCGCAGCACCTTGTATTTCCAGCCTATGATTATGTGCTGAAATGCTCTCATGCGTTTAACTTGCTGGATGCCCGCGGGGCAATCAGTGTAACGGAACGGACCGGATTTATTATGCGTGTGCGGAATTTGGCCCGTCAGGTGGCTGCAACTTATCTGGAGGAACGTGAGAAGCTGGGCTTCCCGTTGTTGAAGAAAGGAGGTGCGGCACATGTCTAAGGATTTGCTGTTTGAAATCGGTTTGGAAGAAGTGCCCGCCCGTTTTATCCCTGCTGCGATTCAGCAGTTGAAGGAGCGTATGACTGCATGGCTGGACAGCTCACGTATTGCTCATGGTGATGTAGAAGCTTATGCTACCCCTCGTCGTCTGACGGTGCTGGTTAAGGCGGTAGCCGACAAGCAGGAGGATATTAACGAAGAAGTGAAGGGTCCTTCCCGCAAAATCGCACTTGATGAAGCCGGCAATTGGAGCAAGGCAGCTCTCGGCTTTGCCCGTAGCCAAGGTGTTGATCCTGAACAGTTTACATTCAAGGAGCTTGGAGGCGTGGAGTATATTTACGCGACCAAGAGCAGTATAGGTGTACCGACAGCGGAAGTGCTGTCCGAAGGCTTATTGCATATTTTGCATGCCATGACCTTCCCTAAATTTATGCGTTGGGCCAGCTATGACTTTAAGTTTGTTCGCCCAATCCGCTGGTTGATCGCCTTGTTTGGTAACGATATTGTTAACTTGGAAATTGCCGGGGTACAATCCGGGAATGTGACAAGAGGACATCGTTTTCTCGGGCAGAATACCGTTGTGAAAAGTCCGGCAGACTATGTTGAGGCGCTTCGTAAACAGCATGTCATTGTGGATATTGCGGAACGCCAGTCCATTATTGTAAAGCAGATTGAAGCATTGGCAGCCGAAAAAGACTGGACGATCGCGGTTAAGGATGATCTGCTGGAAGAAGTGCTGTATCTGGTCGAAACGCCGACGGTACTGTTTGGAGGTTTTGATCCATCGTTCCTCAACATTCCGAAGGATGTGCTGATTACTTCCATGCGTGAGCATCAACGCTATTTCCCGGTGCTGGATCGTGCGGGAGAACTGCTGCCATACTTTGTTACTGTACGTAACGGTGGAAGTCAATCGCTGGATGTTATTTCCAAAGGGAACGAAAAAGTATTGCGCGCACGGCTATCTGATGCCAAATTCTTTTATGAAGAAGATCAGAGACTGGAAATCAAGGATGCGCTCTCCAAGCTGGAAAGCATCGTTTTCCACGAGGAATTGGGATCGGTTGGAGACAAGGTACGTCGGATTCGTCGTATTGCCGATGCTTTAGCTGAGAAGCTGCGGGTTTCCCCGGATACACTGGAGTCGGTTAGTCGGGCAGCAGATATTTGTAAGTTTGATCTGGTAACGCAAATGGTATATGAATTCCCGGAACTGCAAGGAGTTATGGGTGAGGATTATGCTCGTAAGGCTGGAGAGAAGGAAGAAGTGGCGAGAGCGGTATTTGAGCATTATCAGCCGCGTTTTGCCGGAGAAACGGTTCCTTCTACGAACGCTGGAGCTATTGTGAGTATTGCTGACAAAATAGATACGATCACCGGCTGTTTCTCCATCGGTATTATTCCGACAGGCTCACAGGACCCTTATGCGCTTCGTCGCCAGGCCGCAGGTATTGTGCAAATTTTGCTGGACCGTAATCTTTCAGCAACTTTGTCTGATGTGTTCAATATTGCACTTGACGTACACGACAACCTTGGAAATATGAAACGTTCTGCCGATGAAATTCGTAAAGAGTTACATGAATTCTTTGGTTTGCGGGTGAAAAAACTGTTGTCCGAGACGCTTCGTTATGACGTCGTAGACGCTGTGCTTGCTGCCGGATTTGATGATGTTGCTTCTGTCGTTGATCGCGGAGCAGCCCTGATGAATGCGGTACAAACGGGAGATACCTTTAAAGCAACGGTAGAGTCGTTTAACCGTGTAGGCAATTTGGCTGCAAAAGCTGTTCATGCATCAGTTAATACGGGTGAATTTACGGAACAGGGCGAAAAAACGCTCTATGAAACATGGTACGGCGTTTATGAATCTTATTATACAGCCTTGCAGGAAGGCGATGCTACGCGAGCTTTAGCACTTGCTTCGTCCATTACTCCTGCGGTGACGGCGTTCTTTGATTCCGTAATGGTTATGGCTGAGGATGATGCGATCCGTAATAACCGTTTGGCTTTGCTGGCCGCCATTGATAGAGAACTGAAGCGTTTTGCCGATTTTTCCAAACTTGTGGGTTAATCGCAGCTGTAATAGTATGAATAACTTGAAAAAATGGGTATAAATATACGGAACGGTGTAAGAGCGATCTTGCAGCCGTTCCGTATTTTACTCGAATCCGGATGGAGATGGGGGATGCTTGTGGGAATATCCGGAGGTTTATCGGATGTGCGGATCGTTGTTGACGGAGACGCTTGTCCTGTCAAAAGCGAAATTGCGGATACAGCTTCCCGTTTTCAGGTTCAGGTTATTATGGTATCTTCATATGATCATCTTATTCAGGGCAGCGGAGGCGTGACCATCGTAAAAGTGGACCGGAGCGACCAAAGCGCTGATCTCTATATTGCTAATCATATCCGTCGAGGGGATATTGTAACCACCAACGATTACGGTCTTGCGGCACTTGCTTTGGCCAAAGGCTGTGAGGTTATGTCCTTTCGCGGAACGATGTATCGAAACGATTCGATTGATTTTATGCTTGACCGCCGTCATACTTCTGCCAAGGAAAGGAAAAAAGGACGTTATGGAAAAGGTCCTAAACCGTTTACATCAGAGGATCGTGAAGTTTTTCAACATAAACTGACAAAACTTTTACTCTTCTTGCAGGAGAATGAATAACGGTATCGAATTATATTTACGTGCTAAAGAGATGAAGGTGGTTAACATGAGTGCTGGACAAGGCAACATACCGGACGATATCATTGAATCGGTTTTACAGCATCATGATATCGTAGATACGGTAAGCAAGTATGTGCATTTGACCAAGCAGGGGAAGTATATGAAAGGCCTCTGTCCTTTTCATTCTGAAAAAACCCCTTCATTCACCGTGACACCGGATCGTCAGATTTTTTACTGCTACGGCTGCGGCGCGGGAGGCAATGCCATCAAATTTATGATGGAAATCGAAGGACTATCCTTTCCCGAAGCTGTCAGAACAATGGCGGAAGAAAGTCATATCCCTCTCGGCGAATGGCAGGGACGTGAGTCAACGCATCAGCATCCTGAGTTGGACAGGTTGTTGCAAGCGTATGAGCTAACATCTAAGATGTACCATTTTCTCCTTAAGAATACGGAGCATGGCAAACCGGCGATGGAGTATTTGCGGTCACGGGGATTTACTGACAAGATCATTGATCAATTTCAAATTGGCTATGCACCTAACCGATGGGATACGATTGTCCAGTTTCTGGAAAAGCGTTCTTTCGATCCTGTTGAGATGGAAAAGGGCGGGCTTATCTCTCCCCGACATGAGGATGATGGGTATGTGGATCGGTTCAGGGATCGCATTATGTTTCCTATTTGGAACCGAAATGGCAAAGTAATTGCCTTTGCGGGCCGCATTCTTGGTGAAGGACAGCCCAAGTATTTGAATTCACCGGAAACCAAACTGTTCAACAAGAGCCGGACACTGTACAATCTCAACCATGCCAAGACTTCGATTCGCAAGCTTCGTCAGAGTGTCCTTTTTGAAGGATACGGCGATGTTATCTCAGCTTGGGAAGCAGGTGTGCAGAACGGGGTGGCCGCTATGGGCACAGCTTTGACGGAGCATCATGCTACGATGTTAAAGGGACTGTGCGACGAGGTCATTATTTGCTATGATGGTGACCGGGCAGGACAAGCTGCTGCGCTTAAGAATTTTCCGTTGTTGGAAAATGCGGGACTTCACGTTAAAGTAGCGCTGGTCAGCGACGGTATGGACCCGGATGATTTTATCCGGCAATACGGCGGGGAAAGGTTTCAGCGCCAAATTATCGAAAGTGCCGTTTCAACGGTGAAATTTAAGCTTATATATCTGAGAAAAAACCATATACTGCAAGAGGAAGAAGGAAGAATCGCGTATTCCCGCGAAGCATTAAATGTCATTGCACCTCTGTCATCCCCGACCGAGCGGGAAGTGTATTTGCGCGAAGTGTCAGCCGAAGTCAAGGTGGATTTTGAAACCTTAAAGCAAGAATGCAATTTACTCCGACAGTCCCTGCAAAAAAAACAGGACTTTGGGGATAATAACGAAAATCGGTGGAATAATGGTAGGCATAAAAAAGGGCAGGTCGTTACACCGAATTTGCTGCCGGCTTACCATGTGGCGGAACGCAGATTGCTTCACTGGATGATGCAGGATTTAGAAGCTGCACAGTATGTAGAACAGCATCTGGGGGACGCCTTTAATATTGAGGATCATGCAGCAATTGCTGCTTATCTATACGCCTATTACGCACAAGGAAAGTTACCAGATACAAGCCGATTTATTTCATCCTTGCAAGATGATCGGCTGGAGAAAAACGTAAGCTCGATCATGATGATGGATGCTCCAGGCGTATGGGCACCGCACATTTTGGACGATTATATTCATCAGGTGCGCAAATTTCCATTGCAGGAGCAACTGGATTTGAAGAGGGAAGAGATGAGAGCCGCTGAGCGCTTAGGTGAATTTTTGCGTGCAGCACAAATTGCAAGTGAGATTATAGCCCTAGAGAGACAATGAACACACAGAGGTCGGATGTTTCTAGGGAGGAGGGAGTCGAAAGATGGCGAATGATCAGCATACTGAACTGGAGACGGAACTGACACTGGATCAGGTTAAGGATCAATTGATTGAGTTGGGTAAAAAAAGTTCCTCTCTGAACTACAAAGATATCATGGAAAAACTATCGTCGTTTGATCAAGACCCCGAGCAAATGGATGAGTTTTATGAGCAACTGGGTGACTTGGGGATTGAGGTTGTAAACGATAACGACGAAGAAGTTACCAGATTGCGTCAAAACGATGACCCGGAAAACAACGACGGGGATGACTTTAACTACGATGACGATCTGAGCCTGCCTCCCGGTATTAAAATCAATGATCCGGTCCGGATGTACTTGAAGGAAATCGGCCGTGTACCGCTTCTTTCTGCTGATGATGAGGTGGGGCTGGCGAAACGGATCAACAATGGTGATGAAGAAGCCAAACGTCGACTCGCAGAAGCGAATTTGCGTCTGGTTGTAAGTATTGCCAAGCGTTATGTTGGTCGTGGAATGCTTTTCCTGGATCTGATTCAGGAAGGTAACATGGGTCTAATTAAGGCAGTAGAAAAATTTGATTACGAAAAAGGATTTAAATTCAGTACGTATGCAACCTGGTGGATTCGTCAGGCCATTACGCGCGCTATAGCTGATCAGGCAAGAACAATCCGTATTCCTGTGCACATGGTGGAAACGATCAATAAGTTGATTCGGGTATCTCGTCAACTGTTGCAAGAGCTGGGGCGTGAACCTACGCCGGAAGAAGTGGCTGCGGAGATGGAGCTGAGCGTGGAGAAAGTACGGGAAATTATGAAAATTGCCCAAGAACCGGTTTCATTGGAAACGCCAATTGGTGAAGAAGATGATTCACATTTGGGGGATTTCATTGAGGATCAGGAAGCGCTGGCGCCTGCGGATGCGGCTGCGTATGAACTTTTGAAGGAACAGCTTGAGGATGTGCTGGATACGTTGACCGAACGGGAAGAGAACGTCTTGCGTCTCCGTTTTGGTTTGGACGATGGTAGAACCAGAACCCTTGAAGAAGTGGGTAAAGTATTCGGTGTTACACGCGAACGTATTCGTCAGATTGAGGCTAAAGCGCTGCGTAAGCTGCGCCATCCAAGCCGCAGTAAGCGACTGAAGGATTTCCTCGAATAGAAGCGTAACATTGCGGACCTTCTGCGGCTTGGAGCGCGCAGAAGGTCTTTTTTTATCCCATGGCAGCCTTGGTGGAGGGGAAAAGCTTGGACCAGGAGAAAAAACGGGCAATACTGTTACATGAAATTGAGCATTGGCGGCGAAGTCGGCTGCTCCCTGAGCAATATTGTGATTTTTTGTCTAACCTTTATCGAGAGGACGAAAATCCATCACAGAGCCGAAGTCGCACTGGGACTGGTCTGCTTACATATCTTCGAAACGGACATGGAATCGTCTGGCTTCTTGGTTTTGTCATTATTTCCTGCATTTGTTTGATCGGTTTTTATTTTACCGCTTTTCCGTTGGCAATGCAAATATTCTCGGCATGTGCAGTAATCGCGAGCTGCTATGGAGTAGCCGCTGTTTGGCGTTCTTCAAAGCAGAGCATGAGCGCCATGCTGAGTACCTTGGGCAGTGTGATTATGCTGGGTTCAGGTGTGTGGATTATTCAGCTTCACCAAGGTGAGTCTAAATTTTGGTTTCTTGTTCTGGTCGGTCTGTGCGGACTGGTATGGTGTCTTGTGGGCTTAACCCTGCGTATCAGCTTGCTTCACTATTGTGGCTCTATTGCGCTGCTTTTGGTGTACGCAGTACTTATAGGCCGCTACTGGCCAACGGCTTCTCACGTGATGCTGGAGGGATTTTGGATTTTACATGTAGCATTGCTGGTATGGTTAAGCTGGTGGGTACATCGTCGCTTTTCACGGCTGGCTTCGGTCTATTTTGCTATCGGAATGACACTGGTTTTCATGCCTGAAGCAGACATGATCGTGCTGCGCCATCAAGCGCCGGGAGATGTTGTATTGTACGCCTTATTGAAGTTGGCTATTGTTGTAGGAATTTTATTTTGGACTCGAAAAAAATGGATTACGTGGGTGACGTCATGAAGCTTTCTCAACGATTACAATATATTATGGAACAAATTCCTTCCGGGAGCAGATTAGCGGATATTGGCTCTGACCATGGACTTTTGCCTGTGGCTGCGGTGCGCAGTGGTCGGGTAACGCAAGCTGTGGCGGGCGAAGTCAATGATGGGCCGTTGCGAGCGGCTCAAAAGCAGGTCGCCGAAGCAGGTCTTACTGACCGCATAACCGTTAGAAAAGGCGACGGCTTGGCCGTTATTACAGCCGACGAGGTTGATGTTATTACGATAGCTGGTATGGGCGGTGCCTTAATCGCTTCCATTTTGGAGCAGGGGAAAGACAAGTTGGATTCAGTGAAGAGGCTTATTTTACAGCCAAACGTAGGCGAGGATATTTTGCGCCGATGGCTGATTGAGCATCAATGGGTATTGACAGGCGAGCATATTATGGAAGAAGACGGAAAGATATATGAAGTATTGACGGCTGTACCCGTGTTGGATAGTCCTGTGAAGCAGGAAAAGCTATACCGACCGTTAGCCCTTACCGGTAGCTCGCTAGTATTGACGCAGAATTGGCTGGAACAGCTTGGACCGTTGCTGGTCAGAGAGCCCAACGAAGTCTTTTTCCGTAAATGGAATTTGGAAATTCATAAGCTCCAAAATGTGCTTGCGCAGTTGGCGCGATCAGAGCAGGAATCGGCGCAGCAAAAGCAGGAACAATTACGCAAGCAAATTGAACAGCTAGAGGAGGTACTTGCATGTTTGCCAAAGGACAAACGGTAATTAGCTATATGGAACAGCTGGCTCCAAAATATTTGGCAGTTCCGGACGACAGAATCGGGCTTCAGCTTGGCAGCCTGAAAAAGGAAATCAAAAACATACTGGTAGCTCTGGATGTCAATGATGAGGTTGTTGAAGAGGCGATCCGCGTAAAGGCCGACCTCATTATCGCCCATCATGCTATCATATTCCGTCCACTTAAAGCATTGAATACGGATCAGCCTGCAGGCAAATTGTATGAAAAGCTGATTAAGAACGATATAGCGGTCTACATCAGTCATACGAATCTGGATACAGCAGAGGATGGTATGAACGACTGGATGGCGGAAGCATTGGGCATTCAAAGTGAAGGTACGCTGGAGGATGTCCACACGGAGCAATTGTTCAAGCTTGTCGTTTTCGTACCGAAAACACATCATCAACGGGTGTTGGATGCCGTACTGGATGCGGGAGCCGGACATATCGGCAATTACAGCCATTGCAGCTTTAACATTGATGGCTACGGAACTTTCGTGCCGGGTGAAGGCACACAGCCGTTTTTGGGTGAGCCAGGTAAAATGGAACGCAGCGAAGAGGTACGCATAGAAACGGTAGTGCCACAGGGTGTGCGCAACAAAGTCGTTCAGGCGATGCTCAAAGCTCATCCTTATGAAGAGGTGGCCTATGACCTGTACCATATGGATTTGCAGGGCCGCTCATTTGGCCTAGGACGGGTGGGTAAGCTCAAGGAAGCCCGCACGTTACGCGAGTTTGTCAATGATGTGAAAGAAGGCTTCAACGTCGAGCATGTACGTGTAGTGGGCGACTTGGACCGTACAATTAAAAAAGCAGCCGTGCTCGGAGGCTCTGGCAGCCGCTATGTAAACAAGTCGATTTTTAAAGGGGCTGACGTCTTAGTTACGGGTGATATCGACTATCACACGGCTCAGGATGCCCTTATGGCTGGCATTGCCATCATTGACCCTGGTCATAACGCAGAGAAGATTATGAAGCCTAAAACCGCAGAATGGATGCGCAAACGGTTGGGAGAAGCCCGATACTCTACGGAAGTACATGTATCCCAGGTGAACACAGAGCCTTTTCATTTTTTGTAAAATTAACTTTTATGGGAAAATGAAATCGGAATGGATTCAGGCTGTAGGTACCTTTAGCGGTAGAGATATAGATAAGCTTCATATTCCGTTATACGTGGGTCACTCTACTTATTTTGTGGCAGATGATACGTTACAAAAGAGGGTACACCCGTTTTATTTGAACAAATAAAGGAAGCTTGCTAATTTACAATATTTTCAGGGTTGTGTCGAGCGTGCGTTCCCTGTATACTATGTAATGTTGTTCGGAAAGTTTAACAGACAATCGCTGGCGGTGTGAACCGCGAGAGGAAAGTCCGGGCTCCATAGGGCAGGATGCTGGATAACGTCCAGTCAGCGCGAGTTGAAGGATAGTGCCACAGAAATGGACCGCCGATGGCCGCATGCGGCACAGGCAAGGATGGAACCGAGGTGTAAGAGACCCCGAGGAACGCTGGTGACTTCGTTCCTGGTAAACCCCATCTGGAGCAAGACCTAATGGGACACAGCTTCTTCGCGAAGTAGCCTTAGCCCGAGGCGTGTCTAGGTTGGTCGCTGGAGCTGGATAGCAATATTCGGCCTAGATAGATGATTGTCGCTTGTAGTGGGAGGGTAGTTCCCGTCTGAACCACGAATAGCACAGAACCCGGCTTACGGAAAACTTTCCACACTGCAACACCTTAAAATGTATGATGTTAACCTTTTAAATGACTATTACTTGGAATCCAAATGTATGTAATGAATTACAAAAAAGGTTCAAGCTATATTCCTTTGGGAATCAGGCTTGAACCTTTTTTGTATACCGTATTTTACGCAGCGCACATGTATGCTTAGGTCTATTTCATTCTTTTTTTTATCTACTCATTCCCTCTATCGTAAAAACGTCCGGGGATGAGGCAGTAGTCAGCGTAGGTGCCCTGCCAACCTTCATCAGCGCACGCTTTTTTCCAATCTTTCCTCTGTATACATCTTCAATGCTCGATCCAAACGGTTAACCGCTTCAGGAAGCAGTGAAGGATCGGTATGCGTAAAGTTGATCCGCATATGGTTACTGCCGCTCAGATCAGCATAAAATACTTGTCCTGGCACAAATGCGACGCCTTCCTGAATGGCCAGTTCCAGCAAGCGATCGGAACGGAAGCCTTCGGGTAAAGTGACCCACATAAACATGCCGCCAAGTGCATCATTCCATGTAATGCCTTCCCATTGACGTTCTTTCATCAGCGTTGTGAGGCGTAACATACGAGAGTGATATTCGCTGGATACGGTACGAATATGTCCATCCAAATCAAAAAAGTCCAAGAGCTCATTTAAAGCACGTTGATCGATACTGCTGGAGTGCAGATCAGCAGATTGTTTGGCCTTCGAGACTTTATTGACAATCGCTTGATCAGCAACCAGCCATCCAGAACGAACACCAGGTGCAACGGTTTTGGAGAACGTAGAGGTGTACATGACATGACTATCGCCACCTTGCTGCTGGTCAATGGATAAAAGGGTAGGGAAGTTAAGGTTTTCGTCAAATTTGAGACGTCCGTAAGGATCATCCTCAAAAATCAAAGTTCCGTATTTACGGCATAGCTCAACAACGCCTACTCTGCGGTCCATACTCCACACACTCCCCGCCGGGTTGGAGAAAGTTGGGATGACATACACGAATTTAGGCTGATATTCCTTGAGCTTGGCTTCAAGATCATCTAATTGCATACCGTTGGTGTCTGTATTTACACTTACAATGTTGGCACCATAGGACTTAAACACCTGAAGAGCTGCCAAATAAGTAGGGGACTCTACCAATACAGTATTCTGCGGATCAAGCAGCACACGCGAAACCAGATCGATAGTCTGCTGTGAGCCCGTCGTCATGATGATGTTATCTCTGGTGACGGAGATGCCTTGGGATGCCATTATGGTTGTAAGGCGTTCCCGTAGAGGAATAAATCCATCGGTTAGACCATATTGAAGCGCGGTAGTACCGCCGAGACGGAATACCCGCTCATAGGCTTGAGCAACGGCTTCGATGGGAAAAAAGGCATCGGCCGGAAGACCACCTGCCAGGGATAACACTTCTGTTCCCTGTGTCAGCTTCAAAATGTCCCTAACGATGGACGAGCCCTGAGTACGAGCCATACCTGAAAATTTGTATTCCAATGCAATCATCTCCTGTGTTCTATACTGTACTATGAAATTTATTGTATTATAACAATAACGAAGTATAACAGTAAACGTCTGAATATAACAGTTGATTGATCTATTGGAAAGCCGAAAAATCCTGATCCCAAGAAAAAATTCGACCATTCAAATCACTTTCACGTAAATCTTGCAATTATTCAGCGCAAGCTTGAAATGCTTGACAGCTTTTGAGCACACCAAAAACGTGTCTGGATCGCCCTTTGCAGCGATTATCCAGACACGTCTCTCTTTTACCTTGATATGCTATTAGTGGCTACTATCCTGTTTATTCAAACAGGGACTGGTTATTTTTAGGATGCATTTTCAAACTGACTGTTGTATAGATCGGCATAGAAGCCGCCTTTAGCCAGCAATTCCTCATGGTTACCCGTTTCGATAATGTCACCGTCCTTCATGACCAGAATCATATCGGCGTTCTTGATCGTCGAGAGGCGGTGGGCAATCACAAAGGAGGTTTTCCCTACAGTAAGCTGGTCCATCGCTTGTTGAATTAGCAATTCCGTACGCGTATCGACTGAGCTTGTGGCCTCATCTAGAATAAGCATGGGCGCATCTTCAATCATGGCTCTTGCAATGGTAATCAATTGTTTTTGACCGGCAGAGAGATTGGCTTTGTCGTCCAGCACCGTATCATAGCCCTGTGGCAGTGTTTTAAGGAAGCTGTGCAGCCCCACCGCTTTACATGCGGCTTCTACCTGTTCATGGGTAACATGCTCTTTGGAAAAGGCGATATTCTCACGGATTGTTCCTTCAAACAGCCAGGTATCCTGCAGTACCATACAGAATAAGTCGTGAATATTCTCTCGTGTTAATTGGCTAATTGGGGTTCCGTCAATATAGATTTCCCCGCCGTTCAGCTCATAGAATCGCATGAGCAAATTCACGAGTGTCGTCTTACCGGCGCCTGTCGGACCAACAATGGCAATTTTCTGGCCAGCTTCAGCTTTCATGGAGAAGTCTCTGATAATCATACGGTCTTCGTTATAACCGAAACGGACATGTTTGAATTCGACATCCCCTTTGGCGTTGTTCAGCTTCTTGGTCTTGTTGCTCTCATCCGCCAATTCCTTTTCACCTAGAAATTCGAATACACGTTCACTGGCGGCAGCCGCCGATTGCAGATTGGTTGCGGCCTGTGCCAACTGTGACAAGGGCTGTGTAAACAGACGAATATATACCATGAAGGCCACAATAGTTCCGATCGTTATAGCATGTTGGTTCACCAGCAAAGCGCCCACGACACAGACCGCTACATAACCAAAATTCCCGATGAACATCATAACCGGCATCATCAGGCCAGACATGAACTGGGACTTCCAGGCATTTGTATATAAGCGGTTGTTAATGCCATGGAACTCTTTCTTGGCTGCTTTTTCTCCGTTATATACCTTGACTACGTTATGACCGGCATAGGTTTCTTCGATATGACCGTTGATCTGGCCAAGCTCTGCTTGCTGTGCTACAAAATATTTCTGTGAATGCTTCATAATCACGGTCATCAGGGAAAAACCAATCAGCGTAGCTAAAATCCCGGTAACGGTCATGATCCAGTTTGTATACAGCATCATAATCAAGGCGCCCACGAAGGTTGCCAGCGCGCTGACAAGCGTGCCGATACTGTTGTTTAATGTTTGTCCGATGGTATCGACATCGTTGGTCACACGGCTGAGCACATTACCGTAGCTCGTAGCATCAAAATACTTCAAAGGCATATGATTGATTTTTCTGGAGAGCTCTGTTCGCATCTTCTTTGTAAGACGCTGTGACACGGTCGCCGTAATGAAGCCTTGGAAATAGTTAAAGATAAGACCAAGACCATACAAAAGCACCAAAACAAGAACAATTTTCTGGACAGCACTCACATCAACCCCTGCTACGATTCCTTTCTGGATCAGGTTGGCAATATCGCTGAGCTTACCCGGACCAATGACGTTGAAGGCGGAACCGACCAGAGCCAACACCATAGAGAGTATAATCATGGGCACATAGGCCTTGATGTAGGATAAAAGCTGGCTGATGGTCTTTTTAAAATCATTCGCTTTTTCACCAGCACCCATGCCCCCCGCAGGACCTCCACCCATGGGACCTCGCTGTTTCGTTTTCATATGCTGGCTGTCAACGGTGTGTTCATTCTTATCCATGTACGAGTTCCTCCTTCGAAAGCTGCGAATAAGCGATTTCCTGATAGGTGCTGCAGTTCGCCATCAGCTCTTCATGTGTGCCGTTCCCTACAACCTCACCCTGGTCCAGTACGATAATCTGGTCAGCGTCCTTAATGGTGCCTATGCGCTGAGCAACAATGAGTGTGGTAGCATGGTCAGTTTCTTTTTTGAGAGCTGAGCGCAGAATCCGGTCTGTTTTGTAGTCCAGTGCTGAAAAGGAATCATCGAAGATATAAATCTCCGGCTGACGGTAGATGGCACGCGCAATGGACAGACGCTGCTTTTGACCACCGGACACGTTCGCTCCACCTTGTGAAATCCGTCCCTGATACTGACCGTCCATTTTTTCGACAAACTCCGTGCTTTGGGCAATTCCTACGGCTGCTTTAACGAGTTTTTCCGAAGCTCCTTCTTTTCCGTTATCGCCATACGAAACGTTGGATGCCACCGTACCGCTGAAAAGCACGGCTCTCTGAGGGACATACCCAATTTTGTTATGGAGTGTCTGCTGCTTATAGTTTCTGACATTCACACCATCCACGAGCACCTCTCCCTCGGTCACATCGTAGAAACGGGGAATCAGATTGATCACGCTGGTTTTTCCGCTGCCTGTTGCGCCAATAAAGGCAACCGTCTCGCCTCGTTTCGCCGTAAAGCTAATGTTGCGAAGCACAGGCTCCTCCGCGTCTGGATATTTGAAGCTGACCTTACGGAATTCAACTTGACCCATAACGCCCTCTTCTCCGGCCGTCTCATGCCCGTTCATGATGCTGGATTTGGTGTTCAATACCTCCATAATCCGTTTGGCAGAAATCGAAGCGCGAGGCAGCAAGAAGAAAATCATACTAACCATCATAAAGGCCATGACCACTTGCATCGCATAAGACGAGAACACGACCATATTGGAGAACAGTGCAATGCGGTCCGGCACGGCCGTCCCGTTAATCAGGTAAGCACCGATCCAATAGATAGCGACACTCAGACCCGACATAATAAAGGTCATACCCGGGCCAATCATCGCCATTAACCGGTTCGCAAACAGGTTTGTATTCGTCAATTCGACGTTGGCCTGTTCGAACTTCTGCTCCTGATACTGATCTGCATTATAAGCGCGCACTACTCGAAGTCCGGTCAAATGCTCACGTGTTACCCTGTTCAGATTATCGGTGAGACGCTGGATTCGCTGGAAACTGGGGAGAGCGAAAATAACAATAACACTTAGCATCAGGATCAGAACAGCCACGGCCGCTCCTGTAGAGGCGGTCCACTGCCAGTTTTTATCCGCAATCTTCACAATAGCCCACACGGCCAAAATTGGTGCCTTGATGATCACCTGGAGTCCTAACGCAACGATCGTTTGAATCTGGGTAACATCGTTTGTGGTGCGAGTGATGAGGCTTGCCGTCGAAAAGCTATTCATCTCTTCCATCGAAAAGGATAAGGTCTTATCAAAGACCATCGCACGCAGACGCATCGCCAGACCTGCCGCCACCTTCGCCGCGAAATAGCCGACAATAATAGATGCAATCATACTGCCGACGGCACACAACAGCATGTAACTGCCGGGAATCAGCAGTTCCGACATAGGCGTTCCTTCCTTTTGCAGCTTGGTCGTAATTTCCGCCATATAATCAGGCAGCTTCAGATCAAGCCAGACCTGCACAACAATGAAAGCCAGGCTGAAAAGCACGAGCATCCATTCATTTTTCTTGAGATATTTGAATATCTTCAGCATTCTGTCGCTCTCCTTTTATCTGAAAATCTTAGGTGTTTGGTGCAATTTACATATGAATTCAACTTTTAGAGACAATAAGCTTAATGAGTCGGATAAATTCTCTGGCATCCTGCTCGTCCAGCTTGCGAAGAATACTCTCGGTCCATGCGATTCCTTCATTATACTTGTCAATCATAAATTGCTTGCCTGAATCCGTAATGAATACAATCACCTTCCGTTTGTCGGTGACATCGGTATGGCGTACAACCATACCTTTCTTCTCCAGGCTCTTCAGCGCCGTTGCTACTCGTCCCGTACTGACGGACAAGTATTCGCTCAAGTGGCCCGAGGTAACCCCGTCCTGATTGATATTCAGACAGATGAGAATCCCCATTTCACCACGTGAGAAGTGTCCTCGTTCCTCTAATTCCGGTTTGCGCGATTTGACAACATACTCGAACAGTTCTTTCGCTAATGTCTTATAATCCAATGGTCACAGCACCTTCTAGCTTTTATCTTATACTATAAGATAATAATGATGTCCGGATAAAAAGTCAATTGGAGAAAATATGGAATAAATGAAGCATCCATAACTAGCAGTTCACCTGAGCGAGCGTGGAATCCGTGCAGGTGGTATGGAAAGTAATCATATTCGTATTTCCTTTTCATACACGGCCAAGGATACACTCGAAGCAGGATTGCGCAAGTTATGCCGCTTGCTGGGAGAACTGTTTGACCGCTCGGTCATCATGGAACGAAGGCCTATTTTATAAGGATATTTGCAATAGGGGGTAATCATCCAATCACAGGGAGCTCCTTCGTAATATGCTGTACTAATTCACCGAAAGGAGTTGCACATTATGAGTCATTGCCCTAACGAACCGATCGTGTGCCCGCCGATCCAATTTGTAAATCATCAATTTTTCCCACAAGTGGTGCCTGTTATTCATCCGATTGAAATTATTAACCAAACGCACATTATCCCAGTACCACACCACGTATTCCCAGTGACTGTAAAAGACCCTTCTGATCCTTGCTGTCATACCCGCAGTCATACTCGCAGTAATGGCAAGCGTCAGGTACGTAGCAGCTCTAAGCGCTAAGGGATTACAAAAAAGCAGCCATGGAGCGTACATGGCTGCTTTTTTTGAAGTCTACTCAAAAATTCCTTATGTATCAATGGTTTTGCTTACACTTTTTTCTAAACTTCAACTGGTTGGTCACACTTCTGGTCACGCAATTCTTGTTCAATTTCTAGTGGTTCAGTTTCTTCTTTTTTACTCAACAAACTGCTCAATCCTTGTGTTGCATCTGATTGCATATTCATTAACAAATGTGAATAAGTGTCTAGTGTGATGGATACGCTACTATGTCCAAGTATCTCTGAAACAACTTTTGGATGAACACCAATGGATAGCATTAGTGAAGCTGCTGTATGTCTAAGATCATGAAAACGAATATGTGGTAATTCCAATTCTTTTATAGTTCGTTGCATTAGCCTTGTGAGAGTTGTAGGAAATATAGGCTTTCCCAAGTTAGTGCAGCATACCAAGTCGTTGTCTACATACATATCTCCAGCCAATAGTTTGTCATTGTTGACTACCTCATGACGTTGCCTTAGCACTTCTATTATTTCATCCGATACACCAATTGAGCGAACGCCTGATGTCGTCTTTGCGCCTTGTTTGATTCTTTTACCATCATGCTCTAGTGTTTGGGTGATCATAATTCTTTTATTTATGAAATCGATATTCCTCCAAGGTAGGCCCAAAATTTCTCCCTGTCGCATTCCAGTGTGTATTGCTAGAAAGAAGATGATGTAATGCTTGTTATCTTTTAAGGAACCCAAAAACTTTTGTATTTGTTCGATACTCCATATTGATAATTTCTTTTTTGTTCTTCTTGGTCTATCTAATTTTTTTGCTGGATTATCTCTTATTAATTCACTTTTGATAGCGTAGTTTAGAGAATATGCCGTAATATCAAATATGCGTTGAACATATGAGTCTGCATACCCTTCATCATCATCTAATTTCTTACTCTTTACATGCTTTACAAACTTTTTAATGTCCGAAGAATTCAATTCTCCTAACGTTGTATCTTTAAAGAAAGGAGCCATGTGAGCAACAATACAAGATCGATAATTTTTAGCTGTAAGCCTAGTTATGAGTTTATTTTGTACCTTCTCCACTATCCACACATCCAACATATAATCCGTAAACTTTATCTTGCTTGGTTCGATGTAGTCACCTTTGTTCACCTGATTCAACAGGTCGGTCAATGCGTCCTGAGCATCTTTCTTTTTTTTGAATCCTCGCTCCTTTTTCTGTTTTCTGGGTTCTCCTTTTTTCCCAACGTCTACAACGTAATAATACAATCCAGTTTTCTTATCAAGTTTTACAGATCCTTGTGCCATAAACAGCCTCCTAATATTTTCTTTATTTTACTGTGTGCAATAATTAAAAGTATCATATTTAATTAGATGTGTAAATAGTTTGTTTTTGATATGAGAATATTGAATGATTAACAGAGGAGAATGGCTGTTTGACTGTTCAAGCATCCCACATAGCACCCCACATAGCACCCCACATAGCACCCTTAACAAGCTTGAGAGCGTCTCAGGTGTATATGGATTATCCATCCCTCCATATAAAACACTAATTTTACCATCCAGTTACTCCCATATTGACGGTGACTGGATTTTTTTGTATCCACATCATCCGACATCGGACGGTTTGCTGCAAGTCGTCAAATTGACGTTTCGCCAAAACATGCCACATTGGGAGATGCGATGTCGCAACCGCCAACTTTGGCGTATGAAGCTAATTATATAGCTTGGTGCAACATGAAGATTCATCGACATCGGAGAAAATTGAACGCCTAGAATGGGCTAGAGAGCTTGAACAATTGGAAAGATTGAAGGCAAAGGAACGTCAAGGAACTCGTACAGACAATGATAACAACATTGGACAAAATTTTGCCCGAAGTAATGATGTTGTAGCCGATCAAACTGGTTTTGGTAACAAAGAGACCTATATACAAGCTAAATACATAGCTGATAACGCCGATCCAGAAACTATATATGAGGGGTAAGGAAAATTTTCCTGAGGGTGAGATAGTAACGTTAGCCAAGATTTTGGCAAGGTTATATAAAAATCTCTAGTCACAGATTACTCAAAACACTGATTAATCTATTGATGTAAAATTATTTGGTGGCTGGTTAATGGGAAGGGTAGGGTCAGGGTGAATCAGGTTTGAATCATTGATTAAATAATACAAAAATAAAGGAGCAAATGATATGTATAAATCGGGACGGTTAATTAAAGGAAGACTGTACGTGAAAACGTGGAATGATGAATGGATCACCCTCAAAGCATTAGTTCAAGCCAACAGAAAGGCTGTGTAACACGGACATGGACTGGCTTGACCAATGTATAGGCAGTTGGTTAAAGAGGCAGCAGGGAAGGATACAGAGCTTGAGAGAAGGGTGGAGATTAGGAAGCAACTGACTATGATTCGACGCATGAAGAAGAAGGCCAAGGAAGAGAGGATGTGTATATAGGTCGGGGGGATGTCAAATTGTCACCCCTTGAATATGTAACTAAGCGCCTAGGGATAGGTGCTTTTTTGTTAGCAATATTATATATTCATTGATGATAAAATGATAATGATGTATAATTAAACATAAATAGATATTTTTACAATACCATCAAAGGAGCTGAATTAATGAACAGAAGAGCAGCAGGAGTTTCATTTTGTTTTATAGCAACTATACTCTATGTATCTAGGTATTTTATTGTAACAAGTGGTGTATTAAACTATGCAGATGCACCATTGTATATAGCATTGAATAGGTTAAATGGACATGATGTTCTGCTTGTACTCAGCATAATAGCTTTAATTATAGGAGTAACTTACATCATTATTGAGGAAGTTAGAAAAGGAAAGTAAGTGCTCAATTGTCAAGTAGACAGTAGAAATCTGAGCTATGATCCCTTAAATTTCCGGCCAACTAATCGTCTTAGAAAATCAATGATTAGTCCTGTCAGAAAGAAAGAGGTGAAATGGATGATATAGGCGGGAAACTGAACTTTAATAGTTACACTGTCGATTGCTAATTTTGCACTATCAAAGTCAAAAATCCAGTGTCGAAATGGCTCATATATACAATAGAATTTAGAAGTGGATTCAATCCAATAAGGAGGATATTTTTATCATCATTTCCCAAATAGCTATTCAAGCATATTAAAATGCTTATTACTGAAAACCAAAACGTTGCTTTCTTATAAGGCACAAGCAACACCTCCCCCATTATTTTCTTTTTTTATTGTATCATATCCCTTTGAGTGATTTCATTTTACATAAAACAGCAACAAAGTACATTATAGAAGAATATATAATAATAACTTTCGTCTTATTAGCATATTGAAGAGGATGATATAAAAATGAATCTAAATCAGCATCACACAATGACTTACACACTAAACAGCGGTATCAAAGGAACTGTCAATCTATCCACCATACAAATACAGGACTGGATAGAATCATATCGTGTAGGAAGTAAATATGTAACTACTGTGGGTAGAGAACATTTTGGTTTAAATCCTGAGCTTGTAGCAGATTTTAAGGTACATAATGAATTTTCTGAGCAGAGGGAACATATAACAGCTATTCAACCTACAGCAGCAAGCAAGGCCAGTGAACAGTTGGCAGACGCATACAGTCAGCATAAGACATTGATTCAAGTAGAATGTAAATGTGGAGCTTCCTATATAGAAGAGTCAGCATACAAAAGGAGTAAATGGGGATGTAAAGAATGCGGTGAGATTGTGTTTCTGGATAGTAAAAAGGGTACGGTTGATACTGCGGAAGGGAAAGCTTGGTATATGACAAATAGGTATTTCGTTGAGAGATGAGCAACTGATATATTGTCGGTTGCTTTTTTGTATTAACCCAAATAAAGAAAGAACGATTAAGAAAGATTAAATAAAAATAAAGTGTGTATATATGTCTATTTATCCTCAAATTAGCATTTAATGTTTTAAATAGATTTTTATGTTTACAAATAGGGAAAAAGTGGTAGTATTATCTCGTGTAATATTTTCAAAAATTTTCTATTTGGAGGAAGCAAAAATGAAAAAGAAAATGGTATTACCAATTCTAGCCGCTACTTCTTTATTTTTTTCTCCGTTTGCTGGGCATATTGCAAGCGCAGAAAGTGCAGACAAAACTTTGGAGGGGACTAATGGTAGGGAAATTGTAATACATAAACCAGATGACATATCTAGTGCTAAAATTAATGAACTTGTAAACCGTTTTAAGAAGGGAATCGAAGAGGACAGAGCTAGCAACCAAAAGATAAGTATGAATAAAAATGTGTCGGAAAGTGTTTATGATAATGCAATTTATGACTACACTATTATAGGTGAAGATTATGTGTACAAATATGAAGAGGTTCCCAATAAGGCTCCAGAACTTACTATTGAGAAGCCAGATGTTAAATATTTAACTGAAGGTCAAAACGACCGAATCACCACTTCTGCTTATAATATTGGGGATGGTATTGGAGGTAGACAGAACATAGTCAAAAATGGAAGCTACCTATCTACTTTGTTAAGACTTCCACTTGATTCGCAAGTTGTCCAAGAGACAGGGCATATAACTATTCTGGTTTCACTTCGGGGGCTTATGAAGCAGATATGGGGTTAGTCTATGATTCTACTGTTGGCCCTGGTTCTTTTGAAAAAGGTTGGAAACCAACAATGGTTGTAAAAAGAAATGGAGTGGAAAGTCATTCTGGCTTTGTTACAGGCTATTCAAAATGTACAATCTGCTAATGCCTATTTATCTAATTCCGATGTTGTTTTGTACGTATGGTATAATAACAATGGAAAAGCAAGAATGAAAATTAGCGGCACAGCAACATGTAGGGATATTGGTTGTTCAGATGGAACAAACACCAGTTTAATTTCTATTATGGAAACCGATAATAGTCTTAATATTAGTACTGTCGATCAATGGAAACTTTTGTCAACCGTTGTTTCTACAGGTGACAAAGGTAGAAATAGGGGGACTTACTCAAGTATAAAAGTAAATGATGTGGCGGTTCCGAGTAGTGCTTTTAGTGCTCCCCTTACAGATCATGCTTCCATTACAAGGGATGGTAATAATACAGTTACAATAATAGCTGATCAAAATTTGTGATAAGAAGAGAGCGAGTATTGTGAAAAAGAATATGTTTTTTTTGGTGGTTGTTCTTTTAATCACCTCTATTTTCTCAACAAGTATTTACGCTGCCGGAGAAGCACAAAGGGCTAACATATATGTTAATAATGAAAAACTGGATTTTAATGCACTTATAGCCTATTCAGGGGTAGCGATGGTTCCTTTTCGTGAAATATTTGAGCAATATGATATGAAAGTTAGTTGGGATAATACTAGTAAAACAGTTACTGCAAGCAGTCAGGATGGTTCGACAGTCATAAAATTAAGCCAAGATAATAAGACAGCATATGTAAATGGAAAATCATATTCTTTATCGCAAACGCCTTTCTTGGGTGAAGATATTTTATATGTGGATCTTAGGTTCATTAGTGAATCAATAGGTGCGAAAGTGAATTATGATAAACCATCACTTTCTATACACATAACTCTTCCTAAAGCTGCAAAAGAATAGAGACTTTGCCCCGGACTATTCCGGGGTTGTTTTTTTGCTTTGAACTAATTTTAAGGGATCAACAGTTACAAGCAAATAGCTGGACAGTCGGTGTTTGAGATTGGACGACGATTGAAGCATGTGAAAGAGAATGACTTGGTGCATGGTGAGTGGTATGAGTGGTTGAAGACTATTGATATTGTACCTCAAACAGCTACACGAATGATTCAGGCTTACGAACAATTTGGAAACCATCCGACGTCGTACGATTTGCCAGTTAGTAAAATATTTGAAATGCTCTCTCTACCCGAATCTGTTGATCGTTTGGAGTTTGTTGAACAGGAACACACTGTTCCTTCAACTGGTGAACAGAAGACGGTGGGTGAAATGACTGTGAAGGAATTGCGTATATGATTCGAGCTTGAGACAAATTGTATTAGGGTATATATAAATACACTCTTATTGATAATATCAAAATGACAATTATAACTCTTCCTTTCCGCGATTCTTGTTGCGATTGACGATACGTCTGTGGTGTTTTCAAAAACATAGATGAATAAAGGAAATTCCGATTTTAAGTTTCACGCAATTTAATTTATAAAAATACAATAATCCTTTGATGCATCAATCTTTTCTGAACATTTTTCTCCGATACGTACGATTGAAACCACGATACAAAGCAATTTTTCTCAAATCCCTTTGTTTATCTACCTTTTAGCTATTTTCTCGATACAGCAACGATGTAAATATAGTCAGGCACAATTTTGTTTCACTATGTCTCATAAAGCTATATGGAATCACGTCTGTTGATTAACCA
>NZ_JBITPH010000063.1:0-40035 GCF_050467685.1 Paenibacillus sp. NRS-1782
AGGCAGGATGGATTGAAGGATGGATGTAAACATGATAGAATTTTTCATGAGATCGTCCTCTTTCTGAATCGCTTGTTGGTACAAACGATTCTACAGAAAAGACGGTCTTTTTTCTACTATTTTTTGGTTATTCAACAGGCGTGCTAACATATTAACATGGTTAATTAGGAGATGTAACAAAACGGTGGAACCAAGGAATCCACCGTTTTGTTGTTTAAAATGAATGGTTTTAAACTATGATTTTTATATTTGAATAGCTTTAATCTCATGTTCAGTTAATTCAGTAATCCTTGCAATTGTTGGAAGCTCAAAACCCATTTTAATCAGATTCTTGGTTGCACTTCTTTTGGTTATGAGTCTACCTATGGTTATGCCCACAGACTCTGCTCTATCGAGCATGGAAGCTTCATCGTGCAGGTATTTCTGCCGAGCTTCATACAGTCGTCTTGCTTCCGAATCCTGACTCAAGAATTGCAGCGTGTCCATGGTTTTTTCCAATCCTGGTTCGTTCAGTCTACTCGCGGATCAAGCAACTCCATGATGACCAGCTCCCGTTTTGTATTCATTATATCATCTTTTTTAAGATATCAGAATGTCTGAACTTCTTTTCCGAATGATACTGTTTTGGGGCTTCACAACATAATCTTAGGGTAAAAACCAACCTAGGATGTGTATTCCATGAACGATAGCTCATTTTCACCCCGACCCTTTGAAAAACCTAACTTTCTGATACTCCTTGTGGATGAGGAACGGTATCCTGCGGTTTATGAAAACCGGGAAATCAAAGAATGGAGCAGACAAAATCTTATTACGCAAGGACTCTTGAGGTCTCACGGACTGGAGTTTCACAGGCATTATATTGGAAGTGCTGCATGCAGCCCCAGCAGAACAACCTTGTTCACCGGTCATTATCCCTCACTCCATGGCGTCACTCAGACAGGCGGAGTGGCCAAGGAGGCATTCGACTCCGATATGTTCTGGCTGGATCGAAACACGGTGCCTACAATGGGGGATTATTTTCGCGCAGCCGGATACCAAACGTACTATAAAGGAAAATGGCATATATCCGATGAGGATATTATCATCCCGGGTACGCACAAAGCCCTCCCCAGCTATCATCCACTGACAGGTGTACCGGACAGAAGACGGGAAGGCATATATGAGCAAGCCGACCGCTTGGATAGCTTTGGATTTTCCGGGTGGATCGGTCCGGAGCCGCATGGGAGAAACCCACGAAATTCCGGTTCCTCCGCCGCTGTTGGTTTAAGCGGACGAGATGAGGTGTATGCCGCAGAAACGGTTGAGCTCATCGAAGCCCTTGACCACCAGAAAGAACATGACAACCATGCAGAGCCTTGGTTAGTCGTAGCTTCATTTGTGAACCCGCATGATATTGTTTTATATGGTGCTATTACTGCACGGTTGCCTATGTTTCGATTTGAGGTGGAGCCGATGCCAGCGGTCGCTCCTCCACCGACGATTAACGAATGGCTGGCCACAAAGCCGCGCTGTCAGGCAAGCTACAGGGATATTTACCCTAGAGCGTTACAGCCCATTATAGATCAGCCCTTTTACCGAAAGCTGTACTACCAGTTGCAAAAAAATGCAGACCGTCAGATGCTGAAGGTATTTGAAGCACTGACCCGGTCTTCTTTCTACGATAATACCATTGTGATTTTTACATCCGATCATGGAGATTTGCTAGGCGCTCACGGCAATCTTCATCAAAAATTTTACTGTGCGTACGAAGAGGTTGTGCATGTGCCTTTGGTTATCCATAACCAACATCTGTTTCCTCAATATAAAAGCGAGCATACCCTGACAAACCACGTGGATCTCTTGCCTACGATGCTTGGACTGGCGAATGCTGACATCGCTGCGATCCAGAGCGGCCTGCAAAACAGCTTTAGCGAAGCCCGTCCCTTGGTGGGACGTAATCTTGCTCCTGTTATTCTCGGACAGAATCAGGGAGAGATAGCTGACCAGCCGGTTTATTTTATGACCGACGACGATGTGACCCGAGGCCAGCGGCAGATCAATATACTGGGAAAGGCATATCCGTCAGTTGTTCAGCCCAATCATATCGAGACTGTCATTACGACCCTGCAAAGAGAGGGGGTAAAGGAGCTGTGGAAGTTTACCCGCTATTTTGACAGTACTCAATTCTGGAGCCAACCAGGGGTGAAGGATGTTACTATGCGCCCCGTGGGTGAGCATACATGCGGACAATACTCTCAATGGGCTACACAGGTCAAAACGCAACCGGATCGTGACGAATTTGAATTGTATAACCTGACCAGCGACCCTTTGGAAACATGTAACCTTGCCCATCCCGCATTTGCAACGCAGCAGAGCAGAAGCGTACAGCAACAGATGATGCGTTTACTGGAGGAACAACGTAAACAAAAACGTTTATACCCCGCTCAATCAGGTGTGAGGTGAAAAATCCCAAAAAATAACTTTTGCTTACAGCCCCACCAGTCTTGTAAATCTGGCCTGCTGCGAATCAGCATCAGGCTGACATTACTTTACGCATCCAACGTATACAAGGGTAGATTTTCCGGCAAAGCTGCCGGGCGCAGGCATGTGCTCTGCATCGGATAGAATGTCTGCTCATCGGAGGAATCATGGAACGCCCACATCGCCTCCAGCACATGGTAGGCCAGTTCACCGCTGGCGCGGTGAGGCCGTCCGCTGCGGACAGCGTAGGCCATATCGGCAACGCCGATGCCCCGTGTATTTTCCAGGTAGCCCGGCAGCAGCGGTGCCTCTGTCCATTCCTGCTCGCCCAGCAGTCTATAGCGAACGGGTCCTCCGAACGTGTTCGGGTCAGGCACCTGCAGCGTGCCAAGAGTACCATATACCTCAATCGGTGGCAGGGAGCTACCACCAAAGATGTCAAAGCTGGTGATCAGCGTGCCGACAGCCCCCTGCTCGAAGCGTAGCAATCCGGCCACATGGGTCGGAATGTCGACCGGGATGGTCTGGTCTTTCTTTTTCTCGCTCGTAATTATTCGCTGGTCTAGCGCCTTGCCTGTCATGCCGGAGATGGTGGCAATTGGACCAAGCAATTGCACCAGAGCCGTCAAATAATAAGGCCCCATATCAAACATAGGGCCACCGCCCACAGCATAATAAAATTCAGGATCGGGATGCCAATGCTCATGTCCGCGGCTCATCATGAAGGCTGTAGCAGCTACCGGCCTACCAATGACCCCGTCTTCCATCAGCTTCAATGACGTCTGTATGCCGGAGCCGAAGAAGGTTTCCGGTGCGCAGCCCACAAGCAGCCCCTTGCGGCGGGCCAGCTCCAAGACTGCCTGGCCCTGCTCACGGGTGACTGCAAGCGGCTTCTCTACATAGACATGCTTGCCTGTCTCAAGAGCTCTGAGGGATACGTCGGCGTGAACAGCCGGAATGGTCAGATTAATGATGAGTTCGATCTCTGGATCAGCCAGGATCTCATTGACCGAGTATACGTTCGGAACGTTGTAGGCTGCCGCCTGCTCCCTTGCCCGGTCCTGATCCAGATCCGCTACTGCGGACAGCTCCAGAATGTCGAAGCGATGGCAATTTTCCATGTAAATTCCGCTGATTTTACCACAACCAATAATGCCCACCTTCATTTTGTTCATGTCTGGACTCCCTTCACCTTCAAAAAATGGATAATGGAATTTCCTTACTGCATCCGATACCATCCTGTCCGCGCTACTGCTGCTGGTTGTCTGCCATGCCCGTATAAGCATCTGCCAGAGAGCTGCCCCGGGAAGCCGCCGTCTGTTTGCCTGCCGCCGCCCACAGGAACCCGCTGCGCATCATCTCGGTCACTTGGGGCATCTCTATGATATCCGCGTGATGTCCCAGCGAATTGTAGAAGACGCGGCCGTTCCCCCAGCGCTTCGTCCATACAACGGGCATATCCACCGGCCCGTTGGCTGAATGTGGACCCGGTACGACCGGGAAGCGTGTGGTCGCCAGCACTTCAACCGCCGGGTCCACGTGGAGGTAGTACTGCTCGCTTTTGACCTGAAAATCCTCAATATGGTCTAGCAGCGGGCTGGAGCCGCGCTTTATGTTCACTCTATACTCCACCCCGTCATTGCCGGGATGTGCAACCCATTGCCCGCCTGTCACGAACTGCCAATCCACATTGTTCCGGAAGGCATCACACATGCCGCCATGGCAGCCTGCCAGGCCAACGCCGCTCTGAACTGCTGCCGAGACATGATTGACCAGCTCCTGCTCAATCTGTCCCATGGTCCACAACGGAATGATCAGGTCCAGGCCAAGCAGCTTCTCCGCATCCTGGTAGGCTTCAAGAGTATTAGACACCTCTACCTCGAACCGCTCTTCCTTCAGAATCCGTTCAAAAATGGCCGCCACCTGCTCCGGCTCATGTCCGTCCCATCCACCCCATACAATCAGCGCCTTGCTCATCTGTAATCCACTCACCTTTCGGAATGTGATAGTTATCTTACATTTCTTCAATGGATACCCAGCGGCGCTCCTCTATGGAGCGTTCTACCGCTTCAAGCACGGCCTGACAAGCGACCCCGTCGTGGAAGTTCGGCACAGGCTGCCGTCCCTCGGAGATGGCACTCATCAGCTCAAGCATCTCGTGGGTGAAGGTATGCTCGAATCCGATTGTATGTCCCGCAGGCCACCAGGCCTCGGAGTACTTGTGTGCCGGATCGGTGGCGAGCACGCGGCGGAAGCCCTGAACGTCCTTCTCATCTTGTGTGAAATACACTTCCAGTTCGTTCATCCGTTCAAAGTCAAACCGCACACTGCCCAAACTGCCGTTGATCTCGAACGAATTGGTGCTCCGGTGCCCGGCGGCAAACCGTGTAGCCTCGAAGCTGCCCAGCGCACCTCCGGCAAAGCGTGCCAGGAACAGCGTGGCATCATCGACCGTCACTTCTCCCATTGGCGCATTCACCCCGGCGCTGCCCTTGGCGCTCAATCCGGTCATCTCCGAAGCCAGCGGGCGCTGCTTGATGAACGTCTCGCTCATACCGATCACTTCATGAAACTCGCCGACCAGGAAGCGGGCGAGATCAATCAGATGAGCGCCAAGATCACCATGAGAGCCAGAACCGGCCACTTCCTTTTGCAGCCGCCACACCAGCGGGAAGGACGGGTCCATGATCCAGTCCTGAAGGAAAAAGGCACGGAAATGATAGATTTTGCCGAGGCGACCGCTCTCGACTAGCTGCTTCGCCAGCTGGACAGCGGGAGAGAAGCGGTAGTTGAAGCCGATCATATGTCTGACACCCGCTTCCTCCGCTGCCTGTAGCATGTCACGGGAATCCGCCAGCGAGAGCGCAAGCGGCTTCTCACAGAACAGATGCTTGCCATGGAGGGCGGCCTCAACGACAATTTCCTTATGGGTATCACTCGGAGCGTTGATGTCAATGAGATCAATATCGTCACGTTTTACCAAATCACACCAATTGGTAACGCTTTCGGTCCAGCCGAACTGGCGGGCAGCCGCCTGAACTCCCTGCTCGTTGCGTCCACAGATGACGGACATCTCCGGCTGTAGAGGGGCACTCGGGAAGAACATGGGCAGGCTACGGTAAGCGTTGCTGTGAGCCTTGCCCATAAATTTGTAGCCAATCATACCGATACGAAGACGATTAGACATGTCGTTATCCTCCTTATGGGTCTGAGTTCCAACGAATCTTAACGAATGCGGCTATTGACGAATAGATGATGCCCTGATAATCAACTCCGTGGACAGAAGCTCTCTTATCGAGGCGCACCCGGTCAGTTCCAAGGCTGGAATGCGATCTAGAGAATCCGGTATAAGCTTCGTGGCTGCAAGCACCCCCATCTCATAAAAAGGAACGCGGACACTGCTTAGCGGGGGAACAGACATCTCGGCCACATCCGAATCGTCATAGCCTACGAACGCCGGGAATCGGTCAACGCCTAATCCGAGCTCGCGAAGCCCCTGCATCACCCCGATGGCCATCCGGTCATTCGCCGCAAAAACGGCGTCAATGTCATTCAGCCTGCCTGCGATTGTAGCCGACGCTTTGAGACCGCTTCTACGGCTATAATTGCCCTCCAGAAGCAGCTCGCGATCATATTCAATACCGGCATCCTGAAGCGCAGTGCGGTATCCCTTCAATCGCTCTGTACTGTTGGAATAGGTATCCGGGCCGTTGAGAAAGGCAATCCGCTTGCACCCCTGCTCAATGAGGTGACTTACAGCCGCCCGGCTTCCCTCCACGTGGTCTGCATCCACTTCACAGAACGACTGTCCTGCAAAATGGTGATTCATGACGCAGAACGGACGCCCTTCTTCCCGAAGTCTGGTCAGTGCTTCCAACTCATCGTGGTCATCCCTGGCTCCCAGGATGATACAGGCATCAACCTTTTGCTGGCGGAAAAGCCCGCTGTAATCCATCCTGTCCCCAGGCTTCCGGAACAATAGTAGCAGATCGAGCCCGCTGTCCCTGGCCTTGCTTCCGATGCCGCTCAGCATCTCGGAGAAAAAATAGGCTGAGAACAGGTGCGCCTTCGGCACATAAGGCATAACCACACCAAGATGCCCGCTCTTGCTTCGGGCAAAGTTGCGTGCCAGCGAGCTGGGAACATATCCAAGCTGATTGGCGGCCTCCTTGACCTTCTTCCGAGTCTCTTCCTTGATCGGACCGATCGCGTTCAATACCCGCGACACCGTCGCTTCAGATACGCCAGCGAGCTCTGCTACTTCCTTGCGCGATACGATATTGCCCACCTCCAGTCATTTTATGTACGCGCGTACATTTTCTCATGCAGCCCTGCCTCTGTCAATCCCACTTTCTTTAGGTATAGCTACTTCAGGATTTTGCAAAATGCTCACTTAAGAAAGAAGCTATTTGCTAAACGTAACCTATTGCTTATCGTTCATTAAAATAGTTAATAAATATATTAAGTATTTAATGATAATATTGACCATGACATTTATGGTGTGTTATATTAAATCCGTAAATGAGCATTTTGCAGCACCGTCTGTCTATTGTACTTTCGAGCGTTGGGAATCGAATGATGCAAAATGCTGAAATAAAACGGTTTGTTAGTCTCAGAGGTACGACGGATTTTATTTTCACATTCAGAGAGGATGGTTTAGGTGGCAGCAGCTGTAAAAGCAAAAATGATTGTAGACAAGTCATTTCGTATTGCTGAAGTCGATAAACGCATTTATGGTTCTTTTGTAGAGCATCTCGGGCGTGCTGTATATGGCGGTATTTATGAGCCTACTCATTCAACCAGTGATGAAAGCGGTTTCCGAAATGATGTAAAAGAGCTGGTGAAGCAGCTTGATGTTCCTATTATACGCTACCCGGGCGGGAATTTTGTATCCGGTTACAATTGGGAGGATGGTGTCGGTCCTGTTGCGTCCAGACCTAGACAGCTAGAGCTGGCGTGGAGAACGGTCGAGCCGAATGAAGTGGGTACGAACGAGTTTTTCAAATGGGCGAAAGAAATCGGCTCAGAGGTTATGATGGCGGTTAATCTGGGTACGCGCGGGATTGAAGCGGCGCGTAACCTGGTGGAATATTGCAACCATCCGGGCGGCTCCTACTGGAGTGATCTACGCCGCAGTCACGGTGTAGAGCAACCGCATAAGATTAAAACCTGGTGTCTCGGCAACGAAATGGATGGCCCATGGCAGATTGGACACAAGACAGCGGAAGAGTACGGTCGTCTCGCGGTAGAGTCCGCCAAAGCAATGAGGCTGATTGACCCTGACATTGAGCTTGTCTCTTGCGGCAGCTCCAGTTCGACAATGCCGACGTTCCCTGAATGGGAAGCGACGACGCTGGATCATACCTATGAGGTAGCCGACTATATTTCTCTGCATCAATACTACGGCAACCACGACAATGATACGGCCAATTATTTGGCACGTTCCATGGATATGGACCATTTTATTCATACAGTTATTTCGACCTGTGACTATATCAAAGCGAAGAAGCGCAGCAAGAAAAAAATGATGCTCAGCTTCGATGAATGGAATGTGTGGTACCACTCCAACGATGCGGACAGCAAAATTGATCCGTGGTCTGTGGCGCCGCCCCAGCTTGAGGATATTTACAACTTCGAGGATGCACTGCTGGTGGGAAGTATGCTGATTACGTTCCTGCGTCATGCTGACCGTGTAAAAATGGCTTGCCTTGCCCAACTGGTCAATGTCATTGCGCCAATCATGACTGAAAATAACGGCAAAGCGTGGAAGCAGACGATTTTCTATCCGTATCTGCATGCATCCCGTTATGGTCGCGGTGTATCGTTGATGCCCGTGGTAGACTCGGAAAAATACGATTCCAAGGATTTCACAGACATTCCTTATCTGGATAGCGCTGTGGTCTATGATGAAGAGGGAGACGCTCTGACTGTCTTTGCGGTAAACCGTCACTTGTCCGAGTCGCTGGAGTTGACGGTGGATGTGCGCAGCTTTGAAGGCTACCGCATTGTGGAGCATACGGTGCTGGAGCATGACGATCTCAAAGCAACCAACAGTCCGGCAGGAGAAAAGGTTTCGCCTCACAACGGCGGTAATGCCAAGCTCGACGATGGCATCGTCAAAGCTCATTTGGGTAAAGCCTCGTGGAACGTAATCCGTCTGGCCAAGTCTCATTAATCCTTTTTTCTGCAAAAGGTACAGCCCGGCTGTACTGAACAAGCCCGCATTCTCTCTTGTATGGGTATACAGGAGCAGCCATGCGGGTTCTTTGCATAAAATGAGCCATTTGTCCCTCAGCAGATCTAGCGATACTTGAATAGGCTGATTTTTAAATAAAAATTATTTTAATTACTAAATTTAACTAAAATAAGGTGATGCTTATTAACTATACTCTCATATTACATACATTTTTATGAAGTTAATTAGACCCAGTTCCAATCAGCCAAGGTGAAAAAAGACCCTATTATATCGTTGTCAACGTATTGATATCAGAAAGCAGGTGTGCAATCCGTCTGTAATCCACGTTATAATTTACATGATGGTTAATCCAAAAGCCAAGGATTGTCGTAGCATTTCCAGAAAGGAATGATCTGTATGAGTCAAACGGACGAATATCGTTTTCAGGTGAACT
Organism: Paenibacillus sp. NRS-1782; assembly: GCF_050467685.1. Classification (NCBI taxonomy): domain Bacteria; kingdom Bacillati; phylum Bacillota; class Bacilli; order Caryophanales; family Paenibacillaceae; genus Paenibacillus; species Paenibacillus sp. NRS-1782. The sequence goes on from NZ_JBITPH010000063.1 coordinate 9,090, forward strand.
TGGGCGGGATGATTGATATTTTGGCCAATCATTTATATAGCAGCCCACGCGTGTTTATACGCGAGGTACTGCAAAATGCAACAGACGCCATTACGGCTCGCAAGGAGCTAGGGGAGACTGCTGCTGAAAGTAAAAGCTTTGAAGGTAAAGTGACCGTGGAGTTATCTGGCTCCGGTGAACAACAGGTTTTGATGATTCAGGATAACGGCATTGGACTGACGGAAGAGGATATTCATCGCTTTCTGTCGATCATTGGCCAGTCTTCGAAGAAGGGGACGGATTTACTGGCCTCGGAGACATCATTTATCGGGCGATTTGGGATTGGCTTGCTGTCTTGCTTTATGGTGAGCGATGAAATCGTGGTGCTGACGCGCTCGGTAAAGGAAGGCATCTCCATGGAATGGAGAGGGAAACCGGACGGAACGTATACGATTCGTCGATTGGAAACTGAGCTGCCTGTAGGCACGCAAATTTATGTGCGCTGCAAGCCGGGGAGCGAGCTGTATTATGAGCCAGCGCAGGTGGAGGAGTCTCTATTTTATTATGGGGCGCTGCTGCCATATCCGGTCATGCTGTCAGTAGCCGGGGAGACCAAGCGCGTCAATCTTCCATCTACCCGTTGGATGCAGGACCCGGAACAATTGCGCAGTCGTCGCGGTGAGGTGCTGGACTTGGGCTATCGCCTGATGGGTGAGCGCTTTGGCGATTTTATTCCACTGCGGACGGCATCGGGCAGAACAGGCGGGATTGCATTCATTTTGCCGCGTAGCATTAATCTCAACAGCAAGCGGCTGCATCGGGTGTATCTGAAGCATATGCTGGTGTCCGACAAAGCGGAAAATGTATTGCCGGAGTGGGCTTTTTTCATTAAAAGTCTGATCTGGACAGATGAATTGCAGCCGACAGCATCACGTGAGTATTTTTACGAAAATGAGCAGCTTGATGGTGTTCGTTCTGAACTGGGAACCTGTATTCGGCAAGAGCTGCTACGCATGGCGGAGTATGAGCCAGACCGCTTGCAGCATTGGATTCGTTTGCATGAGCTTTCCATGAAGGCGCTCGCGGTGGAGGATGATGAATTTCTGCGGATTATGCACCGCTGGTTTTCCTTTGAAAGTACATTTGGGCGGCGGGAGCTGAGTGAACTGATCCGTGAGGCGGGCGGGCGTCCGCTCCATTACACATCGACGGTTGATGAGTATCGCCAAATTACCCATGTGGCGGCGGCGCAATCCATGCTGGTGATCAACGGCGGCTATATTTACGATACGGAAATTTTGGAAAAGCTGCATTGGATCGACCCTGCTCTGCAAGCCGAGCGGCTTAGTCCCGAGGATGTGTCTCTTTCATTTACTGGGCTAACGCAGGAAGAGCGCGAGCAGTATTACAGCGTGCTACGCGTCATGGATGCTGCTTTGCAACCGATGCGCTGTCGTACGGAATTGAAGCGTTTTGAGCCGGCGAGCTTGCCTGTGCTATATACCATTTCGCAGGATGCGCTAACCTTGCGTTCAATGGAAAACACCGTCGAAGAAACAACTTCGCTTTTTTCCAATGTACTCGATAGTCTGAAAGCCGGGGTCCAGCAGAATGCGGGCTACTCGACTTTATATTTTAATCTGAACAATCCGGTGGTGGCGCGTATTTTTGAGGCTACCGATGCACAGATGATTACGGCTGCAACGGAAATGATGTATGTGAACGCGCTTATGATGGGCCATTATCCGATGAATCGGAGTGAGTTGGGGCTGATGAACCGGAGTGTGCTGCATTTTATCAATTGGGGATTAGGGAACGGACAAAACGCGTAATTACGTAATTACAGGAGGCTAGTCGAATGGAAGATACGATATATGATCTGATGGAACAAGCGCAGGATCTGCCCGGAGGGGCGGCCAAGCTGGCGATTTTGGAGGAAGCGGCCCGCTTGGCCGATACATCCGGATTGAAGGAGCTTGGCTACGAAGTCCGGGGAGAAATTGTGGACTGCGCTATTTTTAATGGATATCCGTTGAAGGCGCTGATCGCTTTTTCGTGGCAACTGGGTCAATTTGATCAAAACCCCGACGAATATGATGAGCAAGAGCTGCTGTGGACCTACAAATGGATTCTCGGCAAGGTGTGCAGCTTTCCCAATATACCGAAAACCCAGGTGGAGGATCTTGTGGAGGATATGCGCAAACGTTATGCCGAATACGGGTATAATGAGCGTCCATATCACTACTATAAGTTCCGTATCGCGATGGATATGGGGAGATTGGATGAAGCACGCCAGTATCTGGATACCTTTCGTACGATTGAACGGGATAGCATGAGTGATTGTGAAGCCTGCGAGCAGAGCCAGATCGTACGGTTTTACTATTTGACCGGAGAGGACGAGCAGGCGCTTGCCGTGGCCAAACCGATTTTGTCGGGACGGATGACATGTGCGGAAGTGCCGCATGTGACGCTCTCACAGGTGCTATTGCCGCTTTACCGTCTAGGGGAAGCCGACAAGGCGAAGGATCATCATCGTAAGGGGTATCGCCTGATTCGGGATGACCGTGATTTTCTGAAAACCATCGCGGAGCATATCGAGTATTTGGCGGTTGCGGACCCGGTTAAGGGAATTGAAGTGGTAGAGCGTCATTTGCATATAGCGCTGGATTATGAGAGCGGGCTGGAGCAAATGTATTTTTACGCGGCAATGGTAGGTCTGCTGCAAAAGCTCGACGCTTCGGGTGATAGTAGATTGATCCGGCTGCCTGCTGCTTTGGAATGGGGCAAAGAGGAGCGTACGCTGACAGAAATTATTGCGTATTTCAGACCATTGGCAGAGTCGGCGGCAGCAGCATTTGATCGACGGAACGGGAATACGTTTTATACCGATTGGATCGGGAAAATGGTTCAAACCGCGTAGAGCAGAAGAGCCCCTGTGACGAATATTTTATACAGCCCAAACAATGAGCAGGTATGATGTTCCTGTGAAATGACAGGAGGGGTTATGTTGTGACTGTAACTGAGAAAGTTATTAATTTTGCACATCGTGGTGCTTCGGGTGTATGCCCTGAAAATACGATGGCGGCGTTCCGCCACGCTTTGGAGCTGGGGGCCACCGGCATAGAAACGGATGTGCAGCGTACCCGGGATGGGCATTTGGTGCTCCTTCACGATGAATCACTGAAACGCACGACAGGCTCTCCGCTGGATGTACGCGATATTACGCTGGAAGAACTGAATGGACTAGATGCAGGCGGCTGGTTTGATGAGAAATTCCGGGGTGAGCGGGTGCCGTTGCTGGACGAGCTGCTGGAGCTGGCGCAGGCTTCGGATGCAATCATTAATCTGGAATTGAAAAATAGCATATACCTCTATCCTGGTATGGAGGAAGAGGTGATTGCCGCTGTACGACGTTTCGGTTTAGAGGAGCGGGTGATTATCTCCAGCTTCAATCATGAATCGCTGGCGCTCTGTGCGCAATTGGCCCCTGAGATCAAGACGGGAGCGCTGTATATTGAGATTATGGTTCGTCCGTCGGAGTATGCAAGACAATTCGGGGTCACAGCACTGCATGCCTACAAGCATTCCGTCACACCAGAGGCCGTATCTGAGGCTTTGGCGGTAGGCGTGGTCTACCATCCGTGGACAGTAAATGAGCCGGAAGAAATGCAGCGACTGCTGGAGGCCGGGGTGAGCGGTATTATCACCGACTACCCTGATCGCTTGGCATCTCTATTGGCTGTCCACTCTTCCTAAGCCGAAGATACCACGGAACTGCACTAAGCTCGCCGGGATATGGATATGGATATTTTTGAAGCCAAAAGACTCTCCTGTACGCACTCGTCCGAAGAACATATCATCACGATAATCTTGTTTCCTTTCTATTTGACGCCAAGCCGCATACGATAGCTGAACAGGATATCCAAGGTTCTGTGGTCATAGTCATCAGCAAAGCCGTTGATACTGTACTTTTACATTGTACAGGTTTATGTGTTGATCCATCTACTTTTATGGTTCCACAACATGGATCAGATATCAGAATATGCACAGGAAGAGGGGATAGGTGCAATCCTGTGTGCCTATTTTATCGTGAAGCCAGAGCCCACTCGCGCATCATGGAATCAAGCATTGGACGAAGATCCTCGCGCTGCATACCCATGTGGAGTACGGCTTCCAGGTATCCTGCTTTATCACCGATATCATAACGTGTGCCTTCCAGTTCTAGTGCCAGAAGTTGGTTCTGTAATGCTACCTGATGGAGGGCACCTGTCAGTTGATATTCGCCGCCCGCACCCGTGGACAGATTCTCCAATATGGAGAAAATGGAAGGCTCCAATACATACCGCCCAATGACCGCCTGCCGTGAAGGGGCCTCCGCAGGGGATGGTTTTTCAACAAGTCCGCCGACTTCGTGAATAAGACCGTTCTGATGGATGGAGTCAATAATGCCGTATTTACTTACATCCTGTTCTTCCACTGTGCGTACGCCGACCACTTGCTTGCCAGCCGCTTCGTAGACATCCATCATTTGGCGAATCGCCGGAGTGGAGGAATTCATAATATCATCGCCTAGCAACACAGCGAATGGCTCATCACCAATAAACTGACGGGCACAACGTACCGCATGTCCCAAACCGAGGGGTTCCTTTTGGCGGATATAGTGAATGACCGCTTTGCCCCCGATGCTTTGAACCTCGCGTAGAAGATCATACTTTACTTTACTTTCCAGTACTTGCTCCAGTTCTAAGGACTTGTCAAAATGATCCTCGATGGCTTTTTTATTACGTCCAGTCACGATAATGATGCTTTCAATCCCGGATTTGATGGCCTCTTCGACAATATATTGAATAGCCAGCTTGTCGACAATCGGAAGCATCTCTTTAGGCAAAGCTTTCGTAGCAGGTAAAAAACGAGTTCCTAATCCAGCGGCTGGAATCACGGCTTTTGTAATTTTTCTCATAGAGATTCACTTTCCTTTCGGGATGGGGAACCGAATACCCAATATCGGCTCCCGATATAATTGATGATCATTCCGGCTGCAGTGGCAATCAGCTTGCATACGGCAAGTGGCAGCTCGGTTCCACTGTGAAGCATTTGCAATAATAGGGAGGTTAGTCCCAATACGATCAGGTTGATGACGATAAATTTAGGCAATTGACGTTTGTGAGCATCGGGTGCTGGGTGTTTGTTGAATGTCCATTTACTGTTCAAAATGTAACTGTTGGCTGTGCCGAAGCTGTATGAAATGATCTGCGACAACACAACTGGAACTCCGGCCCAAGCCAGCAGCATGAAAATGATATAATCAACGCCCGTATTCACCAGTCCTACCATGCCAAAACGGATCATAGGGAGTAGCTGGGCCATGCGGCTTTTCATAGGTTATGCTCCGTGACCGGATTTAGGTCCGGTATATACCGTGCTGTTGCCGCGTACGGTGCGGCTGGCGGATATTAGGCTGTCACGGGAACCTTGCATGTACAGGGATTCACGTTGTTCAGGGGCCTTCATGGCATGGGTCGGGCCGTTTTCGTATTGCCCACCCAGATGTTCACGGACAATGTAGAGCGGGCGGGCTTTGGTTTCGTCATAAATCCGTCCAACATATTCACCCATGATACCGAGAATGATCAGGATCACTCCGTCAAAAATCAGGCTGATGCTAATCATGGACGACCAGCCCTTCATGACATAGGAATCGGTGAAAAGGTTGAGAAACAATACGTACATCAGATACAGAAAGCCGGACATGGACAGGAGTGCGCCGATATAACCTGCCAGCTTGAGCGGTTTAATGGAAAAGGATGTAATTCCATCCAGACTGAGCTTGATCATGCGTTTGAGCGGATACTTGGTTTCGCCTGCGAGCCGCTCATCGCGCTCATATTCCACAGCCGTCTGCTTGAAGCCGATCCAGCTAACGAGTCCACGGACAAACCGATTATTTTCCGGTAGCCGTTTCAATTCGTCTATTACCTTGCGATCCATCAGGCGGAAGTCGCCAGTGTCTACTGGGATATTAATATCCGTCGATGCTTTTAATACACGATAGAAGAGACGGGCAGACCACTTTTTGAAGCGGGTTTCGCCCTTGCGTTTCAGCCGTTTGGCGTAGACTACCTCATAGCCTTCCTTCCACTTGTTAGCCATCTCTACGATCAGTTCCGGCGGGTCCTGGAGGTCGGCGTCAATAACGACGACCGCCTCTCCCACCGCATAATCCATCCCGGCGGTAATCGCTAGCTGATGACCGAAATTACGGGAGAAATCAATCAATACGATGGTATCGTCTCTGAGACAGAACTCCTTGATCAACTGGACGCTGCGGTCCGAACTGCCGTCATTTACGAATATCAGCTCGTAGGGCTCGCCCATCGAGCCCATGACTTGTTTCAGCCGCCGATAGGTTTCGGTAATGACGGCTTCCTCGTTGTACATCGGAATAACTATGGAATAACGGATTTGTTCACTCATAAGTAGTTCCTCCTTATTTATAATGTGATTTCGTATAACGTACCGCTTCCGCCACGTTCGTTTCCGCCAGCTGTTGTTTTCCATTCATCTGTAGGAATCACTTTGCCGTGTTCCTTGATCCATGCTGTGACTTCGGAGTTACCGCTGTCCGGTCCACCGCCGCCTCCACCAGAGATCATGAAGTATTTCACTTGACCGCTTTCCACCAGCGCCTTGACCTTATCGACGGTATACACCGGATCAGAAGATACAAAGCCGTTCATAATGATCACTTTTTGTCCGGCTTCGATCAGATAAGGGGCAGCCGTTGAATAATTGCTTGCTGCGAAAAGGTAGGTTTCACCTGTGTTATGCTTTTGCAAATAGCTCAACGTTTTACTGTCCAGACTTTGACTACCGTTGGGTCCACCCATTCCTCTGGAGCGGGTAGAAGATCTCTGTTCTCTGTCTGTGCTTGTTCCTGTGCTTGAAGTAATACCATCAGAGCTGGATTGCTCTGCATTATTGGTTTGGTTATTCGTTTGAGTTCCTTCAGCTTTTTGCCCATTTGCACCCTGGCCTCGGTTGCCAAAATTACCTCCCGGCATTCCGCCACCGCCTCCACCGCCGCCAAATTGTGTCGGTCCGGCTTGTGGAATCATGCTGTTCCCCCCGTAGGTAATTGGCGTCAACGCCCAGTACACAGGGCCGATGAACATTGCGAGTACACTTGCAATGATGGCATATCTCGTGAACTTCTCGGATTTCAATCGTGCTACTACCAGTAGCGCCGTGCCGATGATACCGAGGATCAATACGGCGATGGACCAGCCACTGCCAATGGTGTCGTTGTAATTTTGCAGGACGAACCAGCTAAATACCGAGGTTGCCAGTACCGCTGCGGGTAACAGCCAGGAGAGCCAGCCGGAACGCTCACGATATTGCTCCCATAATTCCACGAATCCGGCTCCGAAGAGCGCTGCAATTGGTGGTGCGAGCATAATCAGGTAATAATGATGGAAGAAACCGGCTACGCTGAAAAATGCAGCTACGGGAATCAGCCAGGCCAGCCAGAAGATGACCTCTTTGTGTTTTTGCGTGATATTACGGCGTCGAATGCTTGCAAGCAGACCAATTGAAGCAATCAATGCGAATGGGAGCAGCCAGCTGGCCTGACCTGACAGGGCAGATTGGAACAACCGTAAAGGTCCCTTTTCACCAGTGCCGAACATGCCGCCACCAGAATTTCCACCAGGTCCACCCTGACCACCGCCTTGACCGCCTTGACCGTTACCGCCAAATCCGCCCGGCGGCATTTGGCCACCAGCGCCGTTGCCGTATGATGATGTGTCATCGGTACTGGAAGCGCCTGTTGTAGTGCTATCCGTTGATGTAGTTGCTTGAGCTTGATCCGAATTGGTATTGCTGCTGGTTGAAGCGTTTTGTTTCCACTCCGAGCGTTGACTGCCACCAGCGCCCCCGCCTGTTCCTTGGTTTCCCGTCAGACGGGACAGGCCGTTATAGCCAAAGGCCAGATTCAGTACGGAGTTCGTACCGCTGCTTCCCATATAAGGGCGCTGGTCTGCCGGAGTGGAGTCGACCACGACTGCCCAAGAGAGCGACACGGCCACGAGAACGACTGCCGATGCTGCCAGTGTTATCGCTTTTCGCTTCCAGTTAAACTTGGAGGCCAGCAGGTAGAAGAGTCCCAAAGCGGGAACAATCATATAGGCTTGAAGCATTTTTTCGTTAAAGGCGATCCCTACGACTGCGAAAGCCCAGAGGATCGGTCCCATTTTGTGGTTTCTAATGCCTCTGAACAGCAACCATGTTGCGAGCAGCAGTGTGAAAACCAGCATCGCATCAATGTTATTGGTGCGGCTGACCGCTACTGCAATTGGTGTAGTTGCCATAGCGAAGGCGGCCAGTCGAGCGGCCATCGTACCGAAGCTCGGCTTGACGAGCAGGTAAACGAGCAATACCGACCCGACCTGAGCGAGCGCTTGCGGCAGGATAACACTCCAGCCGTGAAGTCCGAAGATGTAGGCGCTCGCAGTCTGAATCCAGAACACGACAGGCGGTTTGTCTACCGTTACCGATCCAGCCGAATCGAGTGAGGCAAAGAAGAAGTTGTGAAAGTTTTCTAGCATGCTTGCTACGGCCGTCGTGTAGTAGGTGTTAACATATTTGTCTTGCCAGATGTTGTATCCGTTCAAAATCGCGGATATCAGCATGATGATGAGGGGGACGTCCGCCCTGCTCTTGAACCATTTCTTAATCATGTACATTCCACTCCCTGTGAAATTTCTTTGTATTTTCCGTTGTTCTAGCCACTTCCGATCTTGGGCCCGGTGAACTACCGGCTTGCTCTTATCATGCCTGACGTAGCTGAAATGGTCATGAGCGCTCCCTGAATGTTAGCTGAAAGCTGGATAGGGATGCTTTTTTTACGTACATATTCAGGTATATTAAATACAGGTGCAGATGAATCGAGCTTTTATGAAGAACAAAAGTGGTGTCATGAAAGGGAAGATAACCGATGAATCCGATACACGGGGTTAAAATTATGCTAGCGGACGATGAGCCGCACATTTTGCAATTTTTGGAGCTTGGGCTGATGAATGAAGGCTATGAGGTTAAAACAGCTGAAAACGGCAGTGATGCACTGGATTTAGCAAAAGAGTTTCGCCCGCATGTTGCGGTGCTGGATGTTATGATGCCTGAAATGAATGGCTTTGAGGTATGCCAAAGTCTCAAGGAAACAGAGGATAACATTGCAGTCATTATGCTGACAGCCAAGGATGATGTGGATGATCGGGTAAAAGGATTAAAACTGGGCGCGGACGATTATGTCGTGAAGCCCTTTAGTTTTAATGAACTGCTGGCCCGGATTGAAGCACGTCTGCGCAATCAGTTTCCTGATCTGCTTGGAGAAGTGGTTCACGGGCCCTTTCAGGTGGATGATCGACGAAAGGAAATTCGCTACCAAAATCAAGTGCTGGAGCTGTCGCCTACCGAATATGAGCTATTGAAGTTTTTGGTGTTGAATCATGGGATTGTTCTTAGTAAAAGTCGAATCCTGGATCGAGTATGGGGGTACGATTTTGGGGGCGAGGACAATATTGTCGAGGTGTATATTCGCTCCTTACGTGAAAAGCTCAAAGACAAGGAGCATCGGGTCATTCGTACGCTGCGTGGTGTTGGGTACCGGGTGGACTTGCTATGATGGCGGCGGGGAAAAGTCGGAGAAGAACTGCGATCCGTTCTCTCCGCTCCCAGCTTTTGGCCAGAACGTTGCTTATTTTGGCGCTGCTGCTCGTCTTGATCGGATTTTTACAATATTTCCTGATGAAGGATTTTCTGTATCGCAGTCGGGCGGATGCGATGGGTACGCAGTTAGGTTCAATTCCTGCCGATTTATTGATTAAGGATTCGCAGGAGAAGAGCGGAAGCTCCACACCCAAAGAAGGAACCAATCGGAAGGATAACCGACCGAGGCCGTTTCTGTTTTGGCCGGATATGTCGCTGGCCTCCATAGATACAGCTGGAACCTTTACGAGCCTGTCTAACGAAAATGGACTTACGCCGCCAATGCTCACCACTCAGCAGTATATTTCGATGCAGCACAACAAGGACATGCGCTATGGCTACCAATTGCTCAGGGATGCTCAAGGGAACGAGCAACTGGTCGTATTCCGTCCGCTCGGTCCGCCTGACCATTCGTATGGGCTGCTTCAAATGGGTGTATCCACAACTTCCATGCAAGAGCAGCTGATTAACCAGTTGCGTACCTTCATTTTGCTATCTCTGATTGCGCTCGCAATTGGTCTGGCGCTTATGCTTCCAGTGCTGCGGCGCACGTTGGTGCCTCTTTCGAGGATGGTTGAGACGGTCAAACACATTGATGCGGGTAATCTGGCCGAGCGCTTTGACGCAGAGCAGGGGCAGTATGAGGTGGACCGTTTGGCGGTATCCTTTAACGGGATGCTGGAACGACTGGAGCATTCTTTTGCTGCCGAGCGTGAGTTGCAGATGCAGATGAGACGGTTTATTGCGGATGCTTCCCATGAACTGCGCACCCCGCTTACATCAATTCACGGTTTTTTGGAGGTGCTGCTTCGGGGAGCGGCATCTAATCCCAAGCAGCTTCAATCTGCCTTGGAGAGTATGTATGGTGAATCCAAGCGGATGAATAAGCTTGTCTCCGATTTACTGTTGCTGGCTAAGCTGGATCGGACGCCCGAATTGAAGCTGGAAGATTTGTCGCTGGATACGTTGCTGCTGGAAATGAAGCCGCAGCTCCTGATGCTGGCGGGCAAGCGAAGAGTGCTTTTGGATATGACAGCGGGTGTGCGAGTGCTTGCTGAAGGAGATAAAATCAAGCAGGTCGTGCTCAACCTGTTCCATAATGCTGTTCAGCATACAGATATGGAGAGAGGTGTGATCCATGTAAACTTGTCTGCCGGGAAGAAGCTGGCCGATATTCAGATTCGAGATAACGGGCCGGGCATGAGTAAAGAGCAGTTGGAGCGGATTTTTGAACGCTTTTACCGTGGAGATGAGTCACGTACGCGCAGCTCGGGCGGAGCCGGTCTTGGTCTGGCGATTACACAGTCTATTGTGGAAGCACACGGTGGAAAAATCACCGCTGCAAGTACGCCGGGAGAAGGTAGTGTATTCAAGGTTGCGCTGCCGTTAGCGGGGACGGTATAACATAAAAGCAGCCTCCCGAACCGTAACGTTGTCTATAACGCGGCTCGGGAGGCTTTTGGGTTAGTTAATCAATGCAGCCTTTTGTAAAAGCACATGTAGCACCTTGGCAGATGCTTCACGCGTTGTAGGTGCATCTGGCTGGAAGTAGGAGGAGCCCTTGATGGTTGCTCCGTTGATAATGCCTGCTGCGCTCACTTTTTCAATGCTATCCTTGGCGTAGCCCGCGAAGGATGACGCATCATGATAAGGTGTGCGCGCAGGGCCATCGACAGATGCCTTGATCTGGAGCAGGTCTACTGCCTTGCTCAGCACGACAGCAATTTCCTGCCGACTGATGTTAGCGTTCGGATCGAATTTGTCGCCGCTGCGACCTGTGATCAATCCGGCCTCATAAGCGGCTGCTACATCACCAGAATACCAGCTACCTGCTGGAATATCGCCGAATGGTGCGGCAGTACCCGGTGTCAGGCCAAGAGCCCGGGTTACCAAGGCTGCGAATTCGGCACGTGTCACGTTCTTCTTCGGTGAGAAGGCCGTGTCCGTGGTGCCGTTGATCAGCAGCTTGTTCGCAAGCGACTGAATCTCGGATTGAGCATACGACGATGAAATATCTTCAAAGCTAACGGGACGAGTTGCCGCTGCATACGTCGAGAAGCCCGGACGGCTTACCTTAACGATTGTTGATCCATCTGCCTGCTTGGAAAAGACGGATGGAACCGGGTAGACATTTCCGTTAGCCGTATAGAGAACACCGGCTGTATTCGACTCAATTTGGCCAGGTACAGTAAAGGAACGGCTAATGAACTGTCCTGGCGCAACCTTAAGCGGTTCGCTCTTGCCGCCAGTGACAACATTAGCTTCAAACCCTACAGGGGTGCCAATCACAGTCGACCCTTTCAGCTTGCTCGTAAATGTGTTGCTTTCCTGTGCCTGACTGCTGATTACCACTTCAATGCCTGCACCGGCAGGAGCATTTTTCAGAGCAGATATCGGCAAAGCTAGGGAAGATCCTGTGTTGCTCACAATCAGACTACTTCCTGCCGGAGCCTTGCCCAGTGTTGTCAGTTGGGCGGAAGTCAGTGCTGCTTTGGTCGTTTGACCCGCTTGGCTGCTAGCCGACAGGACGATGGCTATTGGGCTGGAGCCTGCTGCCGTCACAGTAGCCTGCAAATCTGCATCGGTTACAGTCAGTGACTGTACGTTATTATTCACCGAGACAGTTGTAGCTACTGCTTTTACCGCCTGTCCTTGCTTCACTACGGATTGAAGTGAAGGTGCAGATGTAGCGACAGGGGTGGATGTGGTGGTTGAAGCGGAAGGTGTAGTATTACTTCTGCCGCCACCTCCACCACTGCCTCCACCGCTACTGCTGCCGGAAGCGGCACTATTGTCGACGCGAATGGCCTTCATAGCGGTGAAAAATTTAAGACCGTTAGTATTGGTCTCGACTTCGCCTTTCGCATTCAGTTCTGGCGAATTAACCTCCAGCTTATACACACCGTCCTTCAAATGCTGAATAACGGGCTGACCGCTGGCATCCAGAACAGGCTTTCCGTTAGCATCGTATTCGACATAGCTTCCGTCAATGTCCTTGAAGGAGTATGCTCCTTGCTTGAGACGGGCGTTAACTCCTTGTTCCTTGGAAGTCGTAATTCCATTAATAAGACCAATTAATTTATCATCTGTGCCATATACATAGAGAGCAATTTGGTTTGTTTTATCCGTGGTCAGGCGGAAAGCAAGATCTGTTGAGCGTTGCGCACCTGTACGATTCGGGTAAATAATCGGGTTGGTTATACTCAGATCCTGCAAGCCGAAGCCTGTAGTCGGATTTTCCTTGCCCACATGAACGACGAACGGCAGATGCAAGGTAGGTAGTCCGGCGCTTTTCAGGATGACTTCTCCCTCATATACGCCTGTAGCTGCACTTGAGCTTGGCTGTACGGACAGGAAGAACGGTTGGGATTTACCCGCTTCTGCCGAGATCGCCCCATTCGTGCCGACACCCTGCAACTGAACAGCGATATTGTTCACGTCAGGCGTGGCAACGGGCTTGGCAGGGTCAGAGGTTACATGATCATGCAAAATGTAGCTGGCTTCATACTGTACGCTGTTTGCGGACAGATTTTTAAGCTGTAATTGAATTTGCTTCGCATCACTGCCTGGTTTTAACACCCCGAAACTGGCGGAAGGATTGTAGTTTACGACCTCCTGCCGATTGAAGTTCTTATCAAGAATCGTAATCTTTTCAACAGTTTCCAGCAGGGCTGGTGTCTGAATCGCATTGGCGATGTTTACAAGTCCTGCACCTTGGGAATACACATCGTATTGGATTTGATCCTCATCGTAAAGCGTATCCGATGTGTTCGCCAGAGCAGCACGGATATCGAACGGCGTCCAGTTTGGATGCTGCTGCTTCAACAATACAGCAAGTCCGGCTACATGTGGAGAAGCCATACTGGTTCCGTTGCTACGTTTGTAAGCATGATCATAAGAGGCATCCGGATAGAACTTGGCGAAGGCAGGATAGGTTGACAAAATGCCGACCCCCGGTGCACTCACATCCGGCTTGATGCTGAGCAACTCGTCGCCGTTTGGCCCACGGGAGCTGAATCCAGCCATCGTATTGCCTGCATTATTTGTGCGAATATAATCCTTTCCGAAGGAGACAGAGAACTTTTCTCCGGCGTTGTCGACGAGCTGTTTAGCCAGCGCGCGACCTTCCTTACCTTTCATATCAAAGGTCGGAATAAAATCAAAGCTGTCGCCCTGGTTAGCGTTTACGTAGCTATCTAGACTCGGAATGGAATCTGTCAAATCAGCCTGCGTGATGTCAGTCGTTTTTGCTCTCCCGTTAAAAATGATTACGGCTTTTGCTCCGTTTTCTTTTGCATTTGCAATTTTATCCACGAATGCCAGGCTTCCACGTGACACGAGGACAATTTTTCCGGCTACATCTTTTCCTTCAAAATCATCAGGCTGCCCCAAATTTGCATATACCAGATCATAAGGGGCAGTTTCCAGAATTGAAGCAAAATCCTCTTGGCCTGTCCCCCAGCCCAACAGATTAAACCCGTAATGTGCATAAGCATCAGCGGTTACTGTTTTCTTCAATTCACCATTCGCTTCCCAGTAGGAATCACGGGTAACTGAAGCTGTGCCTGAGAAGCTTTTGCTTGGCGAGGTTGCCGCACCGACGGAAATGGCCAACTGGGATGAGGCCGGGGAACCCATCGAATAATAATAATTCCCGTCTTGTGCCGCATTACCATTCGCGATGACAGCAACTACACCAGAAAGCACCGCATTATTAATGGCAATAGAGTCAGGGGAGTTAGGGTCCTTCTCGGAGTCTGAGCCGAGGGACAGGTTAATCACGTTCATGCCATCCTTGACAGCTCGTTCGATACCGTCAATGACCTGTGCGGAGGAACCGGAGGAACGCCCGGTTTTGGTATTGCGTCCAAGCACTTTATATACGTATAAGTCCGATTTATAGGCAATACCCTTTTGTACAATATCTGCCGTTTTATTAGCGGCCTTGCCAGCAATCGTACCGGAGACGTGTGTACCGTGTGTTGTTCCGGCAAAACCTGTGCCGTACGGGTCATTCTCTTTTTCAAGGAAAGGCTCCTCGTAAGGATCGTTATCCTGCTCAAAAGAGTCATATCCACCCTTGTAGGCTACTTTCAAATCCGGGTGCTCATAATCGACCCCGGTATCAATAACCCCAACCTTAATCCCTTCGCCTGTCAGACCTTTAGCCCAGGCTTCAGGAACACCAATCTGATCCAGCGGTGCGTTATCATACGTTGCTTCGCTGGCCGTGAGTGTCGGCGGGTCCTGTACGGGGATGGAATAATACGTTTTGTTTTCATGGATGGATTTTACACCTGGCAGCTTTGCCAGTTCCGGAATTTTATTGGCTTGCAGCGTAATCTCCAAACCGTTAAGTACCGTATTGTATTGGTAATTCACCTGGATCGGAATACCGTTCTGTGCTGCTTTGTCCACGAACGTTGTTTGCTCATTGACGATAGCGGATTCCGCTTTTTGCTCGGATCGTGCTGTGAAGGGCTGGTTACCCGACCGTGCCGCATATTGGTCCACGGCTATTGGCTCACCATCAAGCTGCACGATGACTCTGACCTGCTGGGAGGAAGTGGTATTCAGCTCGGGCGAAATGAACGCCGGAGTCGCTTCGGAAGCCAAAGCTTCCTGTGCTTCTAAAAATGATCGAGTTTGCAGGTCTACGGTAGCGGCAGAACTGACAGACGGAAGAGACAGGCTTACGGTCAAGGCAAGAGCGAGTGTTACGACAGGAATTTTTTTAAA
This sequence comes from Paenibacillus sp. NRS-1782, assembly GCF_050467685.1. Classification (NCBI taxonomy): domain Bacteria; kingdom Bacillati; phylum Bacillota; class Bacilli; order Caryophanales; family Paenibacillaceae; genus Paenibacillus; species Paenibacillus sp. NRS-1782. The sequence goes on from NZ_JBITPH010000063.1 coordinate 24,570, forward strand.
AATGATTGGATTTTTCAAAGATTTCCCTCTTTTCAATCAAAATATGATTTGTCTACATACTAGGATTTGAAGTCACTGCCGAAGTTCTACGCCTCCCTCAAGATTCAAATGATAGAATTGACCACTGGTGACTAACTTGCCAGTTTTGAGGAATATCTTACCATGTTGGTGGGATATATGACTATATGTTTTTTATATATTTAGAAAAAATAAGGTTAACTTCACGTACATATTCCATGGGAATGTTATGAATTTACTAGATTATTTTTGAAATCATTCAAAGGGGAATGGGAGAATACGAGATTTAATGATATAATCTGCATTGGAATTGTTGATATTTTATGAGGATGTAAAATGCTTAGTGCAAAGGAGTCGATTATGTTGGCAAAAACATTGATTTTCGGGCATAAAAATCCGGATACGGATACGATTTGCTCAGCTATTGCTTATGCAGACTTGAAAACCAAACTGGGCGCGGACGTGGAGCCGATTCGTCTGGGCGAGGTAAACGGGGAAACGAAGTATGCACTGGATTATTTCAAAGTGAGTGCACCGCGTCTGGTTGAACAGGTTGCTGCGGAAACAGACAGCGTCATTCTGGTCGATCATAATGAACGCCAGCAAAGTGCGGTTGACATTGACAAGGTGCGTGTAACTGAAGTCATCGACCATCACCGGATCGCTAACTTTGAAACAAGCCAGCCGTTGTACTTCCGCGCTGAGCCTGTAGGCTGCACAGCCACGATTTTGAACAAACTGTACAAGGAAAACGGGATAGCGGTTCCGAAAGAAATCGCAGGTCTGATGCTGTCTGCGATTATTTCCGATTCCCTGCTGTTCAAATCCCCAACCTGCACCGACCAAGACGTAGCTGCTGCCCGTGAACTGGCTGAAATCGCTGGTGTGGATGCAGATAGCTACGGCTTTGATCTGCTGAAAGCAGGAGCTGATCTAAGTGGTCACTCGATTGAGCAGTTGGTGAGTCTGGATGCGAAGGAATTCCAGATGAACGGACGTAAAGTGGAAATTGCGCAGGTGAACGCGGTAGACGTGAACGATGTGCTGTCCCGTCAATCTGAGCTGGAAGCAGCGCTGTCCCAAACGATTGCAGCTAAAAATCTGGATCTGTTCCTGTTCGTCGTAACAGATATTGTGAACAGTAATTCCATTGGTATTGCGCTGGGAAGCCAAGCACAAGCGGTCGAAAAGGCCTACAATGTGCAGCTCGACGACAACAAAGCTGTTCTGAAAGGTGTCGTATCCCGCAAATCGCAGATCGTACCTGTACTGACAGACGCTTTTAACAGTCTGTAATTCGGAAGCAGGCTACAATAAAAAAGAAGCCTCCTGAATCCAGCTACATTTAAAGTAGCGGAAGCAGGGGCTTCTTTTTTTATATCTTCAATTCTACCAGTACGTCTCTGATGCGTAAATGCAAAATGCTCAAGCGTATATGTTTTTGTCCGCGACATCAGCGCACGTCTCCACCATTCCGCCAGTGGATATGCGAGCAATCTTTATCTCAGTCGTCGTACGACTTTTCTTCTCCCTCCCTAGGATCAGTCAGACGCGAACCTTTCACATCTTCAAATGCAGACCGTACGCGTGACAGGTAGGTTTGAAACTCGCAGATTTCCGATTCGCTAAAGTCCGACATCAGGCGTGAGGCCAGTCCTATAAAAAAGGGGTCCATTTGATTGATTTTCCCTCTTCCTTTATCGTTTAACGATACAAATATGCCCCGCTTGTCATTCGGATCATCGTATTTGTTAATATATCCATCTTGCTCAAGGGAAATGACCATGGAGCTGATCGCTGCCCGGCTTACACCCATCTTCTCAGCCAGAGCAGAAGGAGATGACATTTCATCTCTTTGCGCAGAAAGCACACACAGCGCTATATATTGCCCATAGGAGAGCCCGAATTCACGTGAACGTTTCTCCATGCCTTTACGAATTTCATACGTTATTGAAAATAGCTCAACCAAAACACCAATTGGTTTATTGCCACCTGGGAACAGATTATAGGCCAGTTGACGAATTTCGGAGTCCAAGAAAAAGAACATGCGATCCACCTCGATGTAGTTAATTAGTTAACTGTAATTTAATTAACCACTGGTTGCAATGATTTATACAAACTTTATTCCGCTTTTTTTTAAATATATTTGCACAACTTATCATGACCAAGGTCCGATGCACTGCCCTACGTCCTGATTTACAAAAGCCTGTATAGAGGGCTGGCGGAGGGTACGCCCTTCTTGCCATCGCCACTCACTGTATTGAACCTTGGCGGTATACATAGGCTGTACCCATAATGCATCCAGATGACGATCTGGCTCATTGACAAAAGGTCGCGCTGAAATGGTATGCGGTCTCAGTCTCTCCGTAAGCTGACGCCAATCCTCTCGCGTAAGCTTTCCCGTGCCTGCATGTCCAATGTATCGAAGCCCTCCTTGCTTGTCGTACAGGCCCAGCAACACTGCATTGATGACGCCTCCGTTTAAAGTATAGCCTCCAATAACAGCGATACTATCGCCATAATTCTTGACCTTGACCCATCGACCATCCTTCCCGCCAAATGTGTACGGGCTGTCTAAACGTTTGCATACGATACCTTCCATCCCTTCGCTGCGCATCACCTGAAACAGAGCTTGTCCATCAGGATGAGCAGGAGTCAGTTGAACCCGTTCATTCGGCAGGATAACCTGATGCAATAATTCGAGCCTTTGTGCCAGTGGTTTACGGTGAACCCATTCCCCATTCAAATACAAAATATCAAACAGCATGTACGTAGCAGGCACAGCTTCATAAGCCGCTTGAATCCGATCTGTTCGACGAATCAGGTCGCGGCGCATAATGTCATGAAACGAGGGCTTACCATCGGCTCCCAGTGCGATCATTTCCCCGTCCAGAATGACCGAATCGGCCTGGCAGTATGAGGAAAATGAAGTGAGTTCCGGGTATAAAAGTGTTCGCTCATGCTGCTTCCGGTTAAACAGACGCGTGCTACCCTGATTATGATATATCAAAATTCTTGTTCCATCCCATTTTATTTCGTACCGCCACAGGCCCTCCGAAGGGATTTGTTCACTTTGCACTGGCTCAAACGGGATCACGGGTTTCATTTCCCAACACAAATACAACACCTCGCCTCACCTTTTTGGAATAAGGATAGTGTCAACGAATGGCTTCTTTTTATGTGAGGATTTTGCAAATTCTGATGTATGAGATGTTTCGTCGGACCTCCAATCGGGGAATGATAAGGATATCTAATTGTCGGCAGAAGGGAGCTCGGTTTCATGAGACAAATTCGCGAGGAGGACCATGCGGTAGTCATGGTGGATGATGGACAGGAATTCAGACCTTCCCGGTGTTTTTTGCATGTACAAAGCCCCGAAAATGGTTATCCTAAGATGCTAAAGCACATTTTAAAATTGTCGGCTGTGAAATTGTTCATACTGTTGTCACTTCACAGGCCGTCCTCGGGTTCTATATAATATAGTATGGTTATTATCACAACCGAAAACGAAAAGTTTGAATTTAAACGAAGGAGACGCTCATTATGAATAAAGCGAGTGAGGACAAGCAGTACGTTCCAACGAGCAATCGTAATTTCACAGCCTTGATTATCACCGTTTCCATTATAGCCAACGTGATTATTTTGCTGCTGTTCTTTTCGCCCATTGGATACCAGGGTAGTGTTAGCTTCGATATCACTATTTTCCCGAGGCTGAATGCGATTTTTAACAGCTTCACGTTTATTTTTCTGGTGGCGGCGTTGGTTGCCATTATCAAGAAGAACGTCAAAGTGCATAAAACATTTGTCTTACTGGCCTTCGCCAGCACTGTTTTATTTTTGTTTTCCTATCTGACCTTCCACTATATTTCGCCGGACACTGCAAAATTTGGCGGGGTGGGGATTATTCGGCCGATTTACTTTACGTTGCTGATTTCACACAGCATATTGGCTGCTATTATCGTACCGCTGGCCCTGTTCACGGTTGTATGGGGATGGACGATGCAGGTGGCGAAACACCGCAAAATTGCACGTTGGACCATGCCGATCTGGTTGTATGTCAGCTTGACCGGGGTACTCGTGTACGTATTCATGGCCCCATATTATTAAATAGCCTTGAACCCTCAGCAGGTTCAATGAGGAAAGAAGGCGTCTCTGCTAACGGAGGCGTCTTTTTGATGTCTAATCATAGAAAAATTATTCCTTCTAAATTTATTTTATTGAAAAAACATTCCTTCTCCAACGGTATTTCTGCTATAATTTGCCTTAATCAACTAAGAATAAGGGGGTCACCATGTGACGAAGAAAGCGAAAGGCAGGTTACGGCTGCTTGTTTCTATGCTCGCGCTGGTTGTGCTGCTGAGCAGCTGCGGTGGCGGAGGCAAAAAGCCGGAAAACGTTAACGGAGGAAAAGTGACACTGCAATTTTGGACCATCGCGCTACAGCCTACATTCACCCCGTATTTCAATCGGGTGATTGCCGATTATGAGAAGAAGAATCCCAATGTCAAAATTGACTGGAAGGATTACCCTTATGATGCAGTGACCAACAAGCTGTTGACGAGTATCGCCAGTGGCAGCAGTCCGGATGTAGTGAATCTCAATACGGAATTTGCCAGCCAAATGGGCTCCAAGGGTGCTGTTGTGGATATGAATGAGCATTTGTCTCCAGAGGAAAAGGCTGCTTATTTCGACGGTATTTATAATTCCACCGTTATTAACGGCAAGGCATATGCACTACCTTGGTATACCGGCACGGAAGTGCTCTACATGAATTCAAAGCTGGTGAAGGAAGCCGGACTAGACCCTGCCCATCCGCCCAAAACGCGGGAGGAATTGTCTGAATGGGGCCGCCAGATTAATAGAAAAATCGGTAAAGCAGGCTATGCGCAGCAGCTTGTATCCAAGCTTTTTGCCGTAGACGGGATTCCGATTTTGAATAAAGAGAAGACAGCAGCGGCGTTCAATACATCGGAAGCAGTCGCCATGATTGATAATCTCAAAAAGCAGATGGAAGACGGTATCGTGCTCAAGGAGGACGCTGAATTTTCACAGCAAGTGAAATATTATGCGGGTGAGCAGGTTGCTTTCGAGCTGGCAGGCCCGACGTTCATCAACTTTATCAAAACGGCTGCGCCGGACGTATACAAGAACACAATCGCCGTTCCTTCACCTACAGGTAAAGCTGATGTACGGCTGTCCAACACCATGGATCTGGTCGTACCAACCAAGTCTGCACATGTAGACGAAGCGGTGAAGTTTGCTGTTTTCCTGACAAATGCGGAGAGCCAAACGGCCTTTTCCAAAGCGGCTAATACGCTACCTTCCACGAAGGATTCCATTAAAGACCCGTACTTCACACAGTCTGATCAATCGCTGGAAGCACAAGCGAAAGTGGTATCCGCACAAAGCTTGGATAAGGCGACAGACTACATGGTGGGTGTTCCTAATGCCAAAGACGTGAACAGTGCTGTTACGCGTGCTTTTCAAAATATTATATTGAACGGAACGGACACGAAGCAGACGCTTACTGCTTTGGAGCAGGAAGTGAATGATATTTTAAAGCAATAGGTTCAGCAGAGGGGAGTCATACAAGGGCTCTCCTGTTCATTTATCAAAATCGGGTGGTGATGCAGCATGATCAAATGGTTGAGGTCGGAATCCTTTACGGCCTGGGCCTTTATGACGCCGGGACTGTTATTGCTTGCTGTCTTTGTATTTTGGCCTATTATTTACAGCATTCCGCTGGCATTGACGGACTACTCGGTCATATCGGATACCCATTATGTCGGTCTGGATAATTTTGAGGCAGCGTTTAAGGACCGCAACTTTCTCATTTCGATCTGGAACTCATTGGTGTACGTGCTCATTGTCCCCTTTCTTCAAATTTTCTCCATCCTGATGGCCGTGCTCGTGAACAGCCGTATACCGGGAATTAAAATATTTCGTACGACCTACTACATTCCTGTCGTTACTTCGATGGTAGCTGTGGCCTTGATTTGGAGCTGGTTGCTTGGCAATAACAGCGTTGTGAATTATCTGCTCATGCAGGTAGGCTTGATCAGTAAGGACATTCACTGGCTGTCAGACAGCTCTTTGGCCTTGTATGTACTCATGTTCATCACGATGTGGAAGGGACTCGGGTATTATATGATGCTCTATCTGGCCGGTTTGCAGAACATTCCACAAGACCTGTACGAAGCAGCCAGAGTAGATGGAGCAAGCCCCTGGCGGCTAATTGTCCATATTACACTCCCGTTATTAAGACCCTACGTTCTGTTCTGTACGCTCATATCGCTTATGGCGGCTATTCGCGTGTTCGATGAAGTGTACGTGCTGACCAAGGGCGGGCCGGGAACCGCCACGCTGACCTCCAGCCTGTATATTTTCCAAAAGGGCATGGAGCAGTTTAACTTTGGTTATGCTTCAGCGCTCGGCTTAATTGTCGGTGCAGTCATTGCGGTGCTCAGTATTATTGTATTTCGATTCAATAGGAAAGGCGGTGTCAATCCCTATTGATGAATGTACAGGATGACAAAATGCTACAGTCTCCCCTTCCCAAAAACGAAAATAGCATCATCATTCGCAGCCTGGGGCGAGTTGTAAGGATGACGTTGATCTATGTACTGCTGGTGCTGCTCGCTCTCTTTTTAATGGGACCGTTCCTATGGCTGCTCAGCGTATCGCTTATGCCGGGACGCAATATTTTCTCAACGCCACCGGCGATTTTTCCGACTTTTATTGATTTTGAAAATTATGCTCAGGTATGGCAGTTTATGAACTTTCCGAAGTATATGCTGAATACGGTGATCATTACGGCGCTTGGCGTTATTTTCAATGTGGTGCTCGCCAGTCTGACGGGATATCCTTTGGCTGTATTTCGTTTTAAGGGTAAAAATCTGGTATTCACGCTGCTCATTTCCACCATGATTATTCCTTCATATACGTCGTTCATCGTACATTACCTGACCATTCAGGGGCTTCATCTGGGCAATACGTATTTGGGTGTGGTGCTGCCTGGAGCTGTCTCTGTGTTCAACATTTTTCTGATGCGGCAGACGTTTATCCATATTCCTACCGATGTGCGTGATTCCGGTAAAATGGACGGCGCTTCGGAATTCCGAATCTGGTGGCAGCTGGTGCTACCGCTGGTGAAGCCAGCACTCGCTGTCATTTCTTTGCTGGAGGCTATGTCGTTCTGGAACAGCTTCCTGTGGCCTATCGTTATTCTGAACGACACGGAGCTATACCCGCTGGCGGCTGCGCTCACGTATCTCAATGGTCAATTTGCCTATAACTTCGGCTGGATTGCAGCGGGGACGATGATTTCGGTGCTGCCGATCATTATTTTGTTCCTGTTCACACAGCGCTACTATATGGAAGGCTTGGCGGGTGCAGTAAAAGGCTAGACCGGGAATACCGGATGCGGACGATCCGTGAATGGAAGGGGAGACGGTTACGATGGAGCTGGCGAAAGGAACGCGGTCCAATTCCCGTGTGGGGCTAACAACGCAAGAGATTCAATATTATTTTCGTGATGTGTATGACAGTGGGGCAAAGCTGGTCATATCCGAACCACATTTGATTTGTGAGCTGTCCTCCCGCTTCGGGATGAATCAGGAATATGAAGGCGATCTAGACCCCGACGGGCCGATCAAGCTGATCCTGCCTCCGGGACCGGGTGTACCGACCGAAACACGCGGTAGCGTGCAATTGGTACTGGAGTACGATGGAGCGCTCGTTGCAGACGGCTACCGTTTGGAGATTCACAAGGAAGGTCGAATTGAAATTCATGCTGCTAATAAAAGAGGGCTCAAATACGGCATGAATGCCCTGCATTTGCTGCTTCAAGTCGAACAAGAGCGATGTACACTGCCAGTAGTTTCTATTCGTGATGAGCCTTCTTTTCCGGTCAGAGGGATTATTGAAGGCTTTTACGGAGAACCGTGGAGCCTGGCGGATCGGCTGGATGCCGTCCGTTTTATGGCTGCGCATCGGATGAACACCTTCATGTATGCTCCCAAGGATGACCCGTATCATCGGGAGCTATGGAGGGAGCCGTACCCGGAAGACACGTTTGCACAGATTAGCGATTTAAAGGAAGCCTGCGATCAGTATGAGGTGGATTTTCATTACTGCATCAGTCCGGGGAATGACCTGAGCTTTGGCAGCGATGAAGATTTCCTTAGCTTGACGGAAAAGCTGGCGGCTGTAATTGCCATTGGCGTGCGCCATTTTTCCATATTAATGGATGATATTGATTATGTGTTAAAAGGAGAAAATCGACATTTGCTGGGCCGCTCGGGCCACGCTCATGTCTTTTTGACGAACAAGGTGCATGCATGGCTGAAGGAGCGATTGCCTGAATTTACGCTGACAGTCTGTCCTTCTGAATATTGGTCGTATTGGGATACCGAGTACAAAAAGGACTTCCGCGAGCGGCTGCACCCGGAGATTAAGGTGTTCTGGACCGGATACTTTGTGTTTGCTCCGCATATTAGCCAAAAGCACGCCGCCGATAATCATGCGTTCTTTGGGCATGAGCTGTGGCTGTGGGATAACATTCCGGTGAATGATTGTGACCGTGATCGCTTATTCCTCGATCCGCTGCGCGGGCGGTATTCCGGGCTTCCAGACTGCGGACATACCGGTATGGTAGCCAACCCGATGAATCAGTGGGAATGCTCCAAAGTAACGCTCATTACGATGTCCCACTATATGTGGAACAGTGAGCGGTACATGCCGAAACTTTCTTGGGATTGGGCGGTGCGGGAGTTAGCGGGGGAGCGTGCGGAGGAACTGATGTTTTTCTGCCGTCAAAACAGGAACAGCCGACTGGGCGGCAGCGCGTATGAGGACGTGGACCTTGCTTTGCAATTGCGCGATATCCCGGCGCTGGATATATACTTTGAGCGGCTGCTCCAAGCCGTGAGCGCCCTGCGGCAAGTACCCGCCGATGATCCGGCGGCAGGCTTCGCAGCACAGGCCGCGCCGTGGCTGGAACGCGCCGAGCTGGACGCTGATCTGTGGCGTACCTTGCGCCAAGCTGTGGTCAGCAGTGAGCGGCAGAGCGGTATGCAGGCAGAGGAGAGCAGTATGCCGCCGGAAGTGGTTGGCGGGCAAGGGCTTGTGCTCCTGCCCGACGAAGTTGTGTGCGAACTCCGGCGCTGTATCACTGCCTGTCTGGAGACGAAGGCTCGGCTCGGCAGTGATCCGGCGATCCGCGCAGCCGAGCGGTGGGGCTACGTCGCTCAGGATGAACAAGGCAAGTATCGACTGATCTTGTGAGCATTTTAACGATAGATTAAGAAACCAAGGCAGCATAGCTGCCCTGAAAATAACCATTTGCCGTTAGGATAACGGACATTTTCAGGAGAGGTGGATGCGTGTGGTGAAGCCAAACACTCGTGTGCTTTTTGTGCCGCTGGATGAGCGGCCCTGTAATTATGAATTTCCTTATTTACTGGCGCAGGGCACAGATTTGGAAATCGAGCGTCCCCCGATGGAATGGATGGGACAAAAGAAAATCCCCGGTGATACGACCCAACTGTGGGCTTGGCTCGAAGAACGTGCAGCAGGAGCCAATGGAGCCATTATTGCGATGGATACGCTTCTGTACGGCGGAATCGTACCATCTCGTCTGCATGGAATGACAAGTGAGCAGGTCGGTGACAAGGTGAATCGACTTCGCAGGCTCAAGCGGCTTTATCCGCAGATGACCTTATATGCTTTTCAACTCATTATGCGCTGTCCGCAATGTTCTTTGGCTGACGAAGAACCGGATTACTACGCCGATTGGGGACGCGAGATATTCAGGAAGGGCTTTATTGAGCATCGTCAGGAGTTGGATATTGCCACAGCAGAGGAGCTTCTTGAATTATCCGACATCAACGAACGTCTGCCTGTAGAGATACTGGAGGATTATTTGGGCCGTCGCCGTGTGAATTTGGAAGCTAATGAAGCCGCACTGGAGCTGGTAGCAGAGGGTGTCATTGATTTTATGATCATCCCGCAAGATGATTCCGCCCCCTACGGCTATACCGCCAAGGATCAGCAGCGGCTTAGAAAACGTATTTCCAATCTTGAGCTGGATTTGAGCGTGTACATGTATCCGGGGGCAGACGAAGTCGGCTGTACGCTGCTGGCACGGTGGGTGAACCAGGCGAAGAATACAGTACCACTTGTCTATCCGAGGCTGTCCGCTTTGCAGGGAGCGTTCGTGATTCCGCTTTTTGAGGATCGCTATTTTTATGAAACGTTAAAATACCAGATTATGGCGGCAGGTGGACTAATCGCTTCTTCAGCGGCAGAGGCTGATTTGATTCTGTTGGCTAACACGCCCGGAGGCACCATGGCAGAAGCATCATCTCAACAGCGTGCAATGGCCGGATATGATGTATATCGAAACGTGGTGGAGCTAGTCGAATACGGCGCCCATATGCTGCGACATACAGGTAAAAACATTGCAGTGGCTGATGTGGGCTATGCCAACGGAGCCGATCTTAAGCTGCTTAGACTTTTGAAGCAAAAAGGGCTGCTTTTTGAGCTGGCAGGCTATGCAGGCTGGAACACCAGCTCCAATACGCTGGGAACCGTCATTGCCCAGTCCATGCTGTATAGCCACTACGGGCCTACAACAGAGCATCTGGATTTTCTGGGGTTGCGTTACGCCGAAGATGCATGTTATTGCTCTGTGGTGCGTACCGCCATGAATAACGGGCTTGTGGAACAAATGGGCTTCAACAAGTTTATGCTCGATGGACAGAGAGGCTCGGTTGCTGCGGTCATTCGCGGACGACTGGAGCAGGCGCTCGACGAATATGTAAACGGGCCGGAGGGTCACGTGGAAATTACAGATTGCTATATGCCGTGGAACCGCACCTTTGAAGTCGGATTGACCGTACGGCATCATGCGGAAGAGAGAGGGTGATCCCAATGGGAATGGAAGCTGTATTATCACAAGTTCAGCACGGCCTGATCGTATCCTGTCAGGCGCTACCCGATGAACCGCTGCACGGATCGGATTCCATGGTCAAAATGGCACGTGCCGCTCAGCAGGGCGGAGCTGTGGCCATTCGCGCCAATGGCGCAGCAGATGTGCGTGCGATCAAACAGGCGCTTTCCCTGCCAGTCATCGGCCTGATCAAGCGGGATTATGATGATTCCGATATTTACATTACGCCCACCCTCCGTGAGATGGAGGAGCTGGTGGACGCAGGCGCAGATATCATCGCCCTGGATGCTACATCACGTCCGCGCCCGGGGGGATGCAGGCTGAAGCAGCTCATAGATTACGCCCATAAGCATGGAGTGGCCTCTATGGCGGATATATCCACATTAGAGGAGGCGCTTCATGCCGCTTCCCTCGGCGTAAGCTGCGTATCCACCACCTTATCTGGCTATACGCCATATTCTGCTCAGATGGATGGACCCGATCTGGAGCTGGTTCGGAGAGCGTCGGAACTGGTTCCCGTGCCTTTAATTGCGGAGGGCAAAATCCATGAGCCGGCGCAGGTGGAGGAAGCATTCCGGCTGGGTGCACATGCAGTGGTTGTAGGCTCGGCGATTACCAGACCCCAATTGATCACGCAGCGGTTTGCTGATGCAGCAAGGAAGGCAGTGAAATGCATCTATGGAGATGAACGACCGAATTAATACGTACTTTCCTTCATTAACTAAATCAGAGCAAAAGGTCGCTTTGTGCGTACTGGAGCGCCCGGCAGATATCATATATTTCTCCGTGACGGAGCTAGCTGATTTTGCAGGTACAGGTGAGACGACCGTCATGCGCTTTTGCCGGAAAATCGGTTTTAAAGGCTATCAGGATTTCCGACTATCCCTGGCGCAAAACCAGACTTATTGCAAAACCGATACAGGTGGGGAAAACACCGACCCTGACAATGAACATGATATTACTCGCATGGTGTATCACAATATGCTTGATATTTTGCACTCCAGTATGGGACTGCTGGACCGTTCAGAGCTTGGACGTGCGATAGCGTGTCTCGACCAGGCAGGCTATGTTCAATTTTTTGGTGTAGGTGCTTCGGGGATTTCTGCGCAGGATGCCAAAAACCGCTTCTTACGAATCGGGCGGCGTGTCGAAGCCGTGACAGACGGACATATCCAGTCGATGATGGCGGTGTCCATGAAACCCGGAGATGTGGCTATCGGTATCAGTGTATCGGGAAGCACGCTGGATACCAACGACATGCTGCACAAAGCCAAGCAAAACGGCGCGACCATTATCGCGATCACCAATTATGCAAAATCGCCTATCACCTCCATTGCGGATATCGTGTTGCTCACCGCAGGCAAGGAAGCCCCGATGGAGGGAGGCTCGATTGGAGCCAAAATCTCGCAGCTATTTGTCATTGACCTCCTCTGCGAAGGGCTTGCTCGCAAGCACACGAGTCATACCAAACTGATGAAGGAAAAAACAGCGAGGGCGGTCATTGAGCGAAGTTATTGAGGTTTTAAGCGGAGAACTGGTCTATTAGGCTGTGTCCTATCGTTAGTTATTGTGGTGGTATATGACTTGCTATTATAGAAGCTTTACGTAAAAGAGCGTGTTTGTAGATATCGTTTGGCAACAAGGAGGACGCTGTAGTGGCAGATGCTGTGAACAGAGTCATAGGGATCGACATTGGAGGAACATCAGTGAAGGCCGCTGTAGTGGAACAAGATGGTTCGGTACTTGATGAAATCCGGTTGGATACAGACGCTTCTCGCGGGCGTGATTGGGTACTGTCACGGGTATCCGAAGCTGTGGAAAGACTGAAATGCTCCTTGAGAGACATCAGCACCATTGGCATTAACGACATCGGCGCTCTAGGGATTGCTACGGCTGGCAGGGTAAACGTGGAGAGTGGTGAGGTTGTGTACGCCACGGATAATCTCCCCGGCTGGCAAGGCACACACTTGGTAACTTGGGCGAGGGAGAATCTGGTCTTGCGTGCTGTTGCTGACAATGATGCGAATGCCGCTTTGCTTGGAGAAGCGTGGCAGGGAGCGGGGAGGGGCAAGCAACGCTTGGCCATGCTCACCTTGGGAACAGGTGTCGGTGGCGCATATATGGAGCATGGATTGTTGTGTAGAGGGGCTCATTGGAGCGGCGGCGATTGGGGACATAGTATTTTATTCCCAAGAGGTCTTCCTTGCAATTGTGGAAAAAAGGGCTGCGCCGAGCAGTATGTATCAGGTAGCGCACTGTTACGCAGGGCCAGAGAAACCACAGGTAAACCGTATCGCTCGGGAGTCGAGATCATGAAGGAGGCTGCTCATGGTCACCCGGAGGCACTTCAGGTACTGGATGATTACACCGCAGATTTAGCCGTGCTTCTGGTCAATATCTCGGTCACCCTTGATCCCGAGGCTATTATCGTAGGCGGAGGGGTAGCAGATGCGGGAGAAGTCTGGTGGCCCTTGCTGGAAAAGCACCTACAACAGCTGGGAGTCGGAACGGAAGTAAACCGGGCGTTATTGGGTAATCGCGCTGGAATCATTGGTGCGGCACGGCTTGCTTTTGAACTAACGGATTCCTAGAACAAGTATGAAAGGGGAACGAACCATGACGCAAAATCGGCTTGATACCGACATTGTTGTGATTGGCGGAGGTCTGGGAGGAACATCGGCAGCTCTTGCGGCTGCGAAGGCTGGCATGAGAGTCATCGTGACGGAGGAGACGGACTGGTTGGGAGGACAGTTAACCTCACAGGCCGTCCCCCCGGATGAGCACCGATGGATCGAACAGTTTGGCTGCACAGCAACATACCGTGAGTTCCGTAATCGTGTGCGTGACTATTACCGTCAGAACTATCCTTTAACAGAAGAAGCCCAAAATGACCCGATTCTTAATCCCGGTAACGGTTGGGTAAGCCGTCTGGCTCATGAACCACGAGTAGCTCTACGGGTGCTTGAGGATATGCTTGCTCCCTATTTGAACACGGGGCGTGTTCGCGTATATTACCATACCGTGCCCATAGCTGCTCAAACGGATGCTGATTGTATTTGCTCCGTAACTGTTCGTACCTCGGATAGCCTTGATGGTGGGTGTAGGGTTATGGTGCTGCACGGAACGTTTTATCTGGATGCCACAGAGTGCGGGGATCTTCTTCCGATGGCGGGGGTGGAGCATACGAGTGGAGCAGAGTCGTGGAATGATACAGGTGAGCCTCATGCTTTGGAGTGCGCTGACCCTATGGATATGCAGTCTATCACACATGTGGCGGCTGTGGATTACATCCCTCAAGGAAGCTTCATTATAGAACGGCCGCAACAATATGATTTTTGGAGAAATTATATTCCTTCCTTTTCCCTTTTCCCGATTTTGAGCTGGTTTGCTACGGATGCGGATGATACCAGCAAACTAAAACAGTTCACTTTGTTTCCTAACGATCAGGGCATTGTATCTTTGTGGGATTACCGTCGCATTGTGGACCCTTCTATATGGAGCAAACCATTAAATGATGGAGAGGTGACACTTTTAAACTGGGCGCAAAATGATTATTACCTCGGTCCGTTAATCGGTGTTAACGCTCAGGAACAGGAAAGACATAGAGAAGGCGCACGTGAATTGACCCGTTCTTTAATTTATTGGCTCCAGACCGAAGCACCCCGGTTAGATGGAGGATTCGGTTATCCGGGTATTCGGCCCCGTGGAGATTTCCTGGGCACCTCAGATGGTCTTGCGAAAACCGCCTATATTCGCGAATCGCGCCGAATTCAAGCCAAGTATACGATATCTGAGTTTGATGTAAGTCGTGAGCTTCGGGGGACCGATGGGCCAAAACGATATGCGGACAGCGTAGGTGTAGGCAGCTATCATTTGGACCTCCATCCGACCACTGTATCTCAGCGGACATTTTACATTCCTAATTACCCTTATGAAATTCCGTTAGGCTCCCTTATTCCGGTGAGAGTGCGTAACCTGCTTCCCGCCTGTAAAAATATAGGAATGACTCAAATCGCAAATGGCTGCTATCGGCTGCACCCTACGGAGTGGAATATAGGTGAATCAGCGGGAAGTTTGGCGGCCTACTGTGTATCCAACGGAGTATTCCCGATAGAAGTCAGCGAATCGGCAGAGCATCTGGGGAATTTTCAAAGCGGGCTGATTCGCCAAGGCGTGGAGTTACACTGGCCTGTTGAAGTATTTGAACCCGAAGGAGTCACCAGCTAAAACGCAAGGGGCTTGTGCCCCTTTGCTGACTTTGATAGGGTCAAAAAGATGATTTTAATAAGTAACAAAAAAAGTGCTTGCTAAGTTGTTCGGATATATGATATATTATTTTGGCTGACAACAAAACAGCCGTTTCGAAAGTGAAAAGCTTGGGTACAATAATTTTTATAAAAGAATAAAAAATAAAGCTTGCATTTCTGAAATGAACATGATATAATCTTATAGCTGCTGAAAAAAAACGGCGAAAAAGAAATGTTTGATCTTTGAAAA
>NZ_JBITPH010000064.1:0-50588 GCF_050467685.1 Paenibacillus sp. NRS-1782
ACTTGGCTTGACAATCCGTCAAAAGAATAAATGAAGTGAAATCAAGGATGCCGCTGAAATCATATGACAATGCATCTAAGCTGTGAGGCTTTTGCCCTTTGGTTATCAGGTGTCAAGCACAGAAGCATATTCAGATAACACACGGCCGGACCTAAGATAAGAGCTATCTAAGGTCCGGTCACGTCATAGATGCGGAAACGTTATAAGAAATCCCCCAAAATAATCGAAATGAAAGGAGGACATATCATAGAACACTTTTCGTTTATTTATCAAGTTGAAACGGCAAGTTTAAATAAATAAATTAAAGAACTAGAAAGACTTATTCATTCCCTAAACCTGTCGGACCAATTAGAATTGCACGGAAAATTAAGTATACAGACATTACAAGTCATCAAGGATCATAAGGATCAGATTAGTATTCATAAGCATGTTAAAGAGCATATGATTTGGTACTACTTTAGACAGCAAGAGTGGACAGAAGCTGTTTTGGAAGAAGTAATTAAAATCTATGAGCAGGAAAGATTTATTGCAATGGAAAGCATTATTGTAAGTTCGTTAAAGGAAGATAAAGTAGAAGAACATCAGATTGAAAAGATAAGAAGAGCATTCAACACAAAAGAAGTTAAAAAGCAGATTGATAGATGGCTTAAAAGAAATAAGAAAGAATAATGCAACATAATCAATGAAGAAGAGGACATCTTATAGCATTATATTCACGCGTTGGACATTCGTCCTAGGTCCGGTAGTCGCCGGACACCCAGCATACGCTGGGTTCATGAATACAACAACGTTATGTGAAATACCATGCAACAATTTTAAAAATCTATTAAAACAAAAACAAGAAAATGAGGGAAACGCCCAATGACGTTGCAAGACTTATTTAATGACAAACCAACCAAACTATGGAACAAAAGAATGATTGAATATGGAGATGACCTTTTTACAGAAGAGAGATTATTAATGTGTGATAAAGTCCTAGATAACTATCTAAACCAATTAATATTATTACAAGAAACCAAATATCCTGAAAGTATTATGAAGGCTGTTGAAGAAATTGTAATTACGTTTAATGAATTGAATGATACGAACGATTATTTTATTGAAACAATGGAACGTGAAGAATTGGCTGAATTTATAGATAAGGCAGCAAGACTAGCTGGATTAGAAATTGAGGAGGATCAAGATATTACAGAAGAATGGAGAGAATGGTGATGCTGAATTAAACAGGATTTGTAAGTTGTTTCAATGAAGTCATGGTACTTCACATGACATAATATCCTCGCATCGGGTATATGCCCTCGGTCCGGCATTTAAGCATTTCGGAGAAGTAGCAGGCAGCTGGACACATCCGACTTCGCCGGACGTCGTGAATACAGAAACGTTAAGTGAAATTCTATTGCGAAAATGTAAATAAATAACAAGGAGAACAATAATGTACGTAATAAGAGCGACACAAAAACTGCTAAAAGAAATGGATTGTAAAGTACAAAAAACAGATATATCTATTCCGTTAAATACATGGCATGCCAATATGTTCACTTTGAATAGAAGAAAAACAATCGTATTCATGAATGACTTATCAAGATTAAGTTTAACGATCGTAGGAGTTAAAAAGGCACAATTAAAAAATGTAGAAGAGTTATTCGTTAATGAACTAAGGAATTATTTAATGAGTGAGGAAATCGAAGAAAAAGTAATCAGCAGATATATCGAAGACAATGAAGGTATGATTATCACAACTACTAATAATCGAAGTGTGATAGGAACATTAAATGAAATTATCTATACGATGAAAATCATAGAGCAAGAATTTAATGAAGGAATAGAAAGAAATCAATGGAATAACCGATTCATCTATAAAGCTATAAAATATGAGTATCCCATCGAGGTGTTTAAGAAGGCGATGGAAGAAAACTACGGAGGATAAATGAAAGTAAGCGTAAAGAGGCAATGGAATCAGATAACATACTATTCAAGCAGCGGCTCCTTGTGGAGCCTGGATTTGCGAGAAGGATTTCGAAGGAGGCATTTCAGCAGACAACCCTTCGGGTTCATGAATACAGAAACGTTAGACGAAACCTGTGCGAGATAAAATAATCAAAAACAAAAAAAGATAACTTAATATAGAATCAACTCAATGGAGGTGTAACTAATGTTGAAACTAGAACGAGCCATAAAAAATGATGCACAAAAACTTGCGGAAATACAAAAGGCCAGCTTTGATGAAGAATCAAAACATTTCAATAATAACGAAATCGGTGGTCCACTAGGATATGATTTCATAAGCTGGCAAGAAGAAATGATGCAAAATTGTGAATATTTCAAGGTGCTTTTTAATGGAGAAATAATAGGGGGGGCTTTGATATTTATAGAAAGCAACCAAGTTCATATATGGTCGAGTAAGATTTCCAAAGTATTGTTGAACATAATTTCATCAGTTCGAATGTTTAAGTCAAGACATGTCGAATATGTTTTTGATAAAGAAAATTAAAGAAAAATTCACTTCATGTGTAAAAGGGATATCAGCTGATTAGTTATAAACCTTTTCAAAAAGATGACAGGGATTTCGTCTGCTACTATGTAATTCAAGCAAAGGCTAAAAAAAATATCAGAGGCGATGAATATGATGAATTTAGAGTCAGAAAGATTACTTATTGAAGGGATTCCAAAAGGTCTTTATAACACAAGAAGAAAATCAAAAAACAAGGATTATGCAATTAAGGCTGTTAAATTAATAAAGGTACAACCAAATCTATTAGAAGACATTAAAGAACTATGGAACAAGGTTACTAATAATAGTGGAATATCACACAATCATCAAATGGATGTTGTAAAGGTGCCCTATAAGAAGAATTACATACAAGGATAATCCTCATGGTATTTTCAGGGATGGAATTGCAACGCATAACATAATATTCAAGCAACGGCACTGGAGGCGACTCAAAACGTCAGTATGTTGTCCGTGGCAGCGCGGTTGATGAAGGATCGCAGAGTATGGCGCTTAGTCTTGCCTGTTTAGCGCTTTACGGAATCGAAGCCACGCTGATCGACCTTGTGCTCACGGTATTCTGCATATTTGTCATCCTGCTGGGTATCGGCATAGCTCTTCCAAACTTGTCTGAGCATGGCCCTCGTGGATTACCATGATGTCCTAGGGACCTCAGGAGCTATGTTTGGACTCGGCTATTATTTGCTGGTGAGTATGATTACGAGCGGCATGAGTTTGATTCATAACGGTGCGCTACTTACGATGCCTTTATACTTTCTTGTACTGGTTCTGTCCATGCTGTTGGTCAGTTTGATGCAAAATCCCAAGGAACAACAGGCAGCAACATAGCCGAGCGTTTCCTATGCAGCAAGGAGCCATCCAACCAGCCTTCCTGCAATGTGAAGGAAACACAAAAGCCCGCGTCGGACGCGGGCTTTTCGTATTTATTTTCCCCTGATCAGCACGGGGTTCTTCATAATCAATTGTGGCGGATTCCCGATTAAGTGTTCATATCCTTTATTGCCGGAATATTAATTTCTTTAACGCAGGCTGCCTTGGACAGGTTGACTATGCATTTTACAATGGAAACCATATCCGCTAGGGGGATACGTGTCCCATTATATTCGTCAAGTGCCCGTTCACTTCCCTCTTCATATGGAATTTCAGCTGCCAGCTCCCCCGGGTTGATACACGTAACGGCAATGCCGTCGTGTCTTGTATGTTCTCTCAAGGCCTCCGTGATCCCTCGAATCGCAAATTTGGAGGCGACAAAAGCAACCTGGGTGTTGTTTGCATTATTCAGACCAGCTGTAGAGCCAATGAGAATGATTTTTCCAGCTTTCGATTGACGAAGGTGAGGTAATAACGATTGAATACATACAATGGCTGAGGTGACATTTACATGTATCAGTTGACTTATATCAGCAGGCTCATCTTTGTCGAATGTGTAGTGATCTTCAAATCCTTCCTTTTCCCAGATTCCGACATTGTAAATGAGAACATCCAGTGTGCCATTCCCGAGTTTATTGACGACAAGTGTGGCTGCGTTGAGATCAGACAGATCTGCCTGTATCCATATTCGTTCTACACCATCGTTCAGCTTCAAGTTGTCAGGCTTGGTGCGAGAAACTACCCAGACCTTATCGCCCTGTTGGGGCACACCCCTGACAAATGCATCTCCTAATCCTTTGCTTGCACCGAACACAAGATAGGTTTTCACTTCTAATTCTCCTTTTTTACGCACTTAATAGCAAAAATATGTTTCTGCGCCTATTCCTCCCCGGTAGCCAGCGGATTATCCTCATAGCTAATCCAATCGCTCCAGCTTCCATAATACAGCACTTGCAAATTTTACGTCCAGTTTGAAGTGATTGAGTGATATCTGAAGATCCCCACCGACTGATATTTTAACTTGCTAAAATTTAAGTTGATGTCCTTAAAAGTTAGATTTCTTGCTTCATCCGTACAACTTTCGCAGAGCCAAAATCAGCTCAATAGTACATGAAGCTAAGGTTTGATATCAGAGTCAACTCCAGCAATGGGGTGCTGCTTTGCCCAACTATATCTTGCACACTTGCCAGCATCTGAGGCTGTACGTTCACCTCAAAGGAAGACGGAATCTGAACGGGTACATCCGTAGTCACCGGAAACTTGGCATTTTGCCAAGCGGAGAAGCTTTCGTCCATGACATACACCTGTTCATGACCGATGTAGCGAAGCAGCCACCATAGCAGAGATGCATTCATCCCGCTTTGATCGTCATAAGCAACAATACGACTATTGGAGCCGATGCCAGCTTTGACAAGGCGGTTTGCAAGTGCAACCGGATCAGGAAGCAGGTGACGTCCTCCGTGCGCAGATCCCATGGGTTACAAGTGCCCTTCCCAGCGGTCAGACGAAGGGGTAATGGAGGAATCCATCATCAGAACACCGATGCCTGCACCAAAGTTGGCCATATACAGGAAAAAACTTTTCTCTGCCAGTAATCATTTTATACTAAAATTTGGGAATTGAAATTGAAATTGAAATCGAAATCGAGAGGGAATGATTGTGTTATATGTAAATGTAATTTACAATAATGACTGTAGAAAAATACATATTTTAAGGAGAGTTAGATGAGAAAAAAGTATATAATAGCGTTGTTAAGTGTGATTATGTTGTTTGGAGTAGTACCCGCATACGGGGTGGGAGCTCCTTGAGATTCTCTAGTTTGGGATAGTGATATTGAGTTTAAAAGATTCTTTGGAATTAACATTACGACATTCACAGATAACAAAAGCACAACAAAGACGATTTATCCTAAGTCTGTTCGAGATTCAAAAATGGTTGGAGAGTGGATATATTTCTTGGTAGCGGATGGGACAGATGAGTGGTTTTATAAGATTGCTAAAATTAAAAAAGATGGTTCAGCGTTTACTTATATAAGCCAGGATGCAGATTTTTCAAGTTTTGAAGTTGTAGGAGATACGATTAACTTTTTGAAAAGGAGAAAAGGCGAGGATTTTCAAACTCCATTGTCTTTTGGCTCAATGAGAACAGATGGCACAAAGGAAAAGATTGTTATGTCTAAACCTCCTTTTAACGATATCGGAATTAATAACTTTATCAGGATTAACAAAGGGTATATATACTATAAAGACTATGGTAATGGCAAATTGTATCGTATGAAGAAAGATGGTACAGGAGCTAAGGTAATATCCTCAAAAGGTGTGTCGACATACGAATTTTATGGCGATGTTTTGTTTTTTTCGGCGGTGGTGAAAGGACGCTATAATGACAGTTATATAGGTGTCCTTGCAGATCTGAATGGAACTAGAAAAATAACATTTGTCTCGAAGGAGGATAGTCTTTACCCTATAGCATATGTCGATAATAAGTTCTATTATACAACTGATAAGCCCCAAGACAACTTAGGCAATTTTAAGAGTGATATGCATGTTTATAATCGCTATACAGGTAAAAAGAACAAGTTGCTTTCTTTGGATACTAATGATCGGTTTTTGGGAAAAGTAGAGGGTGGTTTTGCATTCCTGTCTTTTAAGAAAGAAACCGTGTATAAGGTTGGATTTGATGGGAAAGTGAAAAAATAATAATTAGCCCTGATCCATGAAAAAACAGATAGACTATTGCAGCAGAGATATTAGACACTAGTGAAAGCCCACGGTGAGCGTGAGCTTTTTGTACTTTCCTACACTTATTTTATAATTCCCCGGTAGCCACCAGATTCTCCTCATAACTAATCCAATCCGACCAACTTCCGGAATACAACTTCACATTTGAGTATCCCGCTTCTTCCAGCGCAATCACATTCGGGCAATCTGCTCCACTTCAGTTCCTTGCAGATACAAATAAAGGGTCTTGTACCGTTCATACATCGGACGATCCTTTGCTTTTTTCATCGCGGTTTTGATTTCTTGAAATGCAACAGTGTTTACCATTTTTCTTTTCCTGCCTGTCTTAGTGGTTTCCTACTTACTTCGACATGCAGAAGCTAATTCCTTACCATTGTTTTCTAATCCTTAGTTCAACTTATCTAGTCGCTCCAGCTGCACTCATATGTATATGTTATAGCGTCTGAGTATCATATCGCCTATGTTACAATAGGGTGAAACAGGAGGAGTCATTTATTGAATAAACAAAAAATTG
This sequence comes from Paenibacillus sp. NRS-1782, assembly GCF_050467685.1. Taxonomy (NCBI): domain Bacteria; kingdom Bacillati; phylum Bacillota; class Bacilli; order Caryophanales; family Paenibacillaceae; genus Paenibacillus; species Paenibacillus sp. NRS-1782. Next base: position 6,635 of record NZ_JBITPH010000064.1, read on the forward strand.
TGATTATTGGAGCAGGGATTGTTGGGGCGTCCCTGGCCTATCATCTGGCCAAACGAAATCAAGGTGTAACCGTTATTGAACGACACTCCGCCGCGGCGCGTGAAGTCACAGATAAATCTTTTGCCTGGATACATACGACTCATAGGGTGGCTCCCGAATACTGGCATTTGTACGATGCAGCTTTGGAAGCATATCATGCGCTTCAGCAAGAGTTACCCGAACTGAAAATTCATTGGCATGGGGCGCTGACTTGGGACACTCCACCCCTAAGGGAGCAACTTCACCTTCAAAAATTAAACCGGGAGCAGCTTGAGGCATTGGAGCCGAATCTGAAGGAATATCCGGATGAAGCGATATATGCCAGCGAAGAAGGTGCGGTAGACCCCATCGGGTTAACGGAGCTGTTGTTGAGCAAAGCGCGGGAGTACGGAGCCAATGTTCAGTTCGGTACCAACGTTACACAGCTGCAGCAAGAAGATTCCCGCCTGGTCGGCGTCCATACGTCCAAGGGTTTTCTGGAGTCGGATGTAGTGGTATTGGCCGCAGGTACAGGCATACCCGAACTTTGCAACCCGTTAGGTTGTCCCGTGCCGGTAACGTCGTCGCCTTCCATTCTGATTCGGATGAAGACTGCGAATAAACGGATACGTACATTAATCTCAAATGCGCAATTTGAAGCGCGTCAACTGACGGATTATACGCTGCTGGCTGCGGAAGATTATATCGACGAGTCGGAGGAAAACGGACCAGAGGCGGTCGGTAAGCGAGCGTTCGACACGTTGCGTCGCAGTCTGAAGGACGGGAATCAACTGGAACTGGAAAGCATAAAGGTTGGGATGAGACCCATGCCTGAAGACGGCTATCCGATCGTGGGCTTCCAAGATCACATCAAGGGACTTTATCTGGCGGTGATGCATTCTGCGATTACGCTGGCGCCGCTGATTGCGCATCTGGCTGCAAGTGAAATCATCGATCAGGAATCAAGAAGTGAATTAGACCCTTGTCGACTCTCACGATTCTAGGACTACTCGAAAACGCAAAAGAGTACATCGTTACATGAGCGATGTACTCCAAATTACATACTGTATATCTGCTTAAGCCTTCTACTCTTCCCCAGTCGCAATAGAATTCTCACTGTAAGAAATCCAATCGCTCCAGCTTCCCGGATATAACCGCACCTTACTAAATCCTGCCTCATTCAAGGCCAGAGCATTCGGGCAGGCGGATACGCCTGAGCCGCAATATACGATAATTTCTGCATTCCGATCAAGGCTGGTAAAGTGCTGTTCCAGTTGTTTCGCATTCTTAAAAGTACCCTTTTCGTCCAATACCTCTTTCCAAAAATAATTCACCGCACCGGGAATATGCCCTGCTGCTTGATCTATGGGCTCTTCCAGTCCCAGGTAGCGCGGCCGCTCTCTGGAGTCGATCAATGTATAGGAGCCAATGGGAACCGAACCTTCGGACACACGTCGCACTTCTTCCATACTTGTGAGCATTTGCGGCTGTACCTTCGCTACAAAGGTTGAGGGAATGCGAATCGGCTGGTCTGCCGTGACCGGGAACTTCGCTTCCTTCCAGGCGCTGTAGCCTTCTTCCAGCACGTACACCTGCTCATGACCCAAATAGCGCAGCAGCCACCAGAAGCGGGAGGCCATCATGCCGCCTTGATCATCGTAGGCGATGATGCGTGAATCTGCGTTAATTCCGGCGCGACTCAGGCGGGCGGCTAATGTGTCAGCATCCGGTAAAGGATGGCGTCCACCATGCTCACCTAGAGGAGCCGTGAGGTCTTCCTCCAGATCGAAGTGAACAGCCCCCGGGATATGATCCTCATTAAATTGAGCCCGTCCCGCTCCGGCTTGTCCGAGCAGGGAGCGGCAGTCGGCGATGATGATATCTGGCTCATATAGTCTAGCTAACAACCAGCGTTTGGATACGATGGATTTCATAGGTATTCCGCCTTTCCATTTTATTATTGAGATCGTTCAATTGAGTACCGTTCATGAAAATGGGGTAAATAAGTTATGAGCCTATCTTAAGGGGAAGCTCGTTGTCGGGCAATTCACTTTGGTGGACGACTTGCTTCTTGAAATCTGTTCCGTACCGGATAAAAATCCATACCCCGAACAGGATGAAGAAGCCTGCGCCAAATTGTAAGGCAGAAAGTTTTTCTCCTAGCAATACCCAAGCCAGCAGGGAAGAAATAACGGGTTCGCCGAGTACTGCCATCGACACTGCGGTGGCGTTAATGTATTTGAGCAGCCAGTTAAACAGGTAGTGGCCGAACAAGGTGGGCACTATGGCGAGCAACAGGAACAATCCCCATTCCCGTGGTGCATATCCGGTAAAAGGAATTGCGTTGACCATATTATACAGTGCAAGCGATGTGGCCGCGATGGCGAATACCCAAAAGTTATACACAAAGGCGCTCAAATGCTCGCGCAAATGCTTGCCCATCAGCATATGGATAGAGACGGCCACCATCCCCAGAAAAGATAAGGCATCTCCAAGCAAGGCTTGTCCCGAGGCATGAAAATCCCCGGCTCCGATCGCCAGCGAGCCAACAAGAGCCAGGCCCATTCCGATGAGCATAGCACGGTTTGTGCGTGTACGGAAAAATAAAAAAGAACCGAGCATGACAAGGATCGGCTCCAATGTCATAATAACGGTAGAGCTTGCAACGGTGGTCAGTCGCAGCGAGCCCATCCAGAGCAAGAAGTGCAGCCCTAGTGCAATACCGGACCAAAGGATCAGTATCCATTGCTTGCGGCTCAGGCTGAATAGCTCGGCACGGTATTTCCAGACCAAAGGCAGCATGACGAGATTGGTCAGGTACAAACGGTACATAGCGATGACGGACACCTCGGCTTCAGACCATCTTACGAAGATCGAGGAGAACGAAATAGCGATAATACCTACGATGTACAGTAATTCAAAGGAAAATGACGGTTTGTGCGCTTGATTCATGTGACAGCTCCATCCAGTACGGAGGAAGAATAATACGTGTAGGGTTCCTTCCATCGGTATCTCAAAAATTAGGTTTAATACAGCCCATTATACCGTGCCTGACATCTGTGTGGAATATAAAAAGCGATGCAGGAAGAAGGATTTTAAGTATGGAGCTGCGTAGAACTTTTGCAGAACAAACTCGTCTATCATAGTGGAGGTGGATTTTATGAAAAAACGCAGCACCTTTTCAATTATACTGTTAACTGTAGTGGCAGTGCTGGCTCTGTCAGCCTGTGGAACGAAACCGCAAACCAATAATACCGCACCTCAAGGGGGAGACCAACCACAGACGCAACAGCCACAAGTGAAACCGGAGCCAAGCGCCGAGTCGGAGGCCAAAAAGGGAACAGGCGTATACAACGGAGCCGCTGACCCGCACACGGTTGAAATTGAAACCAATGGCCAAGCCCAATCTTTCCAACTGGGTGAAGGACTGGACACGGTGGTAGCCGGACTTGAGGAAGGCGATTCAGTCGCATTTGAATACAACGAAAAAGCAGTGGAGGGCGACGCGGTTGCCAAGCAACTGATTTTGACGAAAATACAAAAAGTAGAAGCTGCAACAGACAGCACGCCAAACGGCAGCTCTAGTCAGGCAGTAGGCGGTGAACGCTCGAAAACGCAAGCTTTTGAGCTTAGCCTTGAAGGGAAAAAGGAAAAGCAGACAGCTACATTGGCAAAAGGAGAGGGATATACACTGTATGTGTTTGATCCCATGTCCCTGTTTCCTGATCAAAACCGTGTAGCCTTGGCTGTTGATGATAACTATTACGCTGAAATTACGAAGCTGCCCTCCGATGTAAATCTGGACGAGCTTCAAAAGAAAGGCGAAAAGGATCTGGCTTCCGTCGGTAAAGCGGTGAAGGTAGATAAAGCCGAAGTGCCTCAAGCGCTGACCAGCAGCCGTCTGTTCCTGCAAGCGAACGGTTCGAAGGTCACACGCCAATATATTGTTGTAGAACATAAACCAGGCGGCTTCATCCTGAAGGTAAACATTCCTCACGGCGAGCCTGCCGAGGGCTTCGAATCCTTCATTTATACATCGCTGGAGAGCCTGCAAGCCAACAAGTAACTCGAATCTGTAATTGCGGGACCTGTACTTTTGTGCTATAAAGGATGAGAGAATAAGATCATTCCGGCTTGCGAAGTCGTATGAAGCGATGAAGGAGTTGTTCGATTTACTATGTCCATCGAAATGAACACACAAGAAGTCATCAACGTGATTAAAAACAGTAAGAAAAAAACACCTGTTAAAGTATATGTAAAAGGGGCTTTGGCTTCCGCAGCATTCGGCGAGAATGTTCAAGCTTTTATTTCCGGAGACAGTGGCGTTGTATTTGGCGATTGGGCCGACATCAAGCCTGTTCTGGACAGTGTTAACGCTAATGAAGAAGACTATGTGGTGGAAAACGACCGCCGCAATTCCGCAGTGCCTATGCTCGATCTGAAAGGCATTAATGCCCGCATCGAGCCAGGCGCGTATATTCGCGATATGGTTGGTATCGGTAATAACGCAGTCATTATGATGGGTGCAGTCATTAACATCGGTGTCACCATTGGTGAAGGCACAATGATTGATATGAATGCTGTACTGGGCGGCCGTGTTAAAGTAGGTAACATGTGTCACATCGGTGCAGGCGTAGTCCTTGCGGGTGTTATTGAACCTCCATCTGCACAGCCTGTTGTGGTAGAAGACGATGTATTGATCGGTGCGAACGCGGTCGTATTGGAAGGTGTGCGAATTGGTAAAGGTGCAGTCGTTGCAGCCGGAGCTGTCGTAACCGAAGATGTACCTGAATACTCCGTAGTTGCCGGTACACCTGCACGCGTGATCAAACAGGTCGACGATAAGACCAAATCAAAAACTGAAATCTTGAAGGATTTGCGCGTTCTGTAAGACTGAAAAAGAGTTTTAAATGCACAATGGGTGAACGATACCTTGTCAGTGGCATGATGCATTGACAGCACAATTTAGGGACGAAGCACAACGGACAAGGCTCGGCGGCTGCGCCGGGCTTTTGTCCTTTTGTTCTTTTGTCTGATAAACCTGATGAGTTAGGAAAAGGAGGCGGATCAGCGGAATGAGCACGGTCGATTATCGTTCTTTTGTTCAAATACGAAGAGATTTGCATCAAATTCCTGAGCCTGGCTTTGAGGAATTTAAAACGCAGCAATATCTGCTGAATTATTTGGCAACGCTCCCTCAGGAGCATCTGGACATTCGTACATGGCGTACTGGCGTACTGGTGTTGATTCATGGAACGGCTCCTGTGCGCCGCTATGGATATCGCTGTGATATGGATGGTTTGCCAATTGTGGAAGAGACGGGCTATGATTTCCGTTCGACCCATCCCGGCTACATGCATGCTTGCGGTCATGATTTACATATGACAATTGGATTGGGGATTGTTTCTCACTTTGCAAGCCACCCGATCAAGGATGACCTGGTTGTATTGTTTCAGCCTGCCGAGGAAGGGCCTGGCGGAGCATTGCCTATGCGGGACAGCACGGAATTTGCAGATTGGATACCCGATGAAATCGTGGCGCTGCATGTTGCACCCGAATATCCGGTTGGCACGATTGCGACTCGCCCGGGCATCCTATTTGCCAATACGTCGGAGCTTTTCATCGACTTGAAGGGTACAGGCGGACATGCGGCATATCCGCACAAAGCGAATGACATGGTGGTGGCGGCCTGTCAGTTGGTCGGACAACTGCAAACGGTTGTGGCCCGTAATGTGAACCCGCTGGATTCAGCGGTCATTACGATTGGCAAGGTCGGCGGTGGTACGAAGCAGAACATTATTGCTGAAACAGCCCGTTTGGAGGGTACGATCCGAACGTTGTCAGCCGATACGATGACACTGGTCAAATCAAGGATTGAAGCGCTGGTGCGCGGTGTTGAAGCTGGGTTTGAATGCCATGCAGAAATTCATTATGGCTCGAATTATTTACAAGTGTTCAATGAGGCCAAGGTGACAGAGGAATTTATGAACTGGGTCCGTGAACGGCAGGATGTACAACTCATTGAATGCGGTGAAGCGATGACCGGAGAGGACTTCGGATATTTTCTGGAGCGGATTCCGGGTCTAATGTTCTGGCTTGGTGTTGATACGCCTTATGGTCTGCACCATGCCAAGCTGGAGCCTGCGGAGGAAGCCATTGGGGTGGCGATTCGTGTGCTGACAGACTATTTCACATGGAAATCCCAAGGTTCAAGGATATAGTCTGAATAAATAGGTTTAATGAAATGAATGAAATGGAATGAAGTCGAATGTTGAGGGAGGGTGTTATGGGAGAGCAAACCATCATCCGATTCGAACGGGTGACCAAGCAATATGACAACGATCCACCGGTGCTGGCTGATGTCAGCTTTGAGATTGAACGTGGCAAATTCTATACGCTGCTGGGGCCCTCCGGCTGCGGTAAAACAACAATTTTGCGTATGATTGCGGGTTTTGCAGAGCCGACGGAAGGCTCGATTTATTTGAATGACAAGCTGATTAATCGTGTTCCAGCCAATGAACGGCAGGTCAATACGGTTTTTCAGGACTATGCCTTATTTCCACATCTGAATGTGTTTGAAAATGTGGCTTTCGGTCTGCGGATCAAAAAGATGAACCAAAAGGCCATTCAGGAGAAGGTTGCGCAGGCATTGTCGTTTGTCAATCTGGAGGGCTACGACGAACGGGAAATTTCTGAGATGTCTGGAGGGCAACGCCAGCGTGTTGCCATTGCACGGGCTATAGTCAATGAGCCGGACGTTCTGCTGCTGGATGAGCCGCTGTCTGCACTGGATTTAAAGCTGCGGACAGAAATGCAGTACATTTTGCGTGAAATGCAGCAGCGTCTTGGGATCACCTTTATTTTCGTTACGCATGATCAGGAGGAAGCGCTGGCGATGTCGGACGAAATTTTTGTTGTGAATAAAGGAAAGATCGAGCAGAGCGGTACACCGAATGATATTTATGATGAGCCGATCAATCGGTTTGTTGCTGATTTTATCGGGGAATCCAATATTGTGCCAGGACGCATGATCGCGGATTATCAGGTGGAGTTTAACGGTCGACAGTTTGAATGTGTCGATGGAGGATTGCGTCCGAATGAACCGATTGAAATTGTCATTCGACCCGAGGACTTGGAGATTACAACTGTTACAGAGGGCAAGCTGCGAGTAAAGGTGGATACCCAACTGTTCCGTGGTGTTCACTATGAAATTAGCTGCTATGATGATTCAGGCCAGGAGTGGCTGGTGCATTCTACCAAAAAGGCGGAGCTGGGTAGTGAAATCGGCCTCCATTTTGACCCGGAAGCGATCCATGTGATGCGGTTCGGGGAAACAGAGGAAGAATTTGATCGCCGTCTGGAAGCCTATGAAGAGGTGGAGCAGCATGTCCGGTAATACGAGAGCAGCGTATCTGCTGCCTTACTATTTATGGATTGTGCTGTTCGTAGCAGCTCCGGTCGTGCTTGTGTTTTACTATTCGCTATTTGATGTAGACGGTCATTTCACGTTCAGTAACTATGTACAATTTCTGACACCTGTCTATTTGAGCATGACGCTTAGCTCGTTTTGGTATGCGCTGTTGATTACGGTATTTTCGCTGTTAGTGGCTTATCCGGCGGCGTATTTGCTGACCCGAACCAAGCATAAGCAACTGTGGCTGTTGCTCATTATTTTGCCGACGTGGATTAACCTACTGCTTAAAACATATGCTTTTATCGGGATTTTTGGTACTTATGGTCCGGTGAATGCTGTGTTGGGCTTGGTCGGGTTGGGTGGTCAGCAATTATTGTTTACCAGCTCCAGCTTTGTGTTTGTATCGGTTTATATTTTTGTGCCGTTTATGATTTTGCCCATCTACAACGCGCTGGAAGGGCTGAACCCTTCACTGCTAGACGCCGCGCGTGATCTGGGCGCTTCCAAGTGGACGGCGTTTCGCCGGGTTATTTTCCCATTAACGCTATCTGGTGTGCGATCCGGGTGTATGGCGGTATTCATCCCGGCGCTGTCGCTGTTTATGATTACCCGTCTGATTGCGGGCAACCGCGTCATTACATTGGGAACGGCGATTGAGCAGCATTTTCTGGTCACACAGGATTGGGGCATGGGCTCTACGGTGGCGGTGTTCCTGATTTTGGCGATGGCAATCCTTATGCTGATAACCTCGGGAACGAAACAGAGGGTGCGGCATGGCAAATAAAAACCGGTTCGGGAATATTTATTTGGTGCTCATCTTTCTCGTGTTGTATGCGCCTATTCTGTACTTGATGTATTATTCGTTCAATAGCGGCGGGACGATGCACGAATTTGAAGGTTTTACGCTCCAATACTATAAAGAGGTGTTTGCAGACACTCGGCTGATTATTATTGTCATTAATACTTTGGTCATTGCGTTGCTATCATCTGCGCTGGCCACGATTATTGGCATCATGGGAGCGCTGGCTATTCACCAGATGCAAAACCGTCGGGTCAAAAATACACTGTTGTCGCTCAACAATGTGCTGATCGTGAACCCGGACGTCATTATTGGCGCATCCTTCCTCATTTTGTTCACGATGGTGGGGATCAAGCTGGGTTTTTACTCGGTGTTGCTGTCCCATATTGCATTTAGTGTGCCGATTGCGGTCATTATGATTTTGCCGCGGCTTCAGGAAATGAGTCCATCGCTGGTGGATGCGGCCCGGGATTTGGGTGCCAGCCGGATGGATGTGCTGACCAAGGTGATTTTACCTTTTATCAAGCCGGGGATTTACGCGGGCTTCTTTATGGCGCTAACCTACTCGCTGGACGATTTTGCGGTGACCTTTTTTGTGACAGGCAGCGGCTATTCGACCTTATCGGTGGAAATTTACTCGCGTGCCCGCCAAGGGGTTTCCCTGTCCATTAATGCGCTGTCCACGCTCATTTTCCTGTTTACCGTGCTGTTGGTGGTGGGTTACTACTTTATTATGCGCAAGGCGAATCGGAATGGGAAAAAGGAGCCTGCGGCGGAAATGGGGGTACCTAGATGAAGTCGCTTGTGCGCGTGTTTCTGTCGATTTTTATCATCTCGTTCGGTCTGATGGGAGTGGCGGCATGGCTCAATTCCAGTCAAGGCTATTCCGGTGGCAATACGCTGACGGTCTACAACTGGGGAGACTATATCGACCCTGAGCTGCTGGCAAGGTTCCAGAAGGAGACGGGGATTACCGTCATTTATCAGACGTTTGACTCCAATGAGGCGATGCTGACGAAAATTGAGCAGGGAGGAACATCGTTTGATGTAGCGGTTCCTTCGGAATATGCTTTGGCTAAAATGAAGCAGGAGCACCTGTTGCTCCCGCTGGATCACAGCAAGCTGCCGAATTTGAAGCATGTGGATGCTCATTTTCTGAACCTTTCGTTTGACCCGAAAAACCAATACTCTGTGCCGTATTTTTGGGGTACGGTTGGGATTGTGTTCAACCCGGAGCTAACGAAGGGCATTGATTTTCATAGCTGGGATGGTCTGTGGAATCCAAAGCTGCGTAACAACCTCCTGCTGGTCGATGGTGCGAGGGAAGTCGTGGGTATGTCGCTGAACAGCCTCCACTATTCCTTGAACGATACGAATGAGGCGCATTTGCAGCGGGCTTTAGCGAAGCTGGAGAAATTAGCGCCCAATGTCAAGGCCGTTGTCGGTGACGAGATTAAAATGCTGCTGGCAAACGAGGAAGCTGCTGCCGGGGTTGTGTGGTCCGGCGATGCGTCCGAAATCATGGACGAGAACGACAAGCTGGATTACATCGTGCCGGATGAAGGCTCGAACCTGTGGTTTGATAACATGGTTATTCCGAAAACCGCCACCCATGTGGACGCGGCCCATAAGTTTATCAATTTCATGATGCAGCCCGACGTAGCCGCCCAAAATGCCGAATTTGTAGGCTATTCCACACCTAACGCGGATGGAAAGAAGCTGTTGCCCGAAGATATATCCGGTGATGAGCGCTTCTATCCACCATCTGAAATTACGGATAAGCTGGAGGTCTACGACAACCTGGGCAAGCGGATGCTGGCTCATTACAATGAATTGTTCCTGCAATTCAAAATGCATTTAAAGTAGGAGAGTGGAGGGGCGCGTGGATTCAGGTTTGAGCTTTAGAGGCCGCTGCGGGGGCGGATGATGCTTCCCATCGCCACCGCCCCCGGATTTCCGGAATGAAGCCAGGTTTTAGGGGGAAATCCGGGGACAAAAGCGACCGCATCGCTTGTCCAGCACCATTCCGCCCCCTCCGCTGTGCCGTGCTTCAAGCTACACGAATGAATCCACACGCCCATGTGGGAGTAGTAGTCGAACAAACAAGCTCTTGAATCACCTGTACGGGTGATTCAAGAGCCTGTTTTATTTTACTCACCGCGCAAAGCGGTGAGAGGGGTACTTCTTTTCCCCTGCGCCCCACACACGTTAGAGACTTGTGGGACTTTAAGGCGGGCAGTGAGCGAAGCGGGCTATTTGAATCTGAAGAAGCGACAGCGTTCGCCTTTGCAGGGGGATTCTTACCACTAAATGTTTTATACAATCCAAGAATCCCCCTGCAACAGCGATCGGAAGATCAAATGGACCGCGAAGCGCTTCCTCCCACCTTAACTCCTCACAATTCCTCTAACAAACCCTTCTATTTTATCCAACCCTTGCTCCAGCACATTCTGCCCATAAGCATAGGACAACCGAATGTACCCTTCGCCATAGGAGGAAAAGGCATCTCCGGGCACGACAGCCACCCCATGCTCTTCCAGCAGCTTCAGGGTGAAATCCATCGAGCTTAAGCCAAAATGGGCGATGGAAGGAAAAAGATAAAAGGCCCCCTCCGGCTTTTCAAGCGGAATGCCCATGTCGGTTAGTCTTCCATGCACATAATCACGGCGCTTGCGGTATTCCTCGCGCATCGGAAGTGCATCGTCGACACCGACGGTCAAGGCTTCCAGCGCAGCATATTGGCTAATCGAACTGGCACAAGTCACGTTGTATTGATGAACCTTGACCATGTGCTGTGTAATTGCCGCAGGTGCAAGTGTGAAACCAATACGCCAGCCTGTCATGGAGTGCGATTTGGATAAGCCGTTGATGACGATGGTACGCTCTTGCATGCCGGGAAGGGCTGCAAGAGACACGTGTGGCGCATCGTAAATGAGTTCACTGTATATTTCATCTGAAATGATAAACAGATCACGGTCTCTCAGCAAATCTGCGACGGCTTCCAGCTCTTCGCGGCTCATCACTCGTCCGGTTGGGTTCGAAGGATATCCGAGGATGACGGCTTTTGTCCGTTCGGTCAAATAAGGCTCCAGCACCTCAGCGGTCAGCTTAAAACCGCTGTTGCGGGTGTCAGCCAGCACGGGCACCCCACCTGACAAGCGGATCAATGGCTCGTAGCCGGGGTAGATGGGCACAGGCAAAATGACCTCGTCACCGGGTGACAAAATGGTGCGCAGGGTAATGTCCAGCGCTTCGCTGGCTCCGTTCGTTACGATAACCTCATCCTGTCCACGGTAATTCAGTCCGTATTTATGGGCTACAAACGCTGCTGCCGCTTCTCGCAGTTCGGGCAGTCCCGGATTTGGCGTATAGGAGGTGCGTCCTTCGTTAATCGCCTGGTGGGCGGCTTCCATAATATGCGGAGGGGTAGGGAAATCCGGCTGTCCAATCGTTAAGGACAGGGTTCCGGGCAATGCGGCAACTTTATTGGCAATTTTGCGGATGCCGCTGATTTGAATGTTTTTAACCTGATCGTTAAGCAAGTGCTCCATAGCGTGTGTGCCACCTTTTTCTGTATTAGAACAAGTTTACAATAATTTGATCTGATTATGCTACGGCGGGAAGCATTCATTTTACATAATTCAGGTACTGGTTTGACTATTTTATGGTATGTTTAAACATGGAATATATATTGTAAGCGTGACCATAGCTAAAATTGGGAGGAGCGCGTCTTTTAATGAAACAAGAATACATAGCAGTAACGTTACCCAGGAAATTAAAAAGGTTTGGGGTCACATGGCTCAGTGTGGCATTGGTACTGTCGGGTGGAGGGCCGGGGTTACTGTCCGATGGAAAAGCTTCAGCAGAGCCTGCATCTTTAGTAGAAACGGGGGTACCATCATCACCCACGTCTGTTGGGACAAGCGTATACGTAGATGTCTACGTGCCGGGTAAGCTCCGTATCCATGATATACAAGGAGCGGCTCATCGTTCACCTTATGAGGGGCAAAAGGTAACGGATGTTGAAGGAATAGTGACGATGGTGAAGGGAAGCAACTTCTTTATCCAGGAGGCGGACGATAGGGTGGATCAGGATGAAAAAACATCCGAGGCCATTTTAGTGTACAAGTCTGGCAGCGGTGTGCAGGTTGGGGATGAGGTATGGGTCAGCGGCTCTGTGAAGGAATATACAGAAAGAACCTATGCCAGCAAGCCAGTCGACCTGACGACCACGGAAATTGTTGCTTCTTCGGTTTCGGTGATCGCCAAGGATCGTCCACTGCCGACTCCGATTTTGCTTGGAAAAGAGGGGCGCGTGATGCCGACATCTGTTGTGGATAATGACGGAATGACGGTGTTTGATCCGCAGGAGGATGGATTGGACTTTTTCGAAAGTCTGGAGGCCATGCGCGTAGAGTTGAAGGATGCACGAGTCATCGGCCTTTATGGTTATGAAATTCCGGTCAGGATTGATAACGGGGCGAACACAGGCGAGGTATTGACCGAAGCAGGCGGCTTGATGCTGACCGAAGAAAGTCTGAATCCGCAGCGGATTTTGATCGACGCCAAACCTTCGGTTCCGTTGAAAACAGGGGATCGTTTTGCGGGTCCCATCACGGGAATTGTGAGCTATAGCTTTAGCAATTTCAAGCTGTTGCCGGAGCGTCTGCCGGATATTGTGTCAGGTGGTCTCCAGCCAGCCAACACACGTCTGGTACAGGATGATCGTAAGCTGACGGTCGCTTCCTTTAACGTGGAAAATTTCGATCCCGGTGATGGAAAACGGATTGATCAGCTCGGACAGGCCATCGCCGTGAATTTGAACCACCCGGATATTGTAGGACTGTTAGAGGTTCAGGACAATAACGGTGAGAAGGATGACGGCACCACAGATGCTTCGGAAAGCTTTCGGGTGCTGATTGAGGCGATTCGTGCTCATGGAGGACCGGAGTATGCTTTTACAGATATAGCACCTGAAAATAATAAGGATGGCGGCGCTCCTGGCGGCAATATCCGGGTCGGCTTCCTCTACAATCCGCAACGTGTCACGCTGATGGACAAGCCGAAGGGAGATTCGGTTACATCTGTGACCTATGGAGAGCAGGGGCTTTCACTCAATCCCGGTCGTATTGATCCGCTGCATGCGGCATTTGAATACTCACGCAAGCCGTTGGCTGCTGAATTTGAGTTTGACGGTCAGCAGGTGATCGTGATCGCGAACCATTTTAATTCCAAAGGAGGCGATCAGGCGCCATTCGGAGGGATTCAGCCCCCCGTACGAAGCAGCGAAATACAGCGGGCGAAGATTGCAACGATTGTGAATGGTTTTGTGAAGTCGGTACTGGCTCAAAACCATCAGGCGAATATCGTCATATTGGGAGATTTAAATGATTTTCAATTTTCCGAAACGCTCGCTTGGGTCCGGGGACAGGAATTGACGAATCTGGTAGATAAGCTGGATGAGAAGGAGCGGTATTCGTATATTTATGAGGGGAATTCGCAAACACTGGATCATTTGCTGGTCAGTCCGTCCATAAGTGAATCATCCGTGCTGGATATTGTTCATATCAATGCGGATTTTAGCGCGGCGGACGGGCGGGTAAGTGATCATGATCCATTGGTTGCTCAAATTGGCTTGCCACGCCAAACAGTGGAACCGCCAACAGATGGCGAGAGTGGTCGGAATAAAGATGATGACGATGATCAGCAGGAGAGCAATGGCAGCAACAACACCGGGAATCATAGTGGAACGACGAATAACGGACAGGGTGAGACTGCGAATAGCGGGCAGAATGGTAACGGTTCGTCAGGTGTTAATGTGGTGCAAGCCAAGTCCATAGTAACAGAGCAAAACGGACTGAAAAGAGCAGTCGCACAGGTACCAGCCGCTGACATACACAATGCGATTCGGAACGGGGCGAATGGTACGCTCGTAGTCCGTGCAGGAGAGCAAGCGGATGCTAAGCTATTCGAAGTGAATCTAAACGGAGATGCTTTGGGTGCCGTCTTGAACGACCGTATTCACACCCTGCGAGTAGAAACGCCACAGGGCGGCTATGAAATAGCAACAGGTCGTTTGTCTGTTCAAAAGCTGGCTGACACCTGGCAGGTGCCTGTACAACAAATTTCCCTGAGCTTTACGGTTACGTCGAACGAAGGATTGACTAATCGCACAGATTTTCCGACAGGGCGCAGGCTGGTGCGGGCTGTTGATGTTGTGGCCGAGTTACGAAGCGAAGATGGACGCAAGCAGCCGTTGGCAGGTAGCGATAATTTCAGTAAAGGGTATGAACGTTATCTGCTACGTGTTCCTGCAACGGTAGCTATGAGCCAGCTTGCTGTAGTAAAGGTATCCACCAACCAAGCCGGACAGTTGTCCTATCATCCGGTTCCGTTTACCGCTTCTGGCGAGGAACTGACTGTGTATGGACGTTCGGGTGGAACCTATGTCGTGCTGGATGGCGGAGAAGCTAATGCAAGCAGATCGCATGGTGACGGGCTTTGACGATGTGCAATCGGAATCGTGGTATGCGGATTCTGTGCGTATCGCGGCCTCTGCTGGACTGATCAACGGTTATGCTGACGGCAGCTTCAGACCTGATGCTCCGGTATCGAGGGAGGAGCTGGCTGTGATTGTAGAGCGAGCCCTGCGCTTCGCCGGGACTGTAGAAGATACAACGGCAGGAAGTGCCTCAGCGTCATTAACGGATACACAAGCCATTTCTATATGGCAGCTCCGGCTGTCAACACGCTGTCCGGCTTAGGCATTATGAAGGGAGACGTGAAGGGACGTTTTGCTCCAGCTGCATCGGTGACGAGGGCAGAAGCAGCGGCTGTATTATCTCGAACTCTGGATAAGTTGAATTGGGAACAGTAGTATAATAATTGAAATGTCAGATTGATTGACTTTCTACGGTAGTTAAGTTATCTTTTGTTGGAGAAGCAGCATGAAAATTTGATTTTATAACTGATGAAGAGGTGAAATGTCATGGCAGTAACAGCCAAACAAATTTTTGTGAATTTACCAGTAAAAAATCTGCAACAGTCCATTGATTTTTTCTCAGCAATCGGATTTGAATTTAACGCGCAGTTCACCGATGAGCATGCAACCTGTATGATTGTCAGTGAGCAAATATTTGTTATGTTGCTGGTTGAAGAGCGTTTTAAAGCATTCACTACAAAAGAAATTTCGGATGCAACGAAAACAACAGAAGCGATTGTTGCCTTATCGGTGGAGAGTCGAGAAAAGGTGGATGAAATTGTCCACAAGGCTCTGGCAGCGGGCGGCAAGCCTTCAAACGAACCTCAGGATCACGGCTTTATGTACGGATGGAGCTTTCAGGATATAGATGGGCACCTGTGGGAGCTCTTTTATATGGCAGAGCAATAAGATGAAATAAAGCCAGACATACAGAAATTAAAGTAACACCATGGAAAGTAAGCGATCCTTAAAGGATGGTTTGCTTTCTTTATTATTATCAACATCACCGGGGAGGAATCACCATGTCTAATGAAATAGCAGTCTATCCCGTTCAAGCTCTGAACGATGCACTGACAGATACACTGACCCGGTTGTTGATCGATGTGGTGGCGGACGGTGCTTCTATTGGATTTTTACCGCCAATGGCTTATCAGGAAGCAGCAACTTATTGGAATAGCGTCCTTCAGGACGGTGTAGTCCTGTAGATTGCGGAGAAGGACGGCGTGCTTGTGGGGACTGTGCAGCTTCATCTGGCTACTAAGGCCAACGCCGCTCACCGTGCGGAAAACCACTTAATCCGTACCTGAGCCGTGGCTGAGTATTTGACGAATAACGGAGACATATACAGGTAATAATAGATTGTTATACGATTATATTTGCTTTTTTAACTATTTGACTGGAAAAGTAAGGGAATGAGAACGTATAATGAAGTGGAGATCGTCTAAAGGTTATCTTGATGCCAATTCGGCGGTCGGATTGAAGATCGTAGTATATATAGCGGAGGAATCGAAGAATATGAGGCTGGAGCATGATTTTCTAGGTACCAAGGAAGTGCCGTCAGACGCCTATTACGGTATACAAACACTGAGGGCAAAAGAGAATTTTCCAATTACCGGCCAACGGCTTCATCCTGAGCTGATTAAAGCCATGGCGATCGTCAAAAAGGCAGCAGCAACGGTAAACATGGAGCTGACCCGCTTACATCGTCCTAAGGCGGAGGCCATTATTCAGGCAGCTGACGAGGTTATTCAAGGGCAGTTGCACGACCATTTCATCGTCGATCCGATTCAGGGCGGCGCAGGCACGTCCATTAATATGAATACAAATGAAGTAATTGCGAACCGGGCGCTGGAGCTAATCGGCAAGCAGCGTGGAGATTATCAGGAGATCAGTCCCAACAACCATGTCAACATGGCACAATCGACAAACGACGCTTTTCCAACGGCTGTCCATCTGGCTGTTCTAAGTATGATTGACAAGCTGTTGGTCACCATGAGCGAGCTTCAGGAGGCGTTTTCCCGTAAGGCGAAAGAGTTTGACAGTGTGATTAAAATGGGACGAACCCACTTGCAGGATGCAGTACCGATCCGACTGGGACAGGAGTTTCAGGCTTATGCGCGTGTGTTGGGTCGTGATATCGGACGTGTCCGTGCCACGAAGCAGCATTTGCTGACAGTCAATATGGGGGCAACTGCAGTTGGCACTGGTTTGAACGCGGATCGCCGTTATATTCAGCGTGTCGCCGAGGTGCTGGCGGAAATAAGTGGTTTCCCTGTGGAGGCTGACGAAAATCTCGTCGATGCCACTCAAAACACAGATGCCTATACGGAAGTGTCTGCTGCGTTAAAAATTTGCATGATGAACATGTCCAAAGTAGCAAATGACATCCGCCTGATGGCCTCAGGGCCGCGTGCCGGTCTCGGAGAGCTGAGCCTGCCCGCCCGTCAGCCGGGTTCATCCATTATGCCGGGTAAAGTAAATCCGGTCATGTGTGAGGTCATCAACCAGATTGCTTTTCAGGTCATTGGAAATGATCATACGATCTGTCTCGCTTCCGAGTCTGGTCAGCTAGAGTTGAACGTGATGGAGCCTGTGCTTGTCTACAACCTGCTGCAATCGCTGGAAATTATGAAGCAGGGCTTTCATGTTTTCCGCATTCATTGTGTGGACGGAATTGAAGCGAACGTGGAGCGGTGCCGTGAATATGTCGAAAACAGCGTAGGTATTATTACCGCGCTCAATCCCCACCTCGGATATGAGGTCGTATCACGCATCGCCCGTGAGGCGATTACAACTGGCAAATCGGTACGCGAGTTGTGTCTGTTGTATAATGTGCTAACTGAGGAAGAACTGGACATTATTTTGGACCCGTATCAAATGACTCAGCCGGGTATTGCCGGAGAGTCGCTGCTGAATAGGGAATAATAGTGCGGAGTTTAGAATGCAGGCAGCATTGAGGCAAAATGAAGACAGCCCCGTCGAATCCGGCGGGGCTGTCCTTGTGTAACACGGTGTCAGCGTGAAATGTGGAATGCCCTGCTAAGGAGAATACACCGACCGCTGCACGCCTATTGTAGAAAAGGGGAAGAGGAATGCTGCTGGAGCAATTATCCGCATATAAGGAATTAGGAATAGGATTCATTATACTACTACTGTTACTTGTACTCATCATCAGAGGACTGATACGTCGGCGCAGAAATCGGATTTTACGTGATCTGGACCCGCGAAAAATTGGGATTCAGGATATAGACCGCATGGAGGATGGCTCGGAATTTGAGCTTTATCTGCAACGGTTGTTATCTGCGCTTGGCTATAAGGACATTTACAAAACGACCAGTAGCCGGGATTTTGGAGCGGATCTGGTGTTCACAGACCGTGAAGGGGTCAGAGTCGTGATTCAGGCCAAGCGTTATGCAGTACAAAATCCGGTCGGTTTGGGCGCAGTGCAGGAAATTTATACCTCCATGCGTTATTATGCCGCTGACAAGTCTGTCGTCATCACTTCCGGGCGCTACACGGAATCCTGTAAAACACTCGCTGCTGTCAACGGAGTTAAGCTATTGGACCGCAACGACTTGGTGGACATGATGGATTGGTTCAAGGCTAAACGCCGTGAGGAGGTCATGGATCTATTAGAAAGCAAAGCCGACGTGATTGCCTCCAAATGGAGCAGGAGCAAATGATAAAAGGGACTTTACTAGGCGGCGAGATGAAGCCTGGAAGTTCAGTCCCTTTTATTTTTAACATGATGCCGTACTTATAAGAGACTCTGTTTACAATGAATTTACAGAAAATCTTATGAAAAAAAATGACTTTATAACCGATATAAAGATGTTGGGGATTTGCAAATTATGCTGAGGTGATATGTCATGAAGAAACAGGTTCAGTTATTAACATTGAGGTGGGTTCCCATTGTCACTATTTTTGCTTTACTGCTGGGTGCATGTGGACAGCCGGCAGCACAAACCAAGGCGCAACCGATTAAGGTAGGAATTGTACTGTCAGATATTGGTCTGGGTGATCAGTCTTATAGCGACGCGGCTTTTCGGGGTTTGGTCAAGGCACGGGACGAGGGGAAAATCGTTTTTGAATATCGGGAAATTTCCGAGACCAAAACATATGATGCTGCTTTTGAACAGCTTGTTCAAGAAAAAGCCGATTTGATTATCGGGCTGGGGTACATGGTGAAAGAAAGTTTGGAAACCGTTGCGAAAAAATATCCGGATCTTAAATTTGTAATTGTAGATGAAAAATCCGATTTACCGAATGTGGCTTCCATTATTTTTAAAGAAGAAGAGGGCAGCTTTTTGGCAGGGGTCATTGCAGGAATGGCGAGCCGTACCGATCACGTAGGCTTTATCGGGGGAGTAGAGTCTCCGCTGTTGAAAAAGTTTGAGGTTGGATATCTGGCAGGGGTTCGCTCCGTTAAGCCTGATGCCAAGGTTACCGCTACGTATGCGGGAGATTTCGGCAAGGCGGAGTTGGGCTCGGAGATTGCACGCGATATGATCAATCGGGATCGAATTGATGTGATCTATGCGGCGGCCGGTCTTACAGGTGTAGGTGCGTTACAGGAGGCACAAAAGCAGGAAAAGTTCGCAATCGGGGTCGACAGCGACCAGTTTTTCATTGCGGAAAAAGCAGTAGTGACCTCGATGATTAAAAATGTGGATATCGCCATTTATACAGCAGTCAAAAGCTTTGCAGATCATCAAAGAAAATTTACGGACCAGAATATGGTGTTCGGTCTTGCGAAAGAAGGCATCGGTTTGGCGCCTATTCGTGTTTTGACATTGAACCCGGATCAGCAAAAGCTGCTGGATGACTTGAAGGAAAAGGTCAAGTCCGGCAGTCTTACTGTGCCCACCCAATAAATTTTCGTAAAACGGAGGATGATTCCTGATGAAACTGCAAGGTAAACTGGTGCTTAACGCGATGGTTTCCCTGATCGCATGCCTGGCTTTAGTGGCCTATATTATTTTTCAATTGATCCGTATCAACTCGCAAAGCAGTAGTCTCGTTCCAGCTATGCTGAATGTACAGCAGCTCAATGCTTATTTGATTCAGTCAGGACAGGCGCTGCAAAACTACTCTTCTTCCATGACAGAGAGCAATAAAACGGATGTGCAAAACCAACTGGGACAGGCGGAAAAAACGATCACTTTGCTTTCGCAAGGCATGATGCAGACCGAAGCGCAGCAAAAGCGTCTGAATACCGTTAAAACCAAATTCAGCGAATTGAAGGCTGCGACGGATAAAGCGATGAGCAACGGAAGCAGCCCTGAATCCAAACGTAATGCGATGCGTGTACAGGGTATCCAGAACGATGTGTTCATGCTGGATATTCTAACGAAGACGCGTTATGACGAATATACAGAGGAATTGACCAAGAGTATCCGCTTTACTTGGCAATTGGCCTTGGCAGGTGCTGTTCTGCTTCTAGTGGCGGTGGGACTATATAATACATATACATCCAGGCAGCTTGCCCTTAGAACCCGCAAATTGACGGATGCCGCGAAGCAAATTGCCGATGGAAATTTGACGGTGCAGCTTGCGCAAACGAAGGGACGTGATGAGCTGGACGAGCTCAACGAATCGTTCCGGTTCATGATCGGGAACTTGCGTAACATTGTGCTCTCTATTGACCAGTCGGGGAATCGTGTTGATCTGATGGCTAGGGATATTGACCAGCATAATGTGGCCATGAAGGAAATTGTGACGCAAGTTAGCACCTCAACAGAGGAACTGGCGATTGGTAGTCAAAAGATTGCCGAGGATCTGTCGACCACCGTTGGCGTTGTGGATGAGATGCAGCAGAAGTTTGAAGCGAATTTACTGGAAACCACGCAGTCCTCTACATATAGCGAAGACGCATTGCGTGTCATTGAGCAAGGTGCGCGTGTGATGAGCGATCAGCTACGCATTGTAGCGGAAAATCGTTCAGCGATGTCTGAGGTGGAGCAGACGGTCATGGAGCTGGAGGCCAATGCAGCCGAGATTACAATCATGACCGGCTATGTATCCGAGATTGCCAGTCAGACGTCGCTGCTATCCTTGAATGCTTCAATTGAGGCTGCGCGTGCGGGTGAGGCTGGAAAAGGCTTTGCTGTCGTTGCTGATGAAGTCAAAAAGCTGGCGAATCAATCGGAGTCGGCTGTGAAGCAAATTTATAACGCTGTCGAGGGCATTACGCAGGCTATGAATAAGGTGAAGAACTCTGTGGCGCAAAGTCAGGGACTGTTCCGTGAGCAGGAGAAGGCAACTTCGTCTACCGGGGAATCGTTCACGGAGATTAGCGGCAAAGTACAGCAAATTGCCAGCCAAGTCAGCAAGCTGTCGGTGGATATGAATGTATCTCGGGAACTGAGTGTACAGGTACAGCAAGCCATTGAGAACATTAGCGCGATTACCCAGCAATCCGCCGCAGGCAGTGAGGAAATTACCGCCTCTACGGTGGAACAGAAGCGTTCCTTTGAGGAATCGGCAGAGAAGGTGAAAGAGCTTCGTCAGATTCGTGAGGAGATGCAACGAGAGCTGGATCGTTTTCAGGTGGAAAAAACAGGATAAGCAACATAAAACCAACACCCGAAGAAGAAGTCTTACCCATGCAGGGAGGCTTCTTCTTTTTTTGAAAAGCGTCTAACGATTTATAATAATATCCATATTTTATTACTCTCCGTAGAGCTAAATAGGCAGGGAATTCCACATCTTACGTCAAATAGATTTAGGGAGTATATGTTAGCACACACGTTGTTGGCAAGAGATCATGGAAAACGAAGTCCGGAAGGATGAAGTTACGGGAATGCTACGATTAAAGCTTCGATTAATCCTGAAAAATAAACAGACAAGGCTGATTCTGCTGCTCACACTAAGCGTATCACTCATTATTAGTGTGATCGGCTTGCTATCGTATTCGGGATACCGCAAGGGTTTGGATACCGAATTAAACACACCAAACATAGAACTGCTGCAAATTAATCTGGATGTGACTAATAGGGCATTTCGTGAGTCCGATAATAAGGCACTGGATGCGGCCTATTCCCGGGATGTTGAGGCATTTGCACGTTTGCAAACGGATGAAAAATCGCAATCAAACAACGCTTCCGTTATCAAACGGCTTCAAAAATACTTGAAAGCCCTTTCTTCGCATGAAGAGATTCATTCGGCTGAAGTTATTTCTTTTGAAAATCATGCTCTCGTATCCAGCGAATACGGCTACTTGTCCGATTGGGACCAAGCGCCGGATACGACTTGGGTTCCCTGGATTCGGGACATTCAAAGGAAGCCATTACTGATTAAGCGAAGATGGTACGGCACGAATCATGAAAATGGAACAGTAGAACTGCTTTCGCTGGCAAGACCCGTGGTAAAGGATGGGCAGGTCATCGGTGCGGTGCTGGTCGATCTGGATTACGACCGCTTTTTCTCCAAGCTGTATATTCATTTATCCAACTCGCAATATGTGTACGATCTGGAGGGCGAACTGATCTATCCCAAGTTAAAATCATCAGTGCCCTTAAACGAAATGGACAGGGTTTTGAAAGAATTGGATGTGAGCCCCTATGCTTATGTGAAGGTAGGGGGGATGGAGTATATGGTGAACCAGACTTTTTCCGATGTGACGGGCTGGCGTCTGGTGTCACTTGTTCCTATGGACAAGCTGCTGAAGCATGTTAAGCTGGCCCGCAACATGATGTTGTGGTTGGCCTTTATTTCTATACTGGCGGGTTGCTCAGCGGTCTACTATTACAATTATGCGGCGTTTCGCCCTATGAAAAGAATTAATAGCCTACTGAATTCGGGCTACAAAGGAACGCGTCAAGGTGGATTGTATGATCTGGAGCCGGTCATTGGCAAGCTGGTTGGGGAGTTCCATCGCAAATCACTTGTGGTGGAGCGAAGTTTACCCGAGCTGCGTTCCAAATATATTGAAGATGTCATCCAGCGTAGAATGGGCATACAGGAAATGCGTATGAAATGGGAACAGTATTTTTCCGATTGGGACGGCAGCTCTTTGGCTGTGATGATCGTGTCGATTGATCGGTATTCTACTTGGGCAGCAAGCTTTCCAGAGGAAGATAAAATGCTGCTCAAATATGCGCTGAATAATATTTTGCTGGAATGGCTTGAACCTCACTGGAAGGCGGTAAGCGCGCCAGAGGAGCAAAGCGGGTTCGTTGTACTGCTACAGTTCAGTGAGCACGAGGATGAAGCTGTAGATGGGACTAGGACTGAGACTGATGCTGATGCTGATGCCAATGCCAAAGCCAATGTCCAAGAAAGTGTTCTGCTCCGCAAAAGCGCAGACAGGCTGATTCAGGTTGTGGGTGAGCATCTTCCCCTGACTATTTCTATAGGAATTGGTTATATATTCTCGGATATCTATGAGGCACGTCAGTCTTTTGTAACAGGGAGAGAAGCCCTTGGTCTGCGTTTGTATGAGGGATATGGACGTTCGCATATGAGTACCTACAGCATAGGGGAGGGCGCTCACGTCTCATCAGCGGTGGGAAACCGGAATGTGGAAATCATTCGTGCCATAGAGTCACAGGAAGCCGGAGCAAGTATAAAGCTGATCAGTCAATGGGGAGAAGAACTTCGTCTTCACAGGACCTCCCCGATGCAGGTTTACTTGTCTGTACATGAGTTGATGGAGGAATTGCTGAAATGGTGCATGACTCATAGTGTGACGCCGCCAGATCAGCTGGTAGATCACCACTGGAATCAGATTCTGACGCTTGATCTTCCAGACATGGAGAAGCAAATGTTTTCGATTGTGGCTGATATCGAGGAAGAGCTTATTGGACACAGACAGTCCAAGGAGTTTGTACGTGTACAGGAGATGATGGATTACATGCAACATCATTTGCATTTAAATATCGGGCTTCAGGAAATTGCAGATCAGGTCCATATGAGCGTGTCATCGGTGAGCAGTATGTTCAAGGAAGAGACAGGTTGCACTGTATACGACTACTTGACTGGTTTGCGAATGAAAAAAGCGTGCGCTTTACTGTGTGAAACACATCTGAAAATTGCAGAGATTGCAGATCAGGTCGGCTACCGGAATGAAAACAGCTTTATCCGTGTATTCCGCAAACATAAACAAGTGACACCTGGGAAATTCAGGGAAATAAACAGATGTTCCAATGGATATGCAGATCCGCCAAAAGGTCGACATTTTGGGGATTTGGAAGATAAATTCGAAGATTAAGCGATAGCTGTGCCCCCTGCGTTGCGGTACATTGACTTCATGTAAACGCAAAAATCATGGCTGAAAACGTCTGGGGGTGAAAACGGGTGCGTGACTGGCCCAGTTCATTTTTCGGAAAAGAGGAAACGTAATGAAGAACAAGCCATGGCAAAAATATGTGCTGGTTGCGGCGGGAGTGGCTTTTCTTTCTGCCTTGAGTATCAGTGAATATGTGGATCAACACGCTTTGCATGACCACAGTGGTGCATTTCCTGTGAAGCCTATTACCCTCGTCGTTCCTTATGCGGCGGGTGGCGGGACGGATATCACGGCAAGAGCATTGGCGAAAGCCGCCGAAAAGCATCTCGGTCAGCCGATCATCGTCGTTAACCGGACGGGTGGAGGCGGTTCGGTCGGGCTGATGGAAGGGGCTGAGGCGCAGGCGGACGGCTACACTGTAACGTATCTGGTTGCGGAGCTGACCACACTGCCACATCTGGGACTGCTGCCGCTCACCTATGAGCGCTTTAAACCGCTGGTCCAAACCAATATGGACCCTTCTGCCATCACGGTTAGAGCGGATGCGCCCTGGACGACGGCCGAAGCATTTCTGGAGGACGCTCATGCTCATCCCGGCAAGCTGAAAATGGGCAATGCAGGCACAGGGAGCATCTGGCACCTCGCTGCTGCGATGCTGGAGCAAAAAAGCGGAGTCCGCTTTACCCATATCCCTTATGAGGGAGCAGGGCCAGCCGTTTCAGCGTTGATGAGCGGCTTCGTGGATGCTGTGCCGGTCAGTCCTGCGGAAGTGAAAAAGGATGTGGACCAAGGGAAGCTACGCATACTGGCGATACAGGCAGATAGCATTTCGGAAGCGTTTCCAAATGTGCCGACGTTACAGCAGGCTACTGGGCTGCGTGTACATTTTATCGGGACTTGGAGAGGGCTGGCTGTGCCCAAGGATACGCCGGATGAGATTGCTCAAACCCTGGCGGACGCACTGATCAAGGGGACGAAAGAGGAGGAATTCAGGGAAGAAATGCGTAGGCATGGATTGGGGCTGCGTGTTAAGGATGCTGAAGCATTCGCACGACAGTTGAAGGAAAGCCATGACACCTTCGCAAGCCTAATTCCCGAACTTGGCTTGAGCCGCAAGTAAAACGGCCTTGTTTTTGCACTGGCAAAGACGAAAGGGTTGAATGAAGCTATGAAAATCAAACAACGCATTGATAAAATTCCAGGGGGCATTATGCTGGTGCCGCTGTTTATAGGCGCATTGGTTCATACTTTTATGCCTTGGTCCGGAGACTACTTTGGATCGTTCACCAAGGGGCTAATGACGGGGACGGTACCGATTTTGGCGGTGTGGTTTTTTTGTATGGGTGCTTCGATTGATGTACGAGCTACAGGTACCGTATTGCGTAAATCAGGTACACTCGTATTGACTAAAATTGCAGTCGCTTGGGTGGTGGCGATCATTGCGTCTAAACTGCTGCCCGTTGGTGGCGTGGAAAGCGGGCTTTTTGCCGGACTGTCGGTATTGGCGCTGATTTCCTCCATGGATATGACGAATGGCGGGCTATACGCCTCCATTATGCAGCAATATGGTTCCAAGGAAGAGGCGGGGGCATTCGTACTGATGTCGCTGGAATCCGGTCCATTAGTGACCATGCTTATTTTGGGCAGTACCGGACTGGCTGTTTTTGAGCCGCAGGCCTTTGTGGGGGCGGTATTACCATTTCTGGTCGGGTTCATGCTGGGGAATCTGGATCACGATTTCCGTAAATATTTTGGTAGCGCTACGCATGCGCTTATTCCCTTCTTCGGTTTTGCACTGGGCTGTTCCATTGATCTGAGTGTGATTGTTCAAACCGGCTTGCTCGGAATAATATTAGGTATTTTCGTTATTATCATTACAGGCATTCCGCTGATCCTGGCGGACAAATATATCGGCGGTGGCAACGGCACTGCGGGAATCGCAGCCTCCAGCACGGCAGGTGCAGCGGTAGCGAATCCGGTCATTGTGGCCAATATAAAGCCAGAATTTCTGCCAGTAGCGCAATCAGCAACAGCATTAGTTGCTGCTTCGGTCATCGTTACCTCTATTTTGGTACCTATTCTCACGGCTTACTGGGCCAAATATATGAAACATAAGGAAAAATCCAAGGGAGCGGGGCCTGTAAACCCAGGTGCCAATGTGCCTAAATAAAGCTCGGATGATCTTTAGTCTCTCCATTACCCGGGAAATGCTTTTGCAGATACGTCTCCTATCCTAACATCACAAACTTGTCCTAAAACGCTACTGCAAACATACATATGTAAGCAGAGGAGCGTGATGGAATTGGAAAACAAGGTGCGTCGCTACTATCAGTTAAAGCAGAAGCAAAAAGAAATTGAGGGTGAACTGACTGATTTGCGTAATGACATTACAGCTCATTGTGCACAGCAGGGAGTGGCAGATTGGGAAATTGGCAGTTATCGGGTTAAAGTTGTACAGCAGCACCGTAAGGAATATGACCATACCAAGCTGTATGATTCACTACCTGATCCGCAGCTATGGCGCTTGTTTTCCAAACCGGATACTTCGAAGATTGCCAGTTTGCTTAAACTCAAGGTCATCGCAGAGGAGCAATTAAAAGATGCTGTTTCTCTCAAAACGGTGACCCTATTACAGGTGGATAAAAAATAAAATGTAGATCATAGCGTTACTTTACAAAGTGCTGTAGCCTCAGAAAGGTTATTCGGTATGCGTCCGAATAGCCTTTTTCGCCTTTCCAATTTGCGTGATAGCTTTGGAGTGGCGTACTCTAGTAAAAGTTGGTTGAGACGGAGGAAGTATACATTGAACATGGAGACTGCTGTCAGTAAAGTATTTTTATATGTTTTCTCAATTTTAGTTGCGTTGGCTTCCTGTCATGGATTCATGTTGTACTGGATGTGGCAGTTACCGGAGCTTACGGACGAATTTTCTGATCTGGAAAATGGACTTGCTCTATTTGCCGCGGGTATCGTGTTTGCCTTCATTGCTTTTGTTGTTCACCTCATTCTACAACTCCTAATTTTCGCTCATCTACTTCATCGTAACGGCTACTCTATACATGTGAAAACAGTGCTATTCCCCTAGGAAACAAACAACAATACAATCCTCCGTATTTGTCTGTTGGTGGTTCTGTTGATTTGGATCGTTTATGCTACCATTTTACATACAATTCCGCTGTTTTCGGTCATTAGTTTTACGCTGGTTTTTATCAATTATAGTATTTGGCTGTTGCAATTTTTGACGGAGAGACAAGGCAGGGAGGTTCGATTGTAAGGGGACTTATCAAAGGAAGAAGAAAAGAGCTGACTCCCGTTTGCGGTGGGGCCAGCTCTCTTTTACTGTTGTTATCCTTGGCCGTTAAGCACCTGCCGAAAGTAAAACCGATACGTATTATAAAGGAACGTTTGAAGTGGAAGCTGAACCTCCAACTCTGTATCCACCTCTACGCTATGTTCAGCTACTTATCGGACAAGCCTTTTCCCAGCCCTTTGAGAAAATGAATGCCAAAACCCATCGCCCGGTTTACATCCGGATCGTTCATGGCCTTCATGAGATCGCGCAGGCGGATCTTTTTGTTCTGTTTTAAATGCTCTTCCGCTTCGTTCAGGCCGGAAGTGACGCTGCCTACCAGCTTTTTCATCTGCTCGGGGTCTACCTCGGACAGCATACCGGCTGCTCCCATCAGATTATTAATGATATTCGTAACAGGCTTGCGCGTCGCTTGTCCTACAGCAATTTTGGCGATGCTTTCCTTGGCTTTCAGCATAGACTGAGCCGCTTCGAGAAGACCGCTATCATGCAGCTCACGCACAATTTCGAGCGTCTTCTGCAACGCCGCCCCGTTGTCCGCCAGATCAGCAGTAAGCTGATCCAGCGATTGCTTTTGTCGTTCTTCTTCTGTCAACACACGTTTTCGCACGATTGAAATAGGCTTAGCCATGAGTCTGACCTCCTTATTTTTGATCCACCAGGTCGACGTAACCGGGGCGATTCCATTTCCGATCTACTTCAACCCCATTTTGCGGATGACGCTTTTTGTAGCGAGGGTTGATACGTGGCAGCGGATTTTGACCATCTACCTCCAAAATGTGCATTCGTACCTTGTTTTGTTTATAAGCCGGTGTGTTGGTGATTACATCGAATGCTCCGCCAGTTAACAGGTTCACGGCGCTGTCATGGCTGCTGGAGTGCATAGGTACGTAGACATCGGTTCCCTGCATCCGGTCGGTGACGAGAACACGCAGCTTCACGGCACCATATGGCGACTCCAGACGAACCAGCGATCCGTCCCTGACTCCGCGCTCCTCGGCTAATTCCGGCGACACCTCCACAAATACACTTGGAAGCTTGAGCTGGATACCCGGCGATTTGGTCGTCAGATTTCCTTCATGGAATTGTTCGAGCAGTCGACCATTGTTTAAGGTCAGATCGAACTCAGCCGGGTATTGTTTAGGCGGTACATATTCGAAAAGACCAAGACGCGCCTTTTTATCCGGGAAGTTAAAGCCGTTGGTGTGTAAAAGCGGTGTGCTGCTGCCATCCGGCGATCCCCAGTGGAAGCTGTTCCAGCCTTCCAATACGTCATAATTACACTGGGAGAAAAATGGAGTGAGTGATGCCATTTCCTCAAATATTTCACTTGGATGGCTGTAGCTCCAATCAAATCCCATGTGCTTGGCAAATTGGCTGAAAATCCACCAGTCCGGTTTGCTGTCTCCTACAGGCTTGAGCGCCTCATATAAACGCTGTACACGACGCTCGGTGTTCGTAAAGGTTCCGTCTTTTTCGAGCGAAGGTACGGCTGGCAAAATGACATCCGCAAATTCTGCTGTTTTGCTCAGAAATACGTCCTGAACGACGAGGAAATCCAGGTTCGCCAGCATTTCCTGTGTATGGTTGGAGTCCGCATCCACCCACGCCATTTCTTCTCCGGCGATATACATGGCTTTTAGCTCACCTGTCTCAATGGCCTCCAGCATTTGGATATTGTCCAGTCCGCGCTGGCCTGGAATTTGTACGCCGTAGGCCGCTTCGAACTTGGCACGAATGTCATCGTTGGTGACAGGCTGATAACCCGGAAAAATATCCGGCATCGTACCCATATCAGCAGCACCCTGAACATTGTTATGTCCGCGAAGCGGATACGCGCCTGCACCTGGACGCATAAAGTTTCCGGTCACCAGCAGCAGGTTGGCAATTGCAATAGACGTATAGGAGCCTGCGATGTTTTGCGTCACACCCATGCCCCAGCAAATGGCAGTACCGTCGGCTTCATGGACCATAGTCGCGACCTCAATCAGCGTTTCTTTGGAAATGCCCGTTTCCTGCTCTGCAAATTCCAAGGTGAAGCTCTCCAGCAACTTCAAATATTCGGGATAAAAGTTTACATGCTCTTCAATGAATGCTGCGTCATGCCAGTTTTGATCAATGATGTACTTGGTTACTGCGGATAACCATACATAATCTGTACCCTGCCTTGGACGAATGAACAGGTCCGCACGATCCGCCATTTCATGCTTGCGCAGGTCGACCGCGATCAGCTTTTGACCGTGCAGCTTATGCGCACGTTTAATACGGGTAGCCAGCACCGGATGTCCTTCTCCCGGCGCACAGCCGACCAGCATGACCAGACCTGCTTGGGCAATGTCTTTAATCGTACCGCTGTCGCCGCCAATGCCTCCAGTGTGTTGCAGCCCCCATGAGGCGGGGGATTGGCAATACCGCGAACAGTTATCGACGTTATTCGTTTGGAATACCTGACGCGCCAACTTTTGCATCAGATAGTTTTCTTCATTCGTAAATTTGGACGAGGAAATAAAGCCGAGCGCTTCACCGCCATACGTTTCTTTAATAGCACCCATTTTGCTGGCCATCAGGCTTAATGCTTCTTCCCAGGTCGCTTCTACAAATTCGTCACCTTGGCGAATCAAAGGGGTAGTCAAACGTTGATCACTGTTCACAAAATCCCAGCCGAATTTCCCTTTAACGCATGTCGAGATGCCGTTCACAGGTCCTTCAGAAGTAGGCTGTACCTTCAGAATTTTGCGGCCTTTGGTCCAAACCTCAAAGCTGCAACCTACGCCGCAAAAGGTGCAAACGGTTTTGGTTTTTTTCGTACGGGTTTCACGCATCGCTGCTTCTGCTTCGGAAATGGCAAAAATACCGCTATAGCCCGGCTCCACTTCCTTAATTAAATCTACCATCGGATTTAACAAGTCCTTCTCCATGCCACTCATGAAGCCTGCTTCACCCAGCATGGATTTCTCCATCAAGGCGTTACAAGGACAGACCGTTACACACTGACCGCAGCTGACGCACGAGGAATCGTTAATTGCAACACCATCATCCCAAATGACGCGAGGACGTTCTGCTTCCCAGTCGAGGGACAGGGTTTCATTGACCTGAAGGTTTTGACATACCTCTACGCATTGGCCGCAGGCAATGCACTGATTCGGGTCATAACGGTAAAACGGATGGGACATATCGACTTCCGTCGGATCAGCCTTGGGCCGATATGGATATTTTTGATGCTCAATTTCCATAAGCTCTGCCGTATTATGCAAGGAACAATTACCATTGTTGTTATCACATACGGTGCAGTAGAGGAGGTGATTTTCCAGCAACCGATCCATGGCTTCTGTTTGGGCTGCTTTGGCGCGATCCGAGTTTAATTGAATATGCATTCCGTCCGCAGCAAGTGTGGAGCAGGAGCGAACGAGCTTGCCGTTAACTTCCACGATGCAGGTATCACAGGTGCGGATCGGATCGACCTCGGGAACATAACATAGTTGGGGATGGGCGATATTGTTTTCGTTAATGACTTTAAGAATCGTTGTGCTATCTTTGGTCTTCAGTTCCTGTCCGTTTAATGTAATTTTGATCGTACTATCAATCACGGTTCAGACTCCTTTCAGATTTGAAATGTAAAAATTAGAAATAAAAAAACTCCACCATAAACACAAGTGCTCGTGATGAAGCACTTGTGTTTATGGTGGAGTAGTGACCAAGCTCTAGGTCCTGGAGGCCAATCCGCCATATGCGTATGTATTAATAACAGACGGTACACACCGCTTGTATATCAATAACCTGAATATGTCATTTTCTGCATGTCATCAGGTGTAACTATAACGTAAAATTTAAGATAGTTCAATGGTACATTATTAAAATTTTAATTGATAATGATTATCGTTTGAGAAAACGAAAAAGCATTGACAAACGTTCGAGGATTGCTAACAATAAGAATGTAATCTATTGCAGAGCATTCGTGAATGGAGTGTGCGTGGGGAATCGCGTATACTTTATTTGTCGCAGCGCTTGTTAGCTTGATTTTTCTATATCACATGATGTGAGGATTCGTAGAATCCTGATGTAGATAAATTAACCGGCATTTAGCAGATTCTTCGATGTGTTCGATGGCGAAGGATTTGTTGTGATGTCGGTTTTTTGGTTCTGGATAAAATGAATTGAAGACGGATTGAGGTGAGCGGGATGGCGAACCGGAGCGAAGATCAATGGAATCGTCCGTTACGGGACTTGAGAATATCCGTCATAGACCGGTGTAATTTTCGGTGTCGGTATTGTATGCCGGAAGAAATCTTTGGCCATGACTATCCGTTTTTGCCAAAAGAAAAAATATTGACCTTTGAGGAAATTATCCGGCTTTCCCGTATTTTTGTCTCTCTGGGAGTTACCAAGCTGCGCATTACGGGCGGCGAGCCGTTGCTGAGAAAGGACCTGGCTTCGCTCATTCATTCGTTAACTCAGCTCGAAGGAGTTGAAGATATGGCGATGACGACGAACGGCGTATTTCTTCCTAAATATGCAGCGACGCTTCGAGAGGCAGGATTGAAGAGAGTGACAGTCAGTTTGGATTCGCTCGATGATGATCGCTTCCGTCGGATGAACGGGGGAAGAAGCAGCGTGCAAGCCGTGCTGGATGGTATTGATGCGGCAGCACAAGCGGGAATGCAGGTGAAAATCAATATGGTTGTGCAAAAGGGCTTCAACGATCAGGATATTGTGCCCATGGCCGACTATTTTCAAAAGAAAAAGCATATTTTGCGGTTTGTTGAGTTTATGGATGTAGGTAACACCAATGGCTGGAAATTGGATCAGGTCGTCTCCAAGCAGCAGATCATCGAAGCCATCCATAAGCAAATGCCGCTGGAGCCTGTCCCGCCCCATTACAAAGGTGAGGTAGCGACGCGTTACAGGTATCAGAACGGCGAAGGGGAAGTTGGCATTATTTCGTCTGTTACAGATGCCTTTTGCTCCACATGTACACGGGCGAGGATTTCCGCTGAAGGCTCCTTGTACACATGCTTATTTGCTTCTCAAGGGTACGAGCTGCGGGGGATGTTACGTTCTGAACAGTCCGATGACGAGATAAGAGCTTACATGGAGCGGGTGTGGAGAGGGCGTACAGACCGCTATTCGGAGGAACGGCTGAACCATACGCAGCAATTAGCATCCAAAATTGAAATGTCACACATCGGCGGGTGAACCGAAACGCCAGCCTGCCCAAAACAAGGGAGTGGAGCACATGGAAAAGCCAGCTGAGGTCAAACGCGAGATTCTCCGTTATCGTGACGGTCAGATCAAGCGTGATGAGGACACTGTGGTGACGGAGCATCCGGTGACGATCAAAATCAATCAGCAGGAATTTGCCACCATGGTTTGTACACCGGAGTATGTGGAGGATATGGCTGTAGGCTTTTTGGCCTCGGAAGGTGTCATTCAACGGTATGATGATATCGAAGATATTTGGGTTCAGGAAAAAGAAGGCTTTGTTCATATTAAAACCCGGCGGATGAATGAGTTCTATCAAAACTTTCACTCCAAAAGGTACATTACCTCCTGCTGTGGGAAAAGCAGACAGGGCTTCTACTTTATGAATGATGCCAAAGTGGCAAAAAGAATGAACGACACCCATGTCATGCTGTCTTTTGACGACTGCTTCCGGCTGATGAATTTGATGCAACATTCGGCTCACACGTTTCAGGAGACGGGAGGCGTCCATAATGCCGCACTGTGTGACAAGGACGGAATCATCCTGTCGAGAATGGATATTGGCCGCCACAATGCGCTGGATAAAATCTATGGGTATTGCTTGAAACATGATATTGTATTACAAGATAAAATCATTGTATTCAGTGGGCGCATTTCGTCTGAAATTTTGTTGAAGGTCGCCAAGATTGGCTGTGAAGTGGTGTTGTCCAAGTCGGCTCCGACAGAACTTGCGCTTGAATTGGCAGAGGATTTGGGCATTACCACGGTAGGTTTTATACGAAGTCATTCTCTGAATGTGTATACGCATCCCCAGCGGATTGAGGAACTGGTTGAATCTAAAATATAATGTGAACATTTTTGGGGGTGAACATGTTAAGTGAAATATCATATTCAAGTATTTGCCGGCCTTGCGGAGCAGATGGGCGGGCCCATCATCACAGTACCCACCGATCAGGAAACGATGACTATTGCCGCGTTAAAAGACCTGCTATCCGAGCGCTTTCCAGAAGTAGCCGCGCAGTTGCGGGGTTCTTTTGTTGCCAAAAACCAGGCTTATGCCGCACCGGAGGATCTGGTGAGTATAGCTGACGAAATTGCGATCATTCCCCCGGTTTCAGGAGGGTAAATTCGATATAGGCTAAGCGAGTTCGATAGGATAGGTGCAGAGGGGGGTCAAATGGTTATGCAATACCGTATTCAACTATTCGCGGGTATGGCAGAGCAGCTTGGTCAATCCGTGATCACGCTGGAGTTTCCGCAGGAAACAGTGACCATTGCAGATATTCGAAAAAAGCTGAATGAGCAATATTCGGAAGCGGCTTCACAGCTGCAAGGTTCTTTTTTTACGAATAATAAAAAACTGGCTTCTCCAGAGGAACTAATACATCCATCAGATACAATCACGCTTCTTCAGTCCGCACCAGGGATGGAAACGGTCGTTTCGCCATGTGGCTTGTTTGCGATTACGTACGATCCGATTGATGCCGATGAGGTGACCGCGAAGGTGCAGGACCCC
The DNA here is from genome assembly GCF_050467685.1 of Paenibacillus sp. NRS-1782. Classification (NCBI taxonomy): domain Bacteria; kingdom Bacillati; phylum Bacillota; class Bacilli; order Caryophanales; family Paenibacillaceae; genus Paenibacillus; species Paenibacillus sp. NRS-1782. Next base: position 40,601 of record NZ_JBITPH010000064.1, read on the forward strand.
TCCCATGGAGCTTCCCTGACCTTTAATGGAACGACTCGGGAATATACACAAGGTCAGCGTACGGTGTTGCTGGAATATGAGGCGTATGTCCCGATGGCGATGAACACGATGAAGCAGATTGGTGACGAGATTGCAGAGCGTTGGCCGTCTACACGTACGGCGATTACACATCGGCTGGGTACGGTGAGGATTGGAGAGACGAGCGTTGTGATTGCTGTTTCTGCTGCACACCGCGATACTTGCTACGAAGCCAGCCGCCGTGCGATTGAACGCTTGAAGCAAATCGTGCCGATCTGGAAAAAGGAAGTGTGGGAGGACGGCTCGGAATGGAAGGGGCATCAGCTAGGAGGTTGGAACCCTCATGGGGCGAAAAATCACGATGTCTGAAATGAAGAAGGATCAGAACATGGACGTCGATGTAGAAGTAGAAGCGCAGCCGCACGCGTCTCATGCCCGATATTCGAGACAAGAGCTGTTTACGAAAATTGGGCCGGCCGGACAGCAACATATCCGCAGCAAGCACGTGCTTATCATTGGGGCTGGAGCGCTGGGTACCGCTAATGCGGACATGCTGGTGCGAGCGGGCATCGGGCGACTGACGCTGGTGGATCGCGATTATGTAGATTGGAGCAATTTGCAACGCCAACAGCTCTACGATGAAGCGGACGCTCGTGATCATATGCCGAAGGCGGTGGCAGCACAGAAGCGATTGCAGCAAGTCAATTCCGACGTGGACATCCGCGCGCTAATTCGGGACGTATCGCTGGAGGAAATCGACGAGATTGCAGCAGGTGTGGACCTCATCGTAGATGCCACTGACAATTTTGATACACGCCTGCTCATGAACGATTACGCGGTCAAGCACCAAATTCCCTGGATTTACGGGGCTTGTGTAGGTAGCTACGGGACGACCTTTACCATCGTGCCGGGACAGACACCGTGCCTGTATTGCCTGCTCGGAACCGTACCGCTAGGCGGCGCGACCTGCGATACGGTGGGTGTGATTAGCCCGGCTGTACAGATGGTGGCAGCCTACCAAAGCGCCGAAGCACTGAAGCTCCTCACCGGGGACGACTCAGCGCTGCAAGGCAAGCTGATTTCCTTTGATCTGTGGAACAATCAGCATCAGGCGATCCAGATCAGCGCCATGAAGAAAGCCGACTGCCCAACGTGTGGGGAGCATCCGGTGTATCCTTTTTTACAATCGGAGTATCAATCCAAGTCGGCTGTTTTGTGTGGACGTGATACGGTTCAAATCCGCCCTGCCTCCGGTGCTGTGCGCGATCTGAATGAAGCGGCGCGTCTACTGTCCCGTCAGGGAGGCAAAGTTGAGCATAATCCATATCTGGTATCCGTAGTGATTGGAGCGCATCGGCTGGTTCTATTTCAGGATGGACGCGTTCTGATCCATGGCACCAAGGATATTGCTGAGGCGAGATCTATTGTTCACAAATATTTGGGCTGACCCAATAGAGTTGAACCGTTATGAGGTGTACATCGTTAGACCCATTTCGGAATTTATAGGACAGGGGAAGAGTAAGTTGAAAATGAAAATCGGGTACATATTCACGTTGGTTGGATTGTTGGCATGGGTGCTGGCTGGTTGCTCGTCTTCGGCTGCTGTACAGCCGACACAGTCTGCGCCAAAAACAGAGATCATCGTATCTGCCGCAGCGAGCCTTCAGGATAGTCTGAATACACTCAAGGACCAGTATGAAAAGCAGCATACGGATATCAAACTTACCTTTAACTATGCTTCATCTGGCACATTGCAAAAACAGATTGAGCAAGGCGCACCCGCTGACGTATTTATTTCGGCAGGTATGAAGCAAATGAAGGCATTGACCGATGCTTCTTTAGTAGAAAAGGATAGCATACTGCTCCAAAATAAACTGGTTGTAGTCGTTCCACAGGATAAGTCGAAAAGCACGGATAGCAAAAGCATTACACTCCATGATCTGACAAGCCCGTCCTTCCTGAAAGTAGCTGTCGGGGAGCCAACTACCGTTCCTGCTGGACAATATTCCAAAGAAGCGCTGACGAAAGCCGGACTATGGGACAAGCTGGAGCCGAAGCTGGTATTCGCCAAGGACGTAAGACAGGTATTAAACTATGTGGAAACAGGCAACGTCGATGCGGGACTCGTCTACCTGACGGATGCCAAATCATCCGATAAAGCAGTCGTTGCACTGGAAGTGTCTGAGGAATTGCATGCTCCGATTCTATATCCAGAAGGTATTGTAAAAGCAACGAAACACAGCAAGGAAGCTGGTGAGTTTCTCGATTTTCTGCGTACGGATGAAGCGATGAGCGTATTCAGCAAGGACGGATTTTCAGCTCCTACAGAAACGACTGGAAAATAGCATCCATCTATAAAGGAGGGGGTCCCGTTGGATTGGTCAGCTTTACTTCCTCCGGTTATGGTATCCGTCAAAGTCGCAGTTGTCGCCAGCATCTTTGTATTTCTGTTAGCTACCGTGGTGGCTCGGATGATGGCGAACTGCAAGCTGCGGAGGGGAACCAGCGTGATCGAGACGGTCTTGCTTCTTCCGCTCGTCTTGCCCCCCACGGTCGTTGGCTTTATTTTGCTCATCCTGCTGGGGAGGAAAAGCTGGATCGGTACAGCCTTCGAAAGCCTGTTCCAGCAGACGATTGTATTTACGTGGGGAGCTGCGGTGGTGGCAGCTGTAGTTGTGGCTTTTCCACTGGCTTATCGGACGATCAAGGCAGGCTTTGAAGCCGTCGATCCCGAGGTAGAGCAGGCTGCACGCGCGCAAGGCGCCAACGAGTGGCAAGTGTTTCGCTACATCACGATGCCTCTCGCCTACCGCCCGCTTATCTCGGGATACATTCTTGGATTTGCCCGGGGATTAGGAGAATTTGGCGCTACGCTGATGCTTGCGGGTAACATTCCCGAACAGACCCAAACCCTGTCTACGGCGATTTACACCGCATCCGAGGCCGGGAATATGACACTCTCCTGGAGCTGGGTAGCCGTCATCATACTGTTCTCTTTTATCATGTTGATGCTTTCAAACCGATTGGTGAGGGATTAGCCCGCTATAGAGTATGAAACCTACGCAGTCTGCCGATGGGCAGGCTGTGTTTTATTTGCTTAAGTTCAGCATATATCACAAAGCATGTTCCAAAAATCACTTTCCTTCGATCTCTGTTTTATATGAGAGAAATCGGTTATGATGGAAATAGTAACAAGGATTTTAGTAGATTTAGGAGAGCGGTGCGATATGAGAAAGGAAACAGGTTTTAACGAAATTATTCGCAAAGTACGTAAAGAGCTATTTGGAAAAGGCCCGGAACGCATACATACAACCTTTGTAGATAACATGGCCATCACGATGCTGTACGGTAATTTAACCCCTTCTGAAAAGTTTCTGGCACAAGAGGTTGCCGGGAAAGAGATGGTGCATGCAGCCCGAACCAAAATGGTTCAAAAAATCTATCCCGTACAGTTCAACAAAGAACTGGAGGATTACATGGATTCCCGACTGCTGCACCTTTTTTCGGATATTAAGGTGGAGGAAGATATAGCTATTTCTGTTTTTGTATTTGAGGATACGATTGTTGCAAAATAGGATGAAGGAGAGGCAATCTATACGTGATTTCTTCTCCGATGTTGATATTGGGACCATTGGTAGAGAATAAAGCATCCGACACAAAAGCCCAGAATAGCCACCAAGGCCGCCACCAGCACCATCGCCGAGAACACATAAGCGACAATACTCCATTGGAACGTAAATCCTGCCAGAGCCACCAGCAGAAAAAAGACGGCAAGGAGCTGATTAAATCTTTGCTGTCCCCGGTCCTCCTGCACATATGAGGAAGGGCTTTTCTTTAAAAATAGCTTGGCTACACGCATCACCGGATTGAAGTTGAAAAGCACACCAAGCAACCCCGCAACCAGTGGAATAGCTAACACCCCATACGCCCCTGTAATCCAGGTAAAGACTACAGACAGCACAATTACCCATTGATTAGTCCTGACCAGCGGACGCGGAATCGAGGCTGGAACTTGATTCATATATATCATCCTTTTCACATCGGAATAAAATAATTGAGATCATTATAACGTAATGCTTGGGGAATAGATAGCTGAAAAATGGCTTGTATGACTGTCACTATAGACCCATTACCAAAGACATGGTAAAGTTTTGGTATATATTCGGTAAAGGGGTCAGTTTATGAAAAAGGTATTGTTATATTTATGCGTAGCAGGAGTCGTTCTATCGGGCTGTACTACTTCCAAGAGCGGTACCACAAGTACAGAGAGTGCTCCAAGTTCAAATGCATCAGGAGGCTCCGCCAGTTCAACTGTACATGAGACGGTAGCGTCTGAAAATAAGGGATATCAAGGTAAAATTTCATTTCGCAACGTAGGCTGGGGGATGAGTAAAGAGCAAGTAAAGGCATCTGAAGATATGAAGGTTGAGGAAGAAGATCAAGAGGCGATTGCCTATTATTCCAAGATATTGGGACTGGAAAGCGGACTCATGTACTTTTTTGTGGATGATCAATTGGTTCGTGCAGGTTATTTAGGGGCCTCACTTGCAAAACTAACGGGCGCTACTGAAAGTAAATAAAAGAGAAGCAGACAATATTGCAGATGCTGCAACTTTTTTTATGTTTTAACTACCAAAATATGGTATAACATCATTAGATATTAATGTATTGTATATTTATATGTAAAATATAATTAAAATTGGAGGTATATTCTATGATTAATGAATTATTTCTTCATGAAATGTCTATACTTTTTCTCTTAGGAAGTGAAGTTCTGCTCTTCATTTTTGCGCTTATATTTATCATTAACATTTTTTAAAAAAACAAAGCAATGCATCGTTTGGATGAGATTTTAACAGAAACAACCCAACTAACAAAATCGAAGTAAGGAGAGGATTCTAATAGGGACCTGGACTATATCTGTAACCATGATCTACTGGTTCTGCTTTATTCATATTTTTATATGTTCATGTGCGTTGATCTACCTTTTCAAAATAAGAAAAACAAATCAATTATTCCATAGAAAAATAGAATTGCTCAGTAAGCATTTAGAAAAACTAAAAGAGCAGCTTGACAAAAAGTATTAAATTGCCAGAGAGGTCATTTTGAAATGAAATCAAGTTGGGTTCAGATGGGCGTTGCTCCCTATAATGAAATTTTGAATTTTAACTCAGCTTGTGGCGCTATACCCGCATCTGCAAGTTCGTCGTTTCTTAGAGGGCGATGTATGGTAAGATAATTAGACTTATAATTTGGTGCGAACCCCAAGCGCACATGAAATCCCCAGGACATTCGCACCCCGCGCCAGATAAGGGATTCAGCGATTTCGAGGTGTATTTTTTAACATTTATTGGTGAGTTGGAAAGAGATTCGCGAAAAAGCGTTTACAAAGCCTTGCTGGGTAAGGCTTTGTAACGCGTGCTGTCGCTCCTTATGTAGGAGCGTGGATTGAAATTTCTTACAGAGCAGCTCCCATTTACCCAATGTGCGCAAGTCGCTCCTTATGTAGGAACGTGAATTGAAAGCACGTATTTCTCATACCACACATGTATCACAGCTATGACGTTCCTCATTTTTCTTTGAAACATAAAAAAGGTTTGCTGTAGAACTTGGCAAGCCTTTTTTGTGTTGGTTAAAATGCTAATGGACTCATCTTGATGAACTAATTTTTTTATAGTTGTGGAACTGCTCGGACTACCACCCTAAAAAGCTGAACACCAAAAAAGAAGCCTGTTTTAAAACAGACTCCTTAATCTATTCCTACGCTTAACATGCACAAACCACGCTATTCTGTTTCTTCAAACTGCATTAGCACGGAAATGTCCTTGATCTCCAGAGCATGAGCGATCTTTTCAAGCATAAGCAAGTTTACTTCTTGTCTCCCATTTTTACAAAGCTGTGAAATTCTCGCTTGATTAACACCTGATTTTTCCGAAAGTTGCATTTGTGTCATATTGCGCTCTTTTAACACTTCTTTAAGTCTTATATTTAATTTTAGCAAGAAAAAGAAACCTCCTAAAAACTCATTGACATTATTCATTTATGCGAATAATATAATGCATATACGATTTATTCGCCAATGCGAATATATTACCAACCCAAAGGGATGTAACGAACATACCCTTAGCTTTGCTATTGCTATTTTACCAGAATTTCAATGGAGGATGATACCTGTGACTGAAAAACGGAAAGCGAATGTGCAAGCGATCAAGGATATTGTACGCATGAATCAGGTGTGGGAGCAAGAAAAGGGAGAGCAGGGAGCAGCAGAGCTACACTATTATCATATTGTGGATGCACTTCAACGAAAATGGAAAACCATCGGTGTCAATGTTTCGGACGCGATTGAGGTTTTTGAAAGAGGGCATAACGATGCATGGACACGGATTATTGAGCCAGCTCCTTGGAACCCTAATTTAACCACTAATGATTTAATTCACCTGCTCAAAATCAGTCCCGAAGCTGTGCAGATTCGTCATGCTATGCAAATCATACTGAATACCGTTGAAAGACGCAATGCGTTCATCCGTCGTATCATCAATGTGAATGAACAGGCAATCCAGCAGCTACTCTACCTGATGAAAGACGAATACCTGCGTTATGAGCAACTCTCGAATAAAGCCTTTATGGCGATGTATGCTATGAATCCGGTCGAAGCCTTATCTGTATATTTTCTGGAATCCGTAGATGTGCATATGTACTGGGAATGGTGTGATGCTGGCGGTACAGGCGAACAGGCCATTCAGTATAAGCATGAGGACCCTCACATGACGTTGATTCAAGCGATTGAAAGAGTAGAAGAGAAAATGTATGCCCGTACATAACAAACCATAGGTGTAGTTGCTACGCTAACGACAAAATGGCTTGGGTGGGCAGTTGGCTAGTCTCCTGCAAAGGATGTGAGGGCTGTGGAGGTTAAAGATGCTTTGACATTAATGATGATGTTCGGTACGCTGCTGGTTGCGTTGATCGGATTAATTGTCACCATCTTAATCGCATTGAACCAACACAACAGAAAGTAGACGGCCCACTTATAGCGAATTTCAAACCCGTTTGTTACCATTCAATGAAATGGGTATAGACCATACAACATAGAGGAGGATATATATAAGGTGGATATTCAACAAAAGAAAAAAGGGTTGATGCCAAAGAGTCTGTAGAAGAACTCACCCGTGATTTTTGAGGAAAAGAAATCCAGCGGTTGGGGAGTGAGTTTTACTGAAATCAACGGTATATTGGATGATATCGCATTTCAGTCCGAAGAGGCCCAAAGCTATATAAAGGAATATGGTGAATCTATCGAAGAGTTACTCCAGTTCGAACAGCCGAACTTTAGACGAACTTACTTCATGTACCTAAACGCGCCAGCGGCAAGACTTTTACCTATATCGGTTCCTTTACCGGATATTATTTTCAAGCGTTCGGGGCAGATTCCGTCTATTTATTTTATGATAGAGAATTGGGTAAAGCGGTTATTTGCTTCCAGTATTGGTAGGGATATAGAAAAAGCTCCCCTGATGGGAGCTTTAAATCTTAATTTTTTTTCATTTCCACATCATGCTTTTTGGCAAGTGTGTTGAGTTGTTCTTGAAAATCTCTGCTTAGCTTTCTACTCTCGCTGAGCTTGGCGTTACTTTCATTGACTAAGTTCAGATCCTGTTTATCCAACGCATCTACCATCGTAATCATGGCTTCATTCTGGATATTAACGGCCTTGATGTAGATTTCGTGAAGGGCTCTTACCTCAGGAGTTTCCGTTTTTACAGCTTCTACTTTTTCGACAAATTTGCTGTATTCCGGTATGATTTCATCATTTAAAGTATTATATAGTGTTAGATCATCTGCGTTATCATCTTTAGTCATGGCTTCATACTTGTCAGTTACTGCTGTTTCATCTTTTGCCAAGGGAAGCATCCCATCATTGATATACGTAATTAAATCTTTTTTAACCGGATCAGTAGAGCAGGCTGCCAAAATGGAAAAGCAACATAATACCAACATAAATACGCTAAGTTTTTTCATCTGTATTCCCCTTTTTATGTATGTTATGGATAATTCGATGTGACTGTAGTCCAAAAGAACTATCCATATCTTTTATTATATCGTATAAATAAGAAAATGGTAGGGTTTTTATGGTAAAACAGTGTCGAAACTAAGTTGATTGATCTGCTCACTAAAAATAGGGTATCATATAGAAGACGCTTCGGTGCGAACCCCAAGCGCACATGAAAACCCCGGGTCCTTCGCACCTCGAAATTTGTCGAAAAGTGTTGGAATGGCTATTTAACCTTAAAAGTCAATAGTTGATTCAAGCTTATTGGGCATCAGTTTTTACGATAATGTGTGGAATTGATATCGTTAGGGTATGAATTACTGCATTTTCGCTGTCGCACTCTATATGAGTGCGTGGATTGAAATACACGTGTCAATTGATCTGATGATGTACCATCCAGTCGGTCGCACTCTATATGAGTGCGTGGATTGAAATCTCAGAACCTCTGATCGTGTTGCTGTCAACCTTACAGTCGCACTCTATATGAGTGCGTGGATTGAAATTTCTAGCTTAACTGTAGCATCTATGATACCTCTTTGAGTCGCACTCTATATGAGTGCGTGGATTGAAATTACATAGCGACCAAATGTGATGCGGTTTTTGACCAACGTCGCACTCTATATGAGTGCGTGGATTGAAATTACGTGGATGACTTTTATTACAACTTGCTGCACTCTGTCGCACTCTATATGAGTGCGTGGATTGAAATCCATATATCCTTAGAATCAAATCCTAGGCCATCAGTTGTCGCACTCTATATGAGTGCGTGGATTGAAATTTACATAGTTCTTAACATTATCATTTAAAGAATTAGAGTCGCACTCTATATGAGTGCGTGGATTGAAATCTACCCCTCCCTGAAGAGTATCAAGCAACGTCAAGTCGCACTCTATATGAGTGCGTGGATTGAAATCTATCTGACGACTTTATTGACGGTGGAATGATCAAAGGTCGCACTCTATATGAGTGCGTGGATTGAAATTATGACGGTTCTGCTGAAATCATTCCAACGGACAACGTCGCACTCTATATGAGTGCGTGGATTGAAATTTCCTCCTTCGTACTTACAGTAACTTTTTTAATCCGTCGCACTCTATATGAGTGCGTGGATTGAAATACTTTTAAATTCAGCCATTTCCTCGATCCACAAAAAGTCGCACTCTATATGAGTGCGTGGATTGAAATTTTAGTCGAGTAACTTTTACCTTGGTTGTAGTGAAGTCGCACTCTATATGAGTGCGTGGATTGAAATAAACCATAAATCAGCTGAACGATCGAATTGCAGAGTCGCACTCTATATGAGTGCGTGGATTGAAATCACAATCACCCGAGCGGAGATACCCGGCCGTCTGAGGAAGTCGCACTCTATATGAGTGCGTGGATTGAAATCAGCAGTAATTCAAAACGCATCAGCGGCAGTAACAAGTCGCACTCTATATGAGTGCGTGGATTGAAATTAATGCCTCAGCAATCGGAAAATACATAATAGCAAAGTCGCACTCTATATGAGTGCGTGGATTGAAATATCACGGTCTGCATGAATCGAATCAATTGATCGTCGGGTCGCACTCTATATGAGTGCGTGGATTGAAATTTCCATAAATACATGGGCGAACAAGGCGATTACACGTCGCACTCTATATGAGTGCGTGGATTGAAATAGATTTTAAATAACTTGAAAGATGTTAGTGACCAAGTCGCACTCTATATGAGTGCGTGGATTGAAATATGTTAAAGATTTGATTAAATGGTGGTGATTATGATGTCGCACTCTATATGAGTGCGTGGATTGAAATTCCAAAAGCATATTCCCAAACCGTTCCGTCAGGAGTCGCACTCTATATGAGTGCGTGGATTGAAATCTATATACTGGAATGCGAGACAGCGGATGTTCGCAAAGTCGCACTCTATATGAGT
>NZ_JBITPH010000065.1:0-3206 GCF_050467685.1 Paenibacillus sp. NRS-1782
GTGCGTGGATTGAAATTTTTTGCACTGATACAATTGAACTATTCGAGAGAGTCGCACTCTATATGAGTGCGTGGATTGAAATCAATTAAGTTGATAGAGAATTAAAAAAAGCCATGAGTCGCACTCTATATGAGTGCGTGGATTGAAATCTCGTACTCATCACTCAGTAGGTCATACTCTACGTCGCACTCTATATGAGTGCGTGGATTGAAATTGCTTTGTTGTGCCAGTTGGCGTTGGTTGGTAATCTAGTCGCACTCTATATGAGTGCGTGGATTGAAATTTGCAATGAGTTACACAGGTAAAGAGGCGGCCCGCTTGTCGCACTCTATATGAGTGCGTGGATTGAAATTTAACCGGATTCTCGTTATCGACTAAGCAAGGGAAATAGTCGCACTCTATATGAGTGCGTGGATTGAAATCATATAGATTCAGCCGCATCGGATACAACTTTACTGTCGCACTCTATATGTGTGCGTGGATTGAAATTCTACTGGAGTATTGGGCATCCCGTTCCAGTGCAATAGGTCGCACTCTATATGAGTGCGTGGATTGAAATCCGCATTAGCAGTTAGATCAATGATCGGTGCTTGGTCGCACTCTATATGAGTGCGTGGATTGAAATATCCTGATAGCTTTGAAAATCAAGCTGCTCCAAGCGTCGCACTCTATATGAGTGCGTGGATTGAAATAATAAACGACAATGAGTATATTGAAATTACAGGGAGTCGCACTCTATATGAGTGCGTGGATTGAAATTGTAGAGACTGCGCCTGACTGCCCATCCTTTCGTGTCGCACTCTACATGAATGCGAGATTAAAGCACAGCGCTCAAAATAACTTTGCTTCGTCGCTATATAGTTTGAGAGGAAGGTAAGGGGATGGAAGACGTTTTGGACGGAAAAGGTGCAACGTATTTATTATCAAACTACCATCATAATTTAGATAAATGCGTGGAGCTATTACATCTAAGGTTTACACAACATAATTGGAATGACATAATTGTTATTTCAGATTACCTACACAAAATATCTTGGGATATCTACGAATCACGGTACAAGACAGGAGAAGCATCACTAGATGCAGAACGTCCATTGATTTTTTACTATGGCTTCAGCTATTTGGCAAAAGCTACAGCACTTCAGAAGCTTGGCCTATTCGATGAAGCCAGAGAATACATCCTTAAATATTCGGAGCTAGGATGGTTTTCTGGATTAGATGCTACCGGGCTAGATGAGGTTGAACGATTCAGATTTTTTGCCAAGGCGAATATGTACACAAATGATCTATTGTCTGGAAAAATAGATGTATTGCAAGAATATGTTCAATTTTTAGAGAACAATGATGAAGAAGTATTGCCAGGGCTGGTAACTATTATGGAAGCGGCCAATCTCCACTTGCTCAATGTAGATGATGTCCTTCACAAATTCCAAACTACCATTGATGAATTGAGCAGTTTGGAAAGCGAAACGAATAAAACACATTATTTTAGGTTTTTATATCATCTTGCGATTTATTATAGTAATAACAAGAGATTTGAAGATGCTGTACGCCAAGTTTTAGTTTTTTTAACAACGGCTAATATGATTGAAAATGGAACGAACTTCAAGAAATTTATTGTGCTATTTGAAGCACTACGCCAGTATGCTTCAAATGAACAAATTGAAAAGTATCAAAATTTATTCAAGGAGCTGATTAAGGATGAAAAAATTATTAGTTTCGATGGCTATGATATTCGCTCTCATTAGTATTGTTCCAATTGGTAGCATTGGGGTAAATTTCGGGGTAAATTCGCCTTCTAATCACGGCTGGAATTGATTAATGAAATGCTGACGGAGAACCAACAGTATCGGGGGAATCCTTCCTTGATGCTGTTGGTTCTTTTTGTACTTACCCTTCTCTAAACTAGGACTACTCTTGTCGCTGCTACTCTTTGACATTCTGGCCAGCGATCACTACCGGAGAGCTGCGGCGCTGTATAGTCTTTTTTTAACTTTATTACCCATAAAATGAAACGACCTCGCTTCTTTTGTAAATAAAACCAAGGAAAACACTTCCAACTTTCAAGTTTATAATAGTATATGTAACAAATTATACTAAATTGGAGGAAAAAAAGTGAAAAAAATTCTCTCTACTCTCTGTTCTATGATTCTGCTTCTGTCATTTTCAACCCCCACCTTTGCATCCGACACCGAAAACTCGACTAACTCTGATCTTCAACAACAATCACAAAAAGAAGATGCAAATGACCCTGCTAAGTTAGATGTGAAAATTCCTGATAAGGTAGAGACAGTATCTGTTCGTGATATTGTGCCAGCAAAGTATTTTGAAGCTGTAAAAGGAAAATATAAATCGAAAGAAGAAATTTTGAAAGCTACAGGATTTACATTAGAGAAATCTGTAAAACCTAGTACTGTGCAATTGAGCGAAGGAGCAATGACTGTAGATGATCTGGATGAATATGCTGCTCTGCTGACGTATTATTCAGATAGTGCTAACCAAAACTTTAAAGTGTCATCAATTCAGCCGACGGCTGTTGAAAGCCATTCCAATACAGATACAGTTTGGGGAGATGGATTGGCTGCTGGGAAAAACCTTTCTTGGATTGAAGCTACTGTGTATTATAATAGAGATAGTGCTACTAGGAATATAACCAAAGTTACTGGTAGTACAAGCACACTTCTGGGTTTCCACCCTGGAAACTCTTGGGCTCATGATCGGGTTGCGACTGATAACTCTGCCTCTCTTAAAGGACGGGCAGGTAACATACAAATCAAAGGAACTAGAACCCTTAGCATAATTATTGGTGGTATTGGTGATATCACATCAAGATCTGAATCATATTTTATGGGATTGGGTTAAAATTATAAAACAACTAAACTACCACCTTGCATAATTTAGGTGGTAGTTTTATATTGTAAAATTAAGGAGGTGCATTATTATGGATCATGAACAACGATTAAGCAATTTAGAGAAACGAATGGATTCACATGATAAAAAATGGAGGATAATCAAAAATGTCCTTATTGTCATCTTTGTCATATGGCTAATACTATTCTTAATAGGATTGACTCAATTTTTAATTTCTTAAAATCGAATGATCGGCTTTTTTGTTTATCAGTACAAATGCAACAAACAATGGGCAGCTATATAGTTTGAACTAAAGAAACGGCTGACTAGAACCTGACACAGAGTCGGTCGATGAT
>NZ_JBITPH010000066.1:0-13270 GCF_050467685.1 Paenibacillus sp. NRS-1782
CGCATCAAATATCGCAAGTTGCCCATTTGCGGAAGGCACGCGCTTCTGGCTTACGACTCTCAAGGATTACATCATAGAGCCCGTCCTCATTGATAATCGTTGCGTTATTGGCTCTGTCACGCGAATCTTTGACGGTGTGGGTTGAAACCACATCGTCACTCAATCGACGTCGAGACATCCCACCGTAAAATCACCGTGAAATAGCCCGTTTAAGCCTACGTTAAGGGGTATGGAAGGGTACGGGGGGAGACGCTTATTTAAAGCAAAAAGACCGCTAGATTAACGGTCTTCTTTTTTTGGTTCGGTACTTTCTTTGGCACTTTAGTTAGAATCTCGGTCTTTTTCGTTGTTTTCCAACGTTAATAATTCCGATATATCATCAATTTCAAGCGCATCCGCGATTTTTATAAGTGTTCTAAGATTTATCTGTTCACGAATGTTGCGCGACATCTCAGATATAGCGGCCTGTCTTACGCCGGATAGTTCTGCAAGCTGCATTTGTGTGAGTCCTCTTTGTGCCATAATTTCATTCAATTTAATCCGAATCGTTCTCATATGTACACCGTCCTTGGGCCTATTATAACGAATATACGAATATCTGCAAACTAAGTGTTGACATCATACTAAAAGGCGAATATACTAAAAACCAGATAAGCAATTATACGAATAAACGAATATGAAGTTCCGTTTTTTTCGAGCAACATCGTACTGTTCCGAAGCACCATCGCAACTCATCCTATAATCTCGCTAGGAGGCGCAATCATATGTCAATCACGTTAGGTTTTATCCGTAATCGTCGCGAAAGTAACGTCATCCTTACGGTCGGAAGCGGCCGCAAACGTCAAGAACTCCGCGTTACATCGGAATTATTCTTCACTATTATACCGCAAGCTAATCCGTATCTCTACGGTGACATTGTTGGGGCTACTCCGGCACAACTCGTTGAACTCGGTTTTGAGTTGGACGCAGAAATGAAGCGGGAAGTATTCCGTGTTGTTCGTCCGTTGGTTACTCCGGCTCAAGTCCGCTATGTACTCGATCCGACTACGGGCAACTACATACTTCGGTACGTCGGTACACGTCAGGAACTCGTTATACAGCCACGGGCGTTCTGGAAGATAACCGGAGTCAGTCGGCGGTCACCACTCGGTAGTTTAACGTTGTCAATGGCCGTCATGAGTGAACTCGGATTCATCGTCAAGAAGGGAGGCGCACAGATTGAACGCAGTAACCAATTTATTAACTACGCGTAACATCGTATTGTCACGTAAGGCTCGTAAACGTATCGTCGCTGTACTCAAGTTTATTTACGCGGTCGTATTGATCGCGCGAGAGGTGTTGACGTAATGACGTACTTAGAAATATTCACGGACTACCGACTCGGATCGGAGACCTACGGTGATGCCTTGATGATCGCGTTCCGTTTCTATACTCTCGCGGTCGGTAACGTATTAGAGAGTCCGCATTTCACCGATGCCGAGCGGATTGAAGCACTTAAGGAACTGAATACAGCGTTTAACAACGTATTTCCGAGAGTAGGCGTTTCTTAATGGCGGCCGATCACTGTTACAGATGCGTAGTCGAGTTCGGCGACATCCGCATGACCTTTCCGGTATATTCGCCGCGCCAGCTTACGAAGGATGAACTGCGGTCTCTTGCGATTGAGCAGGCGGTTCAAGACGCGAATGATACCGGTCACAACGTTACAGCCGCCGATATGAAACCAATCGGATTTAAATATGAAGGAGTCGATAAGTATGGAAATTAAGTCAACGGTGTCAAACGTACTAGAAAAGGCGGCGCTTGCTTACGGTCCGTACGACCTGCCGCATATGTATGAGCTCGTGGAGGGCGTTTTGTACGCTGACCGTTATTTCTTTCATCTTGAGACCGGAATTTTGTGGCTCCGTCATGTCCGCAAGGTCGAGCATCCGGAACACACGCACTTATTTATCGACGGAGACTCCGGCGGCCTTCAACTCGGGAAGAACCTTCAGCGCGACTTGTTGGAAGTTGTTACGGAAGTCCTCGATCATATCCGTGCCATGAACGGCTTAACGTTTTTGGTAGATGAGCTCTTATGGCTCGAAGACCGCGGCGATATCGAATTGAATCTCGTTAAGAAGAAGGGCTGATGCGCCCTCCGATGAACCTACGGTGTCCAGAATGGCGCCAAACGTTCCGAACGCCAAACGGGGAGGAGACGCGCGTAGTATCAAACCGCCTTTGCGCCAACATTGGCGGCCAAACGCTTCACGTCCGTACCGCACGTAAGCGGATCGCTATGCGGACGCCCGGCCTGCGCTAACAGGTCATTGCTTTAACGCTGAGTAGCGCTAACTGCTCGGCACTTCCGGTCGGTCTACGTAAGACGCGCCAACGTCTCGATAGGCTGGCCGGTTCCGATAATTCCTACGTCCGGATACGGCAATATCCGTCAGGCAGGCGTAGTTCATATAGATTCGGACGATCGGCCGGTAAATCCGGTTCAGGCACCGGTCGTCTGCTTGTTATACCAGATTAATACGCAAGATAGGAACATAGGTTCCGTTTTTTGCGGAAAAATGTTGTTTGTTCACGAATTAGACACAATTGGAGTGTGCGGGGACAGTCACGTGCCCCAAATTCGCGGTTTCGTGTCCTAGTTATATATAGGGGGAATTTTTTTACGGCTCTGTGCGAAATCAAAATTCGCTGTAGTTAATATTGTATCCGGTGTGCGAAACGGTCATCGGGCGGTGTGTTATCTATGACGGACGAAATAAATTTCCGCAAAAGTGTGTTACGAGCGGTTGGGCGGCGTTGAAGTAAGTGACGGCCGAGAATTTTCGTAAAAGTGTGCGAGACGCATTTCTCATCCGTTGAAGTAGATGAAAGGCGGATGTGCGAAAAGGTAGAGTAGATTGTCAAATAGTATGTAAGGCGGAAAATATCACGCAGAAGTGTGCGAAACGCGAGTGACCGGCAGCAAGATAGTATAAGACGATGTGCGAAGTGCGTGCGGACTTTCTATATTCTTGTGTGCATAACGACGCCGCGCATTCGGTTAAGTAGGTAGACCGCGGGGAACCGCATCTCATAAAACCAAACGAAAAGGGAGCGATTTTATTATGTTCACAATCAGCCAACGAAAACTAGGAAAAAGTACAATCTACATTAAGAACAACGAGGAGGGGCGTTCCTTAGTTAGTCAGATTACTTCTAAGTTTCCAGACGCATCCGCGAGAATCCGCCCTCTTCTGAACGGAAAGATCGCAGTTGACGTTTATGACGAAAAAGGAGCCGCACAACTAATTGACGCGCTACTTATTGCCCATCAAAAAGCGGTTGATGAACGGAAACGGGCTCGTTGGGACGCCGAGCGCGCTACGTACGCATCCTGGCTTGCGCGTGATAATACAACTATCGACGATTATGGAGTTATATGGACCGATGACCATTCCGCCCCGCTTGCAAAGGGGTGTACAAAATGCGGCCAAGTCAAACCTATTGACGAGTTTTACGCACATAAAACAGGGCGGGCAGGAAGACGACCTGATTGCAAGGACTGCGTACGTAAGCGCGTAAACGCAGTCGGCTAAAGTATTGTTACAACGCGGCGGCTCCGTTGTGGGCTGCCGCTCAATTATCTTACGGGAGGAGGTACGCTATGGAACCGGGAGAAGGCGCAGTCGAGTACGCAAAGTCATTAACGGAAGGACTGAGGCGAGAGGAAGCCGCTTCTATTATACATACCATAATGATAGGACCGTTTGAGGACCCGCGTGTTAAACGGTGTGCTGTCTGCGGATATCCATTTTACGATAGAACAAGAAACAGGTGGGCGGAGGTATGTGGACCATCGTGCAAGACAGTTCGCAAATCGGCGCAGAGAAGGGAGCAGCGCCAAGTCAAATCAGGACGAAGCGTCTCAATTAAGACGAATAAACCAATACGTTATCTGTGGTGGTTGGAGTATCCATATTGGACGTCGGAACGCTGGATGAACTCACATGTCGGTAGCTACGAGCGTCCGCACGATCCGGACAAGTTATTGACTATAGCTGCGGCCAAACAACGATATGAGATGATGGGCGGGCGGCGGAAATCCGTGCGGAAGGCTGAATATTAGGTGGCGACATCCTCCTATATATGAGAGAACCGCGTAAAATCCTTCGTCCTATGGTTGCTTTTTTAGGGGTTTCATGACTATATACATTGAGGAAGTAGAACGTTGCGGGTACACTCCGCGAATCTCTTTCTAATTGTGAATTTTGTGTGAACAATCAGTCTTCTGCCGTACATTTTATGCCTTTAGTTATCTATACGTTATGAGGGAAACTTTTCTTGTAGCCGAGGTTGCTTTTTTGGTAATCTCAAAGCCATATATTTAGAAGCAAAATCGCTCTCATGTCCAATACCTCACGACATGACGGCGATCTTTTTATTTACGCAGCTAGTTCAAGAATCAGAACGCAAAGGGAGGTGTTTACAATGGCGATCGTTAACGAAAGCAACATCGGTATTATCCGCGCAGTCTATCGGCTCTCATACGAAGAATTAGGCGCGTTGATGGGCGTAAGCGGGCGCTTCGTGTCCTACGTCGAGAACGGAGCCCGTAACCTACCGAAAGTCAGGGCGGATATGCTCGAAAGAGAACTAGAACTTACGCCGGATAAATTAACGCGCCTAACCGAGATATACCGGGATACGTTACTACCGGGAAAGTAGACGCTACAACGGTAGATATGACGTGTTCATTCGCTTTACCTTCCGCGTCGCTACGCTCCTGCGGACATCCGCCCCTACCGGGACGTCTGTACATATTCTAAACGCGAGAAAGACTTTGGTAGAGATACACTTTCATCGTGCCATCTTTTGGGCGCGGTGAGGCAACGACCGAAGGGAGGCGGCAGCATGGTGTTATGGTATGTTCACATGTATTCTGCGCGTCCAAGAAGAAAAAAAAGAATAAGACTTACTATAGGGATAGAAATTCCGAAAAGTCGAGAAAAAAGGAGAAAAACCGCGCCAGACGTGGGTTTTTAGCATCTAATCACCAAAAAGTTATGTAGCCGAAAAGCAGGGTATCTGGCCGATTTTGTAACTGAAAAGCAGGGTATTTTTCATCCGGGAGGGGTAACATGAGCAATTCTGATAAAAGATCACGTGCCAATCGAGTTTGGAAGAGCCTACCGCAAAAGACGAAGGGGGCTGCGATCGTAGCGCAGGAGCGTGCGGATAAATTGCTAGCAGAAGCCGGACTTTCCTCTACGATTGATACAGTCATCCGGACAACTGAGGCGCAGGCACGCGGAGCGCGCAACGTCACAGTACTCGGCCAATGGGCGGAGGAGCACGGCGGTTTTGTGTTCGCGCTCTTTAAAGGCTGCGAAACATTTATCGAGCGGTTCCCGTCGCTCAGTCAATCCGATTATGCTCGTGTAATGTTCCTCGGGACTTATACGAGCTACGACGGCGGCAGGCTCCAGCACGACAACGGGCGGCCTATTAAACGCGCCGGCCTTGCCGATCTCCTCGGCATACACCGTGTTAGATACTCCGAACTACACAGGAAGCTGGTCGCGGAATCAATCATCTCGGAGGACGAGGAAACCGGGGACTTATACATGAACCCGTCAATATTCTATCGCGGCGAGATCAAGAAAGAGAACACATATGATCTTTCCGAGTACCGCTATATCTGTATGTTCCGCAATACTGTACGCGGTTTGTATGAGACTTACGGAAAAGGCCGTGAAGTCAAACAATTAGCGATCCTTTACGCGGTGCTTCCGTTTATCAACTTCAACACTAACATCGTATGTTTTAATCCGGAAGAGACGCAGGAAGACCGGCTGCAACCGATGGACGTCGAGAGACTCGCGGCATTACTCGGGTATAAGGACGCGCAGAAACTTCGCAAAGCACTCGACGCGGTTAAGCTCAACGGTAAGAACGTTTTCCTGCTCGTGCCCGACGTCCATGATAAACGGAAGCGCCGGGTTATAGTTAATCCGCGAGTTGTCTTCGCAGGGTCAGCGGAAAAGCTGGCGGCGATCAAAGTTCTCTTCAATTAGAAACACACGACCAAAGCGGCCCGATTTCCGAGGCGGCTTATTTGACGTGCTTAAAAGGAGGTCATAAACGTGAATCCGCAGTATCACACAGTCGTAACGTTCGCTGACGGTATAAATGTTACATTCGGTGACTCGGTGTCCCGCGCGTGGATTCGATTCGCTGCACCTATAATCGCCGAGGACGAACGGAAACGTAGACGAAAGGGGAAACGGAAATGAGCGATAAATGTACGCAAGTTATCCATAAGCAAGAGGGCGGCCAGGATACCGTTAAGATTTACGATGCGTCCGGCATTGATACGCTGACGGGGGCTTGGCCTGTTAATGCAGAGAAGACACCGCTAGAAAGCGCCGTTGATGCGCTATGGTCCGGGTACTTCGAGGTACAAGATCGGCGGCACCTTTTCGGAAAATATCCGGTTGCCGTGGTGTCAAACGTCAGTGGAGCGGTGGAGCAATTCGTAACAGAATTTGAAGGGGAGGAATCAGCATGAGTAAATTCATCAATTCAAAAACGTGGTCGGGCGGCATCGGTACGGGTGAAGAGATCGCGAGCATCGGACCGTCACTCGGATATAGTCGCCGCCAGTCGGACAAGCCAGCGAAGGTAAAGCGTAAATCCGGCGTAGTTTCGTATTATAGCGATCGAGGCTACGGATTCATTTCATCCGGTGAGGATCGCGTATTCTTTCACCTATCGGACTGCGAATCCTTTGATACGGCGGAAGTGCCGGTCGGTTTGCGTGTGAGTTACATGCTGACGGAAGGTAGAGGCGGTAAGCCTGCGGCGGCGGACGTACAAGCAGCGTGAAGGAGGTGGGTACGGTGATTACTCCGGCAGTAAAGCGGTTGATGACGCCGCGAGGTTTTACGTGGTTCAGACACATGAAATTTAAATGGTAAAGGAGCGGTATGAATGGAAGACGTGACAAATCCGGAAATCCCGGAAGAACAATCGCAGGATACAACGTGGGAGGATGAACGCGCGGAACTCACGCAGCGCCTCGAATCGCTGACATCGGAGCTACATAGCCAGCGTGTCAGTAACGCGTTCTATCGCAAGGCAAGGGCAGCGGGGGTTGACGATCCGGACGCACTGGCGGGTATCGTAAATCTTTCTGCTGTTACGTTTGATGACGCAGGGCAAGCGCAGGGGATTGATGAAATCCTGACCGCGTTTACTTCAGCCGCTAAACCAAAAGAACCGCGTACTATAGGAGGCCCGTTTGCGCCCAATTATGGTGAGCGAGCCGAAAAGACGAGTGAACAGCGACTTGCTACAGCAGCGGAAAAGGCTCGCCGTACCGGTCGTCCGGAAGATATGGTCGCATACATGGACATTAAAAGAAAACTTCAAAAATAATAGGGGGAATTTATTATGACAATTTATACAACTGACTTGGTAGGTAAACGCGAATCTGTAGCCGACGAAATTCTGCTACTTAACCCAACACAAACGCCGATGCTGAATTTACTCGGGTTCAGCCAACCGGTTACATCAACTACGCATGTTTGGCTTGAGGACGCGATGTTCGCGACACGTACGACGGTGACTGCCGCCGCTACCGTAGACGCTACGGAGATTAAGGTCGCCAGCACCGAGCCATTCCGACCGCACACGATTGCAGAAGTCGGCGATGAGCTCGTACTGATCCAAGCTGTGGATACCACCGCAAATAAGATTACGGTTGTCCGGGGGCATAGCGGTACAACCGCGGCTGCAATTGCAAAAGATGCTCCGATTGAATCGCTTTATGGAGACAGCCGAGAAGGTGCAGATGCGCGAGACGCGCGGTATAAGTCCAAGACAAGGGTGGACAACGTAACGCAGATTTTTGAGGACACGGTTAGTGTAACCGGTTCGGCGGAAGCAGTTGCGCAGTACGGCATAGGGTCAAGCGGCCTTTACGCGTATGAGAAGGCGAAGAAGCAGCTTGAACTTGCGCTCCAACTTGAGAAAGCCATTATCGGCAGTCGCAAATTTGAGAGCGGGGATATGCGTACAATGCGCGGCATCCGCAGCTTCATCGAGACCAACGTAACGCCTGCCGGTGGGCCAGTTACGAAAAAGCTGCTCGATGACGTGGCGCAAAAAGTTTATAGCGCTGGCGGCTTTGCGACAGGAAGCGCAGGTTATACGTTCGTTGTTCCTGCCGTGCAGAAGCGCGCAATTAGTGAACTGGCAAGTTCGAATATCAGATTGACCCAAGCGGAGAATAGTCGCGGCCAGAAGGTTGACCACCTCATTAATGACTTCGGTACGTTCCAGATCGTGCTCAACGATAATCTGAAGCCGGACGAGATTCTGTTTATTGACGCGAATCGGATTAAGATTCGACCACTCGGCGACCGCTCCTTTGGTCATACGTACCTCGGCGTCAAAGGTGATTATCAGTCCGGTATCATCGTCGGCGAGTATACGCTGGAGTTCCAGCAAGAGAAGGCGCACGCCCGTATCAAGGGGCTGACTGCGTAAGTAAATAGCGATATCACAGAGGTCCTTCGGGGCCTCTTTTTGTTATATCCAAAGGGGGAATACGTATGAGCAAGTCTAAACTACCGGACAGCGTCCTCGCAGATATGGAGCGCGTAACGCCCGTAATCCGGTTGATTGAATCTGTCTTAACGCACAAGCGTCCCGGTTCGTACGATTTCGCTGCCAACTTTCCTGAGCAGGCAGCGATATGGAGCGAAGTGGCCGCAAAATTTGAAGCGTCGGACATGGCGCGTGTACAAGCGATGGGATTCCGTATGAAGAGACTACTTCCCGCGATCGACGACGTAGACGCAGCCGCTCGGACTGGAAAGAACGTAGCAGGATCGGCAATGGCGGTTTACAAGGCGTTGGGACTCCTGGTGCGTGCGATCGAAAGGACGGCGGTATAATTGAGCTTCGATTTAGTGGGGCATCTGCGCCTAGTCGACGACCTGAGCCGTCCTCTTCGTAAAGCGTTCGGTAATATGACGAAATTCGGCGTGGCAGCAACCGGCCTCGGTGTTGCAACTACGGGGATTGCGTTCGCGGCGGATTCCGTTAAAAAAGCGATGGATTTTGAGTCGCAGATGAAGACGGTTCAGGCGTTAACGGGCGCAACCGACGAACAGACGAAAGCCATGCAGCAACTCGCACTCGAACAAGGCGCATTAACGAAATATAGCGCACTCGAAGCCGCACAGGGGATCGAGGAATTACTCAAAGCGGGCATGAGCGTCGAACAGGTCGGTAAGAAGGGCGGACTTAACGCGGCGCTCAACCTCGCAACGGCGGGCGGTCTCGGCTTGGCGGAGGCTGCGGAGATCATGTCAACCGCGCTCAATTCGTTCAAAAAAGATGGGTTAAAAGCGGCCCAGGCTGCGGATATTCTCGCCGGGACTGCGAACGCGTCGGCTACAGACGTACACGATTTGCGTTACTCGCTGGCTGCGGTCGGTTCCGTTGCTGATGGCGTCGGCATGTCGTTTAAAGATACGAATACAGCGCTAGGTCTATTCGCGAATAACGGGTTAAAGGGTGCGGACGCAGGTACGTCGCTGAAAACGATGCTATCGAATCTCGTGCCGGCAACGGACAAGGCGTACGGCATGTTCGAAGACTTCAACCTCTTGACGGTTAATACGACGGACGCACTCGCGTTTATGAGCAAGAAGGGTATCAAGTCAACGGGCACATCTGTCCAAGCGGTTACGAAGGACATCGAGAAGTACGTCGCAGCGCAGACGGGACTCAAGGTGGGTACGTCTAAGGCCGCGAAGGAAACGAAGAAGTTCCTGACGGCGAGTAATCTCATCCATTCCGCTTTCTACGATAACAAGGGCGAAATTAAAGACCTCGCTTCCGTGGCGGACCTGCTGCAAAACCGTTTCGGTAAGCTGACGAGCGAGCAACGACAGTTCTACCTCTATCAGATATTCGGTTCCGACGCGATCCGTGCTGGAAATATTTTGTATAAGGAAGGTGCGGCTGGCGTCAAGAAGTTTCAGACGGAAATGGCGAACGTTACCGCGCTTCAAGTTGCGAAGAAGAAGATGGAAGGCGCGGCGGGAAGTGTGGAGCAATTTTCCGGAGCATTAGAGACATTGCAGATTTCCGCCCTGATACCGACAATGCCGATCATTGCCAAACTTGCGGACGCAATGTCTAACCTCGTTATTAAGTATACTCCCCGCATTACTGCGGCTATCGAGCGCGCAGTCAATACGTCTAAAAAGTATCTCAAGTCGCATTTTATTGACAATCCCGCATTCAACCGACTTCCAGACATCCAAAGTAAGATCGCGTTTATCTTTGACGACGTTCTTGCTACGTTCGACAAGTGGTGGAGTAGCGGAGGTAGCGCGGCGTTTGAGGAGACCGGCCGTAATATCGGTGACACGATCGGTAAAGCGCTCAAAGCATCCGGTCCTTTACTCCAAGCTGCGACAAAGGTCGGAGTCGATATCGGTGCGGCTGTAGTAACCGGAGTTCTCAAGGAAATCGGCTCTAATCCGGTAGCCAGCTCGCTTCTTCTCGGTGGGGCCGGTGTGAACCTCGGGTCTAGGTTCGGGCCTTGGGGAGCTGTAATTGGAGGCGCGGGCGGGGCTGTTTTAGGTATAGGCGCGTCAGAATTTGCACAGGCGGCAAGCGCAGCTCAAGAAAGATCGGCGGCCTATGCTGATAAGTCCAAGTCCGGCGGAAAGGTTAGTTACCAAGGGGCGAATCCTACGGGAAGTAACGCTCCTGTCGGGATAGATCGCTTTAACGCATGGAAAGAGGACGGTAAACACTCGGGCGGTCTAAATAACGTACCTTTTGACCAGTACCGCGCTGAACTCCACAAGGGGGAGGCCGTTTTACCTCGTTCACAAGCGGATGAGTATCGGAGAAGCGGCGGTCGCGGTGACGTAAACATCACGATCAACGCAACGATCCGCGAGGAATCGGATATTGAAAAGCTTGCCAGTGTGCTGGCTCGTAGATTAGCAGTGTAACGAAAGGAGAACAGTTCGGTGATTAAATTAATCCAAGGTAACGGCGTATCGCAATTCCGCGACGTTATTAAACAGCTCGGACACAACGTAGAGGTCGATATCGAATACGCGACAATCATCGCACCTCCGCCAGCTCTCCGCGTACAAGTCGATAACATGAAAATCGAACTCGACGGAGACGACGTAATTGTTCCGGAGCACTTGCGTGAACACACCCGGAAGGTGTCCGTTAAAGCGGTGGAGCCGACTACGGAACCAACTACACTCGAATTCAACCGCTATACTCGTGTAACGAAGGAAACGGAATCGTCTGCGCCTGTTAATTCGAAGGCGTTCAGCGACGTATTTAACTTCGGGTCATTCACGTCCGGTACGTTCGAGATTACGTTTCATGACACGCTGAGGGCGGGCGATCGTGTGGCGATTGCGTCGTTCGGCGCGGGACAGCGTTATATCGTGTTGGATCGGATTTGATGACGGGCGGCCTCCGGGTCGCTCTTTTATTACGAAAGGGGAACGTTATATGAATCTCGAAATGAAACATTATACCGCGATACGATATTTGTCGCTTCCGCCTAGTGAGCGTCCCACACTCGCAGAGATTGCGGAGGAATGCGGAGTAACTCCGTCAGCTCTATATCAATGGCGTCAAGACAGCATATTCGAAGCGGAACTCAAGCGCCAAATCGTACGTAATAATGTCGATGACTTGCCGGAGCTTATTGCGCTGATACCTAAAATCGCGATCACTGAAAAGAACGCAGCTATGGCGAAGCTCGCGCTACAGGTTCACGGGATGCTTTCCGATAAGGTGGAAGTAAGCACGACTACTAATAGCGGAGGCGGCACGGATATAGCAGCGTTAAAGGCTCGTATCGAAGCGTTGAAAGTACGTCAAGCCAGTGATGAGTAAACGACTGAGCCGCCGCCTGCCTCTCAGCGATATTCATTACGCGGCGATTGCGCTACTATCCGATATCAAACGTCCGAGTCACGAAGAGATTGCGCGTCGACTCGGGATTACGCGTATGACATTGTATCGTTATCGTAAGCGTCCAGACTTCCAACGGGAGCTAAAGCGTGAGGGGCGACGTCGAGCCGATGAGTTTATGCGTGAGAACCGCGAAAGGGTACGCGTAAGGGCTGCGGGGGATATCGAATGGTTCTTCCGCAAGTACGTGTGAATGTCCGTTATGCGTAGGAGTGGCGCGTGGTTCAACGAGGGATAACGTGTTACAATGACAACGATATAGCGGATTTTCCTACACGAGCCTCCTGACGCGCGACCCCTTCGGAATTTTTCGGATACGAAAGCGTGCTAATAGCTGAGGGTCCAGTTGGGGCGCGGAGATACACGGTTTTATCGCTTCGGAAACTTTCGGGTACATAGCGGATTTACGCTATACGTTTCGGTTGCATACGCAATGTATAACGGACGCGAAGACCAGCGTATTTCACTGCATACGTTACCAGCGAGTAGGTTGCCGGGCAGGGCGTAAAGCCGCGCCCCTACGGGATTTATACGGATTATACGCTGGTAATGTATATACAGTGAATACGGTACGTTTATACAACGCGGCATCAACCGCATAACGATGCGGGTTCCGGGCGCAGACATATTCGCATAATATGGATTTTGTGCACATGTCCGTGAATACCCGCTGCATAAAAGGCGGACGGGTGGCATATAGTGCGGGGTATCTCCGGTTGAAATTAACGCTTATTTACGCTATCAAAAGCGATTGAATGAGCGTTTTCTTACGTGGAGACGGTGAGGGCCGTACCCCCAAGGCCCCTACGCGACGGCCCGAAATCTGGTGTACGAAATTTCGGCGTATCAAAATTTAACTTTGGGAGTAGTCGGACTTAGCTCCTGAGCGCGGAGCCAGCAACGACCATCTTAGCGTCATACCAGCGTGATAGCCGCGGATTGTTCAAGTGGTAAGAAATCGCGCGACGTCGAGCGGTAACGTTAGATCCCGTCCGTTGAACACATATAAATAGGAAGAAACTCGTCTGAAAATCCGCGAGTAAAAATAATTTACATAAAAGCTTGACCCAGTGCGGCGACTCGTGATATTATAATTCTTGTCGCTAACGAGGTGCGCTAGATTACGGAAAAGCGAAAATGAACGAAACCTACCGGTTGACTTCCTAATAGCTGAACGTAGGGTCTAACGAATAGTACCGAAAAAAGCGAAGCCTAAAACGGTGAAATACCGTATTACATGCGCGTGTGGCGG
>NZ_JBITPH010000067.1:0-923 GCF_050467685.1 Paenibacillus sp. NRS-1782
AAAAACCGTAAAAGGTTACATTCAAGCCTATGAAACAGGAGGGCTTCCAGGTCTGCAAATGAATCATTCGCCAGGCGCCCCCGTTCGATTAACCGAAGAACAACAGGAAAAGCTGAAACAGACCATCGTCAACTCCGTTCCGCATGATGTAGGCTTTACCGCGCGGCACAATTGGACACTGGAGATCATGGCAGCCTTTATCCAACGGGAATTTGGAGTGACGTATTCGCTTCGTGGCATCTCCAAAATGATGCACCGTCAGGGGCTAAGCTACACCAAGCCAACCTATACCTTGGCAGCGGCGGACGAAGAAAAACAAAGAATCTTTTCAGAAGAAACGTTTCCGGATTTAAAAAAAGACACCTGAAGGACGAAATCCAGCATGTGCTATTTGAAGACGAATCCATGATTCGCGATTACCAAGCGATTCAAAAAACGTGGTTTCTCCGCAGCAAGCAACGTATCATTCAAACGACAGGTAAACATCGCGGGGTCAAACTGCTGGCAACCGTCGACTATGGGACAGGCAAGATCGTATGGCAGGAAGATGAGCAGTATACAGCAGAAACCTTTTTGAGCTTTTTGAAAAAAGTCGTAGCCGAATATCCAACAGGCAAAATCGTGATGGTGTTGGATAATGCACGAATCCACCATGCGAAATTGCTGGAACCGTTCCTAACCGAGATGAAGGACCGACTTGAACTGGTTTTTCTGCCTCCCTATAGCCCACAACTCAATGCAGTCGAAGGGTTGTGGAAATGGCTTAAATCGGATGTGATTAACAACGTTTTCTACCACACGGTCACCGAAATTCGCACCAACGTACAACAATTCATGGAAGAGATTATGAAAGTACCTTTGACGATCATTGACCGTCTCTGTGTCAGGTTCTAGTCATTTTTTTCTTTAGTTCAACTTATATA
>NZ_JBITPH010000068.1:0-920 GCF_050467685.1 Paenibacillus sp. NRS-1782
AGCTATATAGTTTGAACTAAAGAAACGGCTGACTAGAACCTGACACAGAGTCGGTCGATGATGGTCAAAGGCACTTTCATAATCTCCTCCATGAATTGCTGCACGTTGGTGCGAATTTCAGTGACCGTGTGGTAGAAGACGTTGTTAATCACGTCCGATTTAAGCCATTTCCATAACCCTTCGACTGCATTGAGTTGAGGGCTATAAGGAGGTAGGAAAACCAGTTCAAGTCGGTCTTCCATCTCCGTGAGGAACGGTGCCAGCAGCTTCGCATGATGGATTCGCGCATTATCCAATACCATCACGATTTTGCCTGTTGGGTATTCATCTACGACTTTTTTCAAAAAAATTAGAAAGGTTTCTGCTGTATACTGCTCATCTTCCTGCCATACGATCTTGCCTGTCCCATAATCGACGGTTGCCAGCAGTTTGACGCCGCGATGTTTACCTGTGGTTTGAATGATCCGTTGCTTGCCGCGGAGGAACCACGTTTTCTGAATCGCTTGGTAATCACGAATCATGGATTCGTCTTCAAATAGTATGTGCTGAATTTCGTTCTTCATATATCTTTTTTTAAATCGGGAAACGTGGATTCAGTAAAGATTCTTTGTTTTTCTTCGTCCGCGGCTGCCAACGTGTACGTTGGCTTGGTGTAGCTCAGCCCCTGTCGGTGCATCATTTTGGAAATGCCACGAAGCGAATACGTCACCCCAAATTCTCGTTTGATCAAGGCCGCAATGATCTCCAGTGTCCAATTGTGCCGCGCCGTAAAGCCCACATCGTGCGGAACCGAGTTCACGATCGTCTGTTTCAGCTCTTCTTGTTGTTCTGGGGTTAATCGAACAGGCGCACCTGGCGAATGATTCATTTGAAGACCTGGAAGCCCTCCTGTTTCATACGCTTGAATGTAACCTTTTACG
>NZ_JBITPH010000069.1:0-17470 GCF_050467685.1 Paenibacillus sp. NRS-1782
CATGCCGGGCGCACATGAAAACACCCGATACGGTTGTGAACCGATCGGGTGTTACGTGTCCAGGTAGAAAAATGTTACTTTAATTCGTTTTGGGGACCAAGTTCAGATACGGATGCACGCAACCGGGCTGTAACCACTTCGTCGAATCAAGCCGCTGCTCAACGAGTTCTGTCGTGAGATAATTTTAATTTGAATAATAACGATAACTAACGTTTAAACAGTCTCATTTCCCCAAATGCTTACTAGATCATTGATTTGAAGCGATACGACCCTTAGTTCTCCGCCAATGGCGTAGAGTTCCAGCCCCCTGCTTTCCGAAGACCTCGACACTTGACCAATCCACGTAAATACTCAGTTGTACCCGTCCATGCTCTGGCTTCATAGGGGCCTTGTGTATTGCTGTGAAATCGGAAAGAAAATCAATGGCGCTCGACTTCGTCCGATCGACGAACAACTCCCCATTCGAGATATTGTATCCGATGATCGTCTCCTGATTGGAAGACTTCCGCACTTTGAACCCGTATTTCACGGCCGTACTGATTTCAAATTCTGCAATAATTTCTGACTTTGAATCAGAAATATGCATTAGTATCCATTTATTAGTATTATCATCCTCATCTACTCGGATTCGAAATATATCAGGACATTCAAATATCCCTCGGTGTATATGTGGAATGTCGGAACCGAATTCGCTTGCAAAAGACCATTCTTTAAGGTTTGGAGATGTGTAAAATTCTACACGGTCTCTTACGGCAAGGACCATGATCCACATCGACGATTCATCATGCCAAAACACCTTCGGATCACGAAAGTCTAGCGTTTCCGTTGGGAATAAAACCGGATTACCTTCATATTTTGTCCAGGTTCGACCCTTGTCCTTGCTGTAAGCAATGCTTTGCACCTGTGGCTTGCCGGGCTGAGCCCTGTTGCCCTCATTCGTATAAATGGCAACCAAACCTGATCCTTCTTCGTTGAAAAATCCGCTTGTATTGTTCTTATCCACCACCGCACTTCCCGAGAAGATCGCTCCGTCCTCTCCAGGCGGAATTGCCGGTGGGAGTTCGTCCCAAGCCGTTGGGATCGTTCATCCAATTTTTCTCAGGTGAATAATGGAATTGAGGCCTGTATGTCTCCCTATAATAACTGTTTCGTGATCCTTTTCTGCTGCTACTGTCGTCCGTTAGGTACATGTCTTTATGGTATCAATTCTCCTCTGAATATCTGTTTCAGCCTTGATCCATAAGATATCGGTCGTAATAGAAAGCATTCGTGCAATCGCCGGCCTCCATTATCTTCAGACGTATTAATTAATAATTACTTGCGAGGCAAATGCCTTTCTGTCTACAATAAGTTTTTCTCCGGCAATTTCAAAGGATCCTTGTAAGCGAATATCCTGGGAGGAAGCCCCGATAAACACTTCCATCATCCCTGGTTCAACCACTTGCTCCATGTTCAGGTCATGGAATGCCAGTTGTTTCATATTTACCTTGAAGGTAATATCCTTCGTTTCATTAGGATCTAGGGTTACTTTTACAAATCCAACAAGTTGCTTAACGGGTCGGGCGACACTGCCAACACTATCTCTTATATAGACTTGAACCACCTCGTCTCCCGCATATGAACCTGTGTTCTGCAGCTTGAAACTCAGATTCAATTCTCCATTGGGCTGAACGGTGCGGTTCCAATTCAATTCACTGTATTCAAATTTCGTATAACTCAAACCGTGTCCAAACGGATATAGCGGGGTAGTCTTATCGTGCCCGATATATTCCGCCCAATCATTAATTTCTACATAGAGCGGCAATCTGCTGTTGTACATCGGAATCTGCCCGGCCTCTCTTACAATGGTCACCGGCAGCTTTCCACTCGGGTTCCTCTGACCGGTAAGGATATTCACAATGGCTTTCGCACCGAACTGTGCCGGCAACCAGGAATATAGGACCGCCTTACTGTGCTTGCTAATCGAAGGCGTGGCCAGAGGCCGACCATCTACGATAATTGAGATAACAGGTTTGTTCAGCTTAAATACTTCGTCCATCATTTCCAATTGCGGTTGCTCAAGCTGGATATTGATATTATCCCTGTTTTCTCCGCAGGTCGCCTGAGGATCAATCATGCTTTCCTTGCCGCCTAATACAGCAATCACAATATCTGCTTCCTGAACAGCTGCCTTTACGGCTTCGATTCCCCCATCTATAGCCTCAAAAATAGTGCAGCCTTTGGCATACAGGATCTGATCCAACCCAAACTCTTCTTCCATGACTTCCTTTATCGATTTGCAATCCGGATAGTATTTCCGGGCAAATTCTTCTGTCGTGTCATATACTTTGTTGGCGTTGCTGCCTGAGCTCAAGCTTTGCTTGATCATATTGATAATTTTCACTCTTTGTTCTGGAGTGGGCTTATCATCAAATTCTAGTCCTAAAGCTTTATAGGTCTCCTTGTGTTCGGAAATCGCGCCGGCATAAATCATTTTCAAAAAATTATCCTCTTCGGATTTGTCGAAGTCACTGCTTTGAGTACTCGCCGAATTCACAGAGGAATATCCTCCGAAAAAGTTCGTTCTTTCGTCTGCGGTAGGGCCGATAAGCGCGATTTTCAGCTTCTTTTGGAGCGGTAAAAAGTTGTCTTCATTTTTAACCAGTACAATGGATTTCTCTGCAATTTCCTGTGACAATTCCGCAGGTTCAACTTTGGAAATTTCCGCAAAGAAATCACCGATTTCAAAAGGATTCTCAAATAGACCCATTTTGAACTTGGTTTCCAGCACCCGTCTGACAGAACGGTCAATATAGAACTCTTCCAATTCTCCGGATTCAACCGCTTCCACTAAGTACTTATAACAATTGTTATTTGGCTGCTCCACATCCATACCAGCACGAAGGGCCAGAACTGCAGTTTCTTTCAGATCCTTGGCCACCCGATATCGTGAAAACGCATGGTTTATGCTGCCGTAATCCGCGACCACCAAGCCATCGAAACCCATTTTGTCTCTCAGTACGTCTGTCAGCAGCCATTTTGAAGTGGACACGGCCTGCTCATTCAAGATGCCGTAGCTGTTCATCACAGCCAGCAACCGGGCATCATGGATGGCCGCCTCAAAAGGAAAACAATAGGTATCGAATAATTTTCTGTCCGCGATTTGCTGTTCTCCACCGTTTCTTCCTCCTTCGGCGTTGCCATACCCGACAAAGTGCTTGGCGGCCGCCATTACTTCATGGTCACCCTGTATCCCCTTGACGTATGCTACGCCCATCTGCGCAACTAAATAAGGATCTTCACCATAGGTTTCGCCAATTCTTCCCCATCTTGGATCTCTGCCCAGGTCAAACAGTGGAGAATGCACTGCCCTGAATCCA
Source organism: Paenibacillus sp. NRS-1782 (assembly GCF_050467685.1). Classification (NCBI taxonomy): domain Bacteria; kingdom Bacillati; phylum Bacillota; class Bacilli; order Caryophanales; family Paenibacillaceae; genus Paenibacillus; species Paenibacillus sp. NRS-1782. Next base: position 3,360 of record NZ_JBITPH010000069.1, read on the forward strand.
TAGGCAATTAGTTGTTTTTTTATAGCTTCACCCATTTTTAGCGCTAATTCGGGCTCCCAGGTGGACGCAAGGTTCAGCGACTGCGGAAAAGTCGTCGCTCCCGGGATCTGCGCTCCAGCGATCCCTTCGTTATGAATAATTACCGGAATCCCTAATCTGGTTTCCTCCAAAAGATATTTCTGAAGGCTTTTTAATTTTTCGATATCCTTCTTGTTGTCCCCGGTTAACGAAGAGTTCAGACAACTCAACGTCCCGATCCCGTCTTTCATCGCTTCTTTCAGCGGTGCTACACTATCGTCGGCATCTGAAACGGAAGCACAATATAACTGGGCTACCTTTTCCTTGAGGGTCATTCTTCCAAGTAAATCCTCGACTCTTTCCGGAATAGATTTGCTTGCATCTTTATAAGTCATTTTTCTGCCTCCTGCCAATTTATATTTGAGTTTGGGCTAAGCTCGAAAGATGCTTCCTTCACATCACAGGAGCTCGATCCGATATATACCTTGAACTCCCCCGGCTCTGCTTCGTTCTTCTTCTCCAGGTTCCAATACTCCAAATCAGCTTCAGTAATGCTGAAATGAACGTCCTGTGCTTCGCCTGCAGCCAGAATCACCTTTTGAAATCCTTTCAGTTCTTTTACTGGACGAACCACACGGCCATACAGATCCTGAATGTACAGCTGAACGGTCTCCTCTCCCGAAACCTTTCCTGTATTGGTTACCGTGACGCTGGCAATGAGCGTTTCCGAAGCCGTCATTTGGGTGCGGGACAACTGGATATCCGAATACTCAAACGTTGTATAGCTTAATCCGTAACCGAACGGATACAGCGGCTCATTTGGCCCATCGATATACCGCGAGAAGAATTTCTGTCCTTGATTGCTCTCTGTTACAGGTCTTCCGGTGTGGAAATGATTATAATATACCGGCACTTGCCCAGAATGGGCCGGGAAACTCATCGTCAGCTTGCCGGACGGATTATAATCGCCGAAGAGTACATCGGCGATGGCATGCCCGGCCTCAGATCCCAAGAACCAGGTTTCAACGATTGCATCAACCTGGCGTGCGAACCCGTCCAGTACCAGTGGGCGGCCATTGGTTAATACCAGAATGGTCGGTTTCCCTACCCGAACAACGGCCTCTGCAAGCTCCTGCTGTACCTTAGGTAAATGAATGTCCAAGCGGGAAGCCGCTTCTCCGGACATTTCACTGCTCTCTCCGAGCGCCAGAAGAACGATATCCGCTTGCTCCGCTGCGGCAACCGCCCGCTCTACTCCCCCATCCACTGCTTCTTCAACCTTACAACCTTCTTCAAGCAATAGATGTGTTTCTGAAACCCCTTTTTCTTCCATACCTTCTCTGAGCGTAACGGTCTCCTTTGTGAACCGGGACCACTGCCATGGTCCTAGGAGATCTTTACTGTCACCAAAAGGTCCGATAATGGCTATCTTCTGTGCCTTGCTTGCCAGCGGGAGAACACCGTTATTCTTCAGCAGCACAATCGATTTCCTTGCCAGACTCCGGCTGACTTCCAGATGCTGCGTATGGAAATGATACTCCTTTTCTTTCTCTGGACGCACATAACGGAACGGGTCGTCCATAATGCCGATCTTGTATTTTAGAGTCAGGATGCGCCGCACGGATTCATCGAGTTGTTTCTCCGCCACCAGACCTTCTTCAATCAATTCCTGCAGCTGATCGTAAGACCGGGTTACCATCTCAATATCCATCGTGGCATCCAGAGCCTTTCTAGCCGCTTCCTTACTGTCCTTGGCATTCCCATGTGCAACAATTTCATCTATGGAACCATAATCAGAAATCAGGACCCCGTCGAAGCCCAGTTCCTTCCGCAGTACATCGTTAAGGAGGTAACGATTTCCTGCCACCGGCACACCCTGATAAGTATTAAAAGCATTCATGACCGACCCGGCGCCAGCTTCAATCCCCGCCTGGAACGGCGGCAAGTACACATTGCGAAGCGTGCCTTCTGAAATGTCCACCGTATTGTAATCCCGGCCGGCTTCAGCGGCTCCATAAGCGACGAAATGCTTCAAGCAAGCAATAAGCGTCTCTGGATCAAATAAGTTGTCACCCTGCAAGCCTTCGACCTGGGCTTTGGCGATCAGACTTCCCAAATATGGGTCTTCGCCGGCGCCTTCCACAACCCGGCCCCAACGCGGGTCTCGCGTAATGTCGACCATCGGGCCATGGTTATACGTATTGCCGGAGGCACTAGCTTCTTTCGCCGCGATCGCACTGGCTTCTCGAATGGCCGCTATATCCCAACTACAGGACCCCGCAAGCGGTACCGGAAACACCGTTTGAAACCCGTGAATGACGTCAAAGTTAAAAAGTAAGGGAATCCCGTGTGGAGACTGCTCGACCGCAATTTTTTGCAATTCGAACACACGCCGACTGGTAATAGCCGAGAGGACCGAGCCTACCCGGCCTGCTGCAATCAACTTCTCCGGCGAGTCAGACGCCACCTCTGATCCGAGAGAAATGTTAGTCGACATACACTGGCTCATTTGGCCGATCTTATCGGCAACGGACATCTTCGCCAGAAGTATCTCCACCGCTTGACGGATTTCTTCCTCGTTTCGCTGCCTCACCTCATGCTTGCGGTAGGGTTGAAGCTCGGAAATCAGCATATCCTGAAGGGAAGGGCCAGGCCCTTTGGCACCTTGCACGAAGAAGGCTTCCTGATAGGGCAGCTTCACTCTGCCGTGGAATTCATCGTCTTCGAAGGTCAAATCAAATTCAATCGGTTCATCCGCTACGTAACGGGATGAGCCTTTGGCTTGCAGCATATCCCCGTCCACTGTCACGGTGTGAATCTCAATAGGAAATGGAAAAGGCTCCGCAATGACGGACAATGCATAAGCTTCCATTTTTTCAATGATGAACTGCAATTTAATCGTGGATTCAGGCGTTTGCAGTAGGAAATGCCAAGTGCCTATCATAACTCTTCATCTCACTTTCATTACTATTTGTTTAATCCTTTACATTACATATGGTCATGCCTATAAAAAGCCTCTCCTATCATGGAGAATCAATTGTAGAGATACAGTTGCTCCCTTTTCAACCCAAACTACGAGATTGAATTGCGGTTCATCGAAGACTTGCTCCCACCAGGGGAGGTAGGGATTTAATCCTTGCTTCGTAGTAAATCAGCTCCTTGTAAGCGCATCGGACCAACTTATCATTTACTTAGAATTTGAAGACTTGAAAGAAGTTTCTTTATCCCATCCAATCATTATAGCTTTGGAACCTAATGATGACGCTCCTCTTAATAATGCCCAGCAGATTGGTGGGAGTTGGGTTGTCTACCATACGTCAACTCGGAATAAATAGAATGCTCAGCAGCATATGCTGCTGAGCTTCTGGGTGCTTTATCCTTTACAGCTTTAACGGTCAGTCCAACTATTTTGATCGGAAGTATCTTATTTTTTCTTTGCTAAGAACGCCTCAGCCTGGGCCTGCACTTCCCCTTTCACCTTATCAAGACCAGCGCTTTTCAAGTTTTCAGCTAATTCTTCAAATGCTTTGTCGACATTCTTGACTGAACCGATATAGATTGGATTGGCATATTGCGTTGAAGCATTAGCCAGATTGGCGATCTGTGTCTTGACTTTGTCTGAGTCGAAAGTGAACCCGTTGTATACAAAGTCATCAGTTACATAATCCTTCACCTTCTCCCGGTGGTCAATATAAGACTGCGGCCAGGTGCTCATTGGCTTGAACAAATCCTTGTTCAGGAACCAGAAGCCCGCAGCATCCGGCGGATAGGTATTGTTAGCAGCCGTTACACCTTCCGGCAGGCCGATTTTACCATCTCCAGTGATGATGTAGTTTTGTCCTTCAATACCATAATAAGCTAGATACGCATAAGATGGATCTTCCATGATAAGGTCGAAGGCCTGCATGACACGATCGGGATTTTTTGAATTAGCCGCGATGGAGATCCCTTGAGTAACCCAGGGGCTAAAAGGTGCTTTACCGTTTGTCATCAATGATGGGACCAAATAGGTTTCAATCCCTTTCGATTCAGCAGCTTCCATGGTGGCAGCAATATCTATGGTGTTACCAAATGCTACCGCAGATTTGCCTTCCACAAAATTATCCTTGGAGCGGATTTTATTCGAATACGGATTTTTATTGATATAACCTTTGTCGTACCAATCCTTCATAATACCTGCAGCATATTTCTGCGCGCTGAGGTAAGGCTCATCCACCATACTGTAGATCTTGCCGGTCGGATCTCCGAAATCGTAAGCTACGCCCTGGGCCAGAGGACCACCGCCAAAAGGAGTGCCCGTGTAGCCAATTTTATCGCGCATCAGTTGTTGATAAGGCGTCGGCAGGTCAACCTGTGAGTCCAAGTTCAGGCCGATCATATCCGGATGGTTTTTCTTCACGGCTTCCAGATAAGGGCCAAGCTCGGAGAACCGTTTCACCTCGGTCAGGCCCGCTTCCGCCATAATATCCTTGCGGAGCACAGCTACAAAAACCGAACGATCCGCGGAGGAGCCCGGGATCATAAAGATTTTATCCTCAATCTTGACGGCATCCCAGGCAGCTGGATCGAGGATAGCCGATTTCTTCGGCATATTTTTGGCAATATCCTCAGCTTTCAGCTCATAAAATGCCCCTTTATTCGCCTGTTCAGCATAATAATTCCATTCAGCAGAAAAGATAAAATCCACATCTTCGCCTGCAGCCAACAAAAGCGGGTATTTTGACTGCACGTCGCCCCAGCCGATGTAATTCAACTCAATGGTGGTATTGATGTCCTTTTTTAGCTTTTTATTGAGTGCCACAAGCACCTCCGGCATCCCTTTCGGCGCTTCGCCAAGCAGATATCCCTTCAACACAACCTCTTTCTGATTGGCCGGCGAACTGGTGTTGCCTCCATCCGGCTTGTTTCCGTTTGCGTTATCCGTTTGGTTGTTGCTGCCGGCACAGGCAGACAATAGCATGGCCAGAGACAGAAGCAGCGTCAAGATGAACATAGATTTTTCCTTTGGTTTTCTCACTCTTTTTCCCCCTTTGGTAATGGAAATTTTATATAAATCCTCCATCTTGCAGGATTTATAACGAAACGGTTCTACATCTGCACAGAAGGGTTTAACCCTTTACTGCACCAATAGTGATGCCTTTGACGAAGTACTGCTGGAGAAATGGAAACAGAATTACAATGGGTCCGGTGGCAATCACTGTCATAGCGAGTTTGAATGTTTCCTTCGGTGTGTCGAGAGACGTCATATGCTGGGCCATTGCCGCAGACATGTTCATCGAGGACAGCATTTTATAGAGCAAGTACTGCAGCGGTACATACTGCTCCTTGTCGGTGAACATCATCGGGGTCCACCAGTCATTCCAATAGGCCAAAATAGTGAACAAACCGATGGAAGCGAGCGCGGGCTTGCAGAGTGGCAAAACCATCTGCCAGAAGATCCGGAAATCCCCTGCTCCATCAATTTTGGCGGATTCCACCAGCGGCTCAGGCACGGAGCCCTGTATGAAGCTGCGCAGAATCAGCACGTACATCACATTGAACATGGGGAGCAGAATCAGCACCGCAAGCGTGTTCTTCAGATGCAAATAGCTGGTAATCCAAATGAAATACGGGGCAAGTCCACCGTTGAACAATGTGGTAAAGAACAGGAAGAATGCCAATTGGTTACGGTATTTCACTTCCTTGCGGTACATGACATAAGCAGCCATCGTGGAAATCAGCAGTGAGAGTACCGTTCCAACCGCTGCCACAATCACCGACACGCGGTAGCCAGAGAGAATATCGCCGGGATTTCGAAAAATAAAGGCGTAGGCATCCAACGAGAATCCTCGTGGCAGAAAGGAATAGCCCTTCGCCAGAACCTGCCCTTCATCCGAGACAGAGCCGGAGATCAGGAAAATAAAAGGAAGCAGACATAAAATAGCAATCAGCGATACCACAATATACGAGAAAGCCTGAAAGACAGGCGCTGAGTTCAATTTATTTTTCTCCATGGTTAAATTCCCCTTTCATGCAATCAAGTTAGAACAGCGCGTTGCCCTTGTCATAACGGCGGACTAAATAGTTTGCGAACAAGACGATTATCAGCGTCAGAACGGATTGATAAAGTCCCACTGAGGAAGCCATGCCAAAGTCCTGTGTGCCCACTAGCGAGCGGAACACTAGTGTATCAATGATATCCGTGGCATTCATCAGCGCGCCGTTGTTGCCAATCAATTGGTAGAACATATCGAATTCGCCGCGCATGATTCTTCCCAGCCCCAACAAAATCAGTACCACTACTGTCGGCTTGAGTAAGGGCAGGGTGATTCTCATGATCTTTTGAAAACGGGTAGCACCGTCAATCGTCGCCGCTTCATAAATTTCCTGGTCGATCCCGACAATCGCCGCCAGATAAAGGACACAGCCAAACCCGACCCACTTCCACACATAGAGCAGCGGAAGCAGAAGATACCAGTAGCTGCTGGTCGAGTAGATATCAATGGCCTCAAGCCCCATATTCCGTAGGAACACGTTTACAATTCCGAACTCATAATTCAGAAAATTGTAGACGAACGCGGACACTGTAACCCAGGAAATGAAGTAAGGTAGGAACATAAACGTCTGAGCGGTTTTTTTGAAAAATTTGTTATACGTTTCCGAGATCAGCACCGCAGCCAGTATCGAGAAAAAAGTATATGCTCCCAGAAACACCAGATTGTACAGGATGGTATTCTTCGTCACAAGCCACGCCTTCCCAGACTGAAAAAAATATTCAAAGTTTTCAATCCCGTTCCATGGACTCATAAAAATACCATCTCTGTAGTTAAACTCCTTAAATGCCATAATGACACCCGTCATCGGAATATAGGCAAAGATGATGAAATAAATAGCAATCGGCACAAACATCGCATACAGCACCCAGTTCCTCCTAAGCTCCCGCAGCAGCGACAGACTTTTGGCCGGTTTATGCTTGTGATCCGCGACTTGCTCTACCTTGGTACCCATAAGTAGCCTCCTTCAGTATGTTTTCTCTTTCTCCTCATTTATTGTAATTGGCTTTAAAGCCTATACCTACGGGGCAAAGTTTCGTTCTTCTTTGAAAGTTTGTGATAACGCTTACATTTTTACTGATTTGGGAAGACGTATCCGGACACTGGTCCCTTCACCTGGGCGACTTGTAAAAGACAATCCATACTTCAGTCCATAATTCAGCTGTAACCGCTCTTGAATATTCCGGATGCCGAAGCCGCCCGTCCGTTTGCTTACGGCCTTAGTCAGTAAAGTCGACAACACCTCTTCCTTCATGCCGATACCGTCATCGCTAATATCCACGACCAGATCACCCTTTTCCTCCATAGCAGATACATGAATTATCCCCGTCTCCACTTCCTTCTCCATAATGCCATGCAGAATCGCGTTCTCAATCAGGGGTTGCAGCATAATTTTCGGCACCTCGCAGCTCAGCAGAATTGGCGATACTTCGAGGATTAATGTAATCACATTGCTGAAACGCATATTCTGAATTGACACATAGGATTCAATATGCCGCAGTTCACTCTCCAGGGTGACAATCTCACTCCCGTTCGACAAGCTCAAGCGGTAGAATAACGCCAACTGACCTACTACTTTGGATATTTCCCCATTACCGGATTCAATAGCCATAATATTGATCAGATCCAGCGTGTTGTACAGAAAATGCGGGTTGATTTGAGCCTGCAACGCCTTTAGTTCCTTGTTTTTCACTTCCCGCCCAAGAGTATACGTCTCCTCAATTAACCTTGATATATTCTCTACCATCACATTAAAGTTCGTGGTCAGTTCACCGATTTCATCCTGGTTACCCGGAAGAGGGGAGATTTGAAAATTTCCGTTTTTCACCTTACTCACATGCTGAATGAGCTGACGCAGACGTTTGGTTGCGGAACCGGCAACGATATAGGACAGAATGAAGGTGAGCGGGATGATAAGTGAAAAAATAAGGATCAGCCGGTTACGCATCTTATTGCTGGATTTCTGAATGTCGGAGTAGGGTACAATCATCGCTATATTCATATCTGTGTCAGGGATAGCCTGCAGTCCGAGCAGAATTCGTTTTCCATTGAACTCCAAATGATCCGCCCAGTAGTTATCCTGCTCTCTACCAGTTGAAGCCTGTGACAACATATCTAGAAACTCTCTGGAGTTATGTTGAAATCTGCCTGCAGTGCTGAGAATATCTCCGTGGTCATTGAACAAGACCACAGAGGTATATGGAGTAGCAATGGCATGGTCCAGCACGGAGCGCATTGTGCTCTGGGAGATCTGGGCGCGAACAATACCATCGTTCTCCTGTATATTGTGAGCATTTGGAATGAGGCGCAGAACCGATACCTCGTTGCCCTCTTCTTTCTCTCCAAAGGCGGAAGAGGGTAGCCAGGTGAGAACAGAATGGGAAGCGATAAACTCCTTGAACCAGTGGCTCTGCTCTACCTTGACCATGTTTAAATAGTCGAAATTTTCTGTAGCTGAAGCAAGACCCTTCTTCATGTAGAGCTGAACAGTTTCAATATCTGAATTGTAACGAAATTTCCCCAGTACCTTGGCCAGTCTATTAGCGTCGGTTCCCCAAAGATTGACATCTTCATATCTACTTGGGTCTTCTGCTACCATCGTCTGCACTGTATCATTGAAGGCAATAAAGTTCAGTACCTCTCTGACTGTTTCTGCACGGTACTGCAAGTAGGATTTCGTTTCCTCCAGCATCTTTTGGGCCGTATACAATGCCTGCTTCTCATTTTCATTAGCGGTTAGATGTAAATGCAGAAAGAGCAGCACGACAAAGGGAATAATTATTACCATCATATAGGAAGCAAACAGCTTGTGGCGGATGCTGAAATCAGCGAACGGCTTTGGGGGTTTTAATCTCATTTGGCCATCTTCTCCCGATACTCCGAAGGCGTACAGCCCGCATATTTTTTGAAAAAGGTAGTGAAGTAATTGGCGTCCGTAAAGCCTGTCCGATCCGCAACCTCGTACAGTTTCAGTTCCTTGTCTAGCAGCAGCTCCTTGGCCTTTTCCACTCGCAGCGAAGAAATATATTCCTTAATCGTGCCTCCACTTTGCTTCTTAAACAGGGAACAGAGATAGGTCTCACTCAGCGACACATGATTCGCAATGTCTAGAATTGTGAACCCCTTTTCTCGATAGTTTTTGTGAATATAATGAATAATATCCCTCATCTTGGGTGTTATTCCGCTTGGATCCTGCGAAATCTGAAACAATTCAAGAAAGGAAAGAATATATTTCTCTATACTTGCCAGATCTTGAATACGGTCAATCTCCTTCAAAATATAGCGTCTCTCCGTGTCTTCATCCGTATCTGTGAATCCAAGTTGTACCGCTACATCCAGAATCACAAACAAAAACTGGAAATAGCAATTCTTGAGCCGGGAAATATCCAGATCGCGTGCTGCCCTGGCCTCTTCCGTCCAATTCACAATAAGACTGCGAGCATCCTCCAGTTCGCCCTGCTTTAGCAGTCCGCGCAGACTGCGAACCACGTTCCAATCAGTAGCAAGCTCCCGGTTACCGCCAATGGCACCAGCAAAGATCAATTGGCTACCTTCGCTGTAATAATGCAGATTGCACGCATCCAAGGCAGATCTGTACGAATCAGGAATCTGCATCCTTTCTACCACTGGCTCACCAACCCCCATGCGAAAACGGATATCATCTCCTATGGTCTTAGCTAACTCCGAATACAGTTCTTCCAGCACGTTGCGATGTTCCCGGTAGCTGCTGCCGAAGGCTCCTGGCAGAATGAAGATCAAAAACTGATGGTAATCAAAACCGCAAATGCCCTGTAGTGAAGCCAGTCTGCTGCTCATATTTATCTTCTGAAGCACTTCTTCCTGCACGACCTTCGGATTCTCCGGATATTGCGTCGGATACCAGTACAAGGAAGATGCGATGACGGTGAAGGGTCCTTCTATAGGCAGAAGAAAAGTTTCCCTGCTCTCTAGAGCTTTTGTCACATTGGGAGAACCGGGAAGCGAGATCAGCTTGCGGATCATCTCTTGTCTCAGGTAAGGCAGACCTTCATCATAGGCATCCTGCAGTTGGCGTTCCTCCATACGTTTCTTCTCATCATGCTTTCTGGACTCCACTGCAGCTTGAACGGCCTTTCGGACCTGATCTGGATTGATCGGTTTCTCGATATAGTCCAAAGCGTTCAACCGGATCGCTGACATCAGATATTCTTTGTCTGAGAATCCGCTCAGAAACAACAGCTTGCATGAAACTTCGCTTTCACGTAGTCGTTGTGCAAATTCTATACCGTCCATCTTCGGCATCCGGATATCACAGAGCACAACATCGGGACGAAAGCTCCGGCAAAGTTCCAGGGCAATTATGCCATTACGTGCTGTTTCAACCTCATGAATACCTATTTCCTCCCAAGCAATATGCTTGCGAAGCATTTCTCTGGTTCTCTCTTCATCATCTACGATCAGCAATTTCATGATGCCCCCCCTTTGAGATGTTTAGTGCTGGGATCTTCTTGAAAACAACAAAAGCAGACCGTTTAATCGGACTACGATTAATCTTCAATATACAGTAATTGTACAGGTGACTTTAAGCTACATAATAAACTGCAGGAGGCAGTTCATCAACATGTATTGATAACGGTTTCATAATAAATAATATTCAATTAAGAATCCACTGGTATGAATCCCCCTCTTATATCATAGAGCATTCCCTTCCCCAGACCTACCAGAGAAACTTGTGATTTTTCTTTGAAAGTTTGTGATTGTGGTATACCTTATACTTCAAGTTATTCTTTCAATAAGCAAGCAGCACCTAAAATGAAGAAAGAGCATAGAAGATTCTCCTACAAAATCGAAAGATTGACTGGTATCATCTCCTAACAAATGAAGTTAATATTATTCTGTAAAAAATGTACATCAAGATGAACGTTGCATTTTCAGCAGGTGACGGCTAGAACTCATCTCATAAAGGACATTAATTTATAATGGAGGGATTAATCATGGAAACAGGCAAAATTCATTATTTCAAAGATCAAGGAAACTCATGCGTTATCACAGACCCTCGGCCCCCGCGGTACTGGTACAATTATTTGTGGAGTGAACAAGGATATTGTACACAGGTGTCTCAAATTGGACACGGCCGCAGCTACTACATCAACTCCAAAGCAGATATGTGTATGATTAATAACCAGGATGCAAAATATATTTATCTGAGAGATGATGACACGAACACATACTGGAACATCGGTGAAGGGCCGCTCAATGAGGCTATAGATGACTTTACTTGTGAACACAGTATTGGCTATTCTGTTGTTCAGTCCCAGAAGAATGGTATTCACGCTTCCTGGAAACTGTTTGTACCGCATCAGGGCTATAATGAGGTATGGGTGGTAAAAGTCAAAAACTCCACAAATCGCGTGAAAAATATCAGTCTTTTTTCCGCAGTGAGCTTTGAACTCGAAGGTTTTAAATACCCCCGCTATTATGAAATGTATAGAAGCTGCGAAACAATATTTGATTCCGATCTCAACGGTGTTTACTGTCAGTCCAAGCATCCTTTTGCACCACATGCCCGTTATAACGGCTATATCTCCTGTTCAGAAACCGTACATGCCTACGATGGTGACCTTGGAGAATTTTTGGGTCCATTGGGATCCATCACCAAGCTCGACTCCATACCTGCTCCCTTATTCCAGCGGCCTGATGTTGTTATCAAAGGCCGGGACTGTACAAATTCCACAACTACACTTTCCAATTTGGGAGGCGTGCTGCAGAATAAACTATCTTTGGCACCTGGTGAGGAGAAAGAGCTCTATTTTGTTATGGGAGTCAGTGAGACCCTGAAGGAAGCTGTTCAGACTGCGGACAAATATTTCGATAAGAACCGACTCGAGAAATCATTGCTTGAGACCCAGGCACATTATAAATCCAAGTATAAAAGCTTGAGTGTAAATACACCTGATGATAAGCTCAACATCATTATGAACGAATGGGTAAAGAAGCAGATTGATTTTTGCATAGTCGGCAAGAAAGGAGTTCGGGATAATCTTCAAATAGCTGTTGCTCTGCTGAATTATCGACAGGATCGGGCCAAAGAAGAAATTATCGAATGCTTGAGACATCAGTTCAAGGAAGGCCATGCAGTACTTACTTGGTTCCCCTATGACGACACTCGCTACTCGGACCAACCCTTCTGGATTATATGGGCGGTAATTGAGCTGATTAAGGAAACTGGAGATTATTCGCTCCTTGATCTAGAGATCGAATATCAGGATGGTGGCTCTGGAACGATACTTGAGCATATGAAGGCAGCTGTCAATCGCTTGATTGAGGATAAAGGGACAAATGGCTTGGTACGTATCATGTTTGCAGATTGGAATGATGCTCTGAATATTACAACTGACCCTGAAGCAGAGTCAGTCATGCTCTCAGAGCAGTTCTGCTACGGCCTGCGAGAATTGAGCCAACTGATGCAAATTGTCGGAGATAGTGACTATGCCAGTTACTTAACAGAACAGTACGATCTGCTCCGTCGGGCGATTAATGAGTCAGCCTGGGATGGAAACTGGTATATGCGTGCGCTGAGCAAAATAGAAAATATCGGTTCCAAAGACAGTGAAGGCAGCAAAATTTATATCAATGCCCAATCATGGGCTATTCTTGCGGACATTCCGAATGAGGAAAAACTTCCAAAAGTGTTGGAGTCGATTGACAGTATGGAGCATGAATTTGGTTTCCCAATCAACATGCCTCCTTATCCGGAATACTCCCCTAACGTTGGGAGAATGTCTGGTATGCTACCGGGGTTATTTGAGAATGGTGGGGTTTACTGTCATGCCACAGGCTTCAAGATAATTGCAGATTGTAAGGTGGGGCGTGGAGAATCAGCGATTCGTACGTTGAAGAAAATCATCCCTGACAGTGAAGCAAACCCTTCCACTCGATCTGGGGCAGAGCCGTATGTCTTTACCAATTGTTATTCCATACATCCTAAGTTTTACGGAAAATCCTATCAATCCTGGACAACCGGAACTTCTGCCTGGGGACTCATGAGCCTGTACGAAGGCATACTGGGTATTAAGCGGGATTACGCTGGATTGCGAATAGATCCTTGTTTCCCTCCGGAATGGGATTCAGCTGAAGTGTACCGCGAATTCCGCGGCAATCAATATCAAATTTCCATTACTAACCCTTCCCATCTATCCAAAGGAAATGTAGAAATCCATGTAGATGGCCGCTTGATTTCTGGTAACATACTGCCGTTATTTGATGACGGGCTGCTGCACCAAGTTGAGATAACGTTAATACCTTAAATGGATAGGATGAGAACGTGTGGAATTTTCTAAAAACCTAATTTATAAAGTGAGCTGACACCCACCTCAGAACAATAACTCCGTGCAGTGCTTGTTGTTTATCCATGCCTGCACGGAGTTTTATCGTCATGGTCTTTTGTTAAAATGCGATTCCTAGACCTACATATTGACGGTTTTTAAAGCATCCATAGCCTCTTCATGAGACATAGCAATTGTATATAAACTTAAAGTAGCGATTGGGACAACCTTCTCGTATTTGTAGAAATTCATCATGAATTTCTGCCAGTTTACAGTTATGCCGAGTTTCACGCTTAAGCATTCGCCCAAGTTTATCATGTTGCGATGCGAACCCACTTCAGGAAGATGACCCTGTTCACCTGATATCAGTGAATACTCCATGGAAACTTACGTTTGACACGGTTCAGTGCGACCCACTGTTGTACGGACAAAGTTATTGCATAATACATTAAAAGCGTGGACTGACCAACATGCGCAATTTCATCAATAGCAAAGTGGACAGCCATTGTGAAAATCCATAGTACGATCGTTACCCTAGTACCTTTTCGATAGATCACATTATTCAACCCATATTCTTACAGTGAATACTCTAACAGCTGCCATACCTCCTGACCTTGGTGTACACATCGGATGCCATCAAGCAGTTCTTTCATCTCCGTATCCTTTAACAAATAACCTACCGCTCCCGCACGTATACCTTCAATAATGTAGTTTTGGACATCAAATGTTGTTAATAAAACACGTCTGTTGATTAACC
>NZ_JBITPH010000070.1:0-39599 GCF_050467685.1 Paenibacillus sp. NRS-1782
TTGGTTATTCAACAGGCGTGGCTTTATATTAAAGATTTAAGTGAATTTAAGTAGCTCAGCAATTACACATTAGTCATCGGTGGTGAGCAAATGGAAGAAAAAGTACTCCAGAAACTATCTCACACAGTGAACTTTTAAGATTAAAACACATAGTTAAGATAAAGGATAGCTAAGCTATGCTAAAAGAATACACTGCTAATATCGTTTTGAATTTGGATCAGGTCAGACAAATGCAAAGAGCACAACGAAATGTTTATGATAAGGGTCTTGTAGAGCAGAATACTAATGCTTTGGCCGCTGCGTTAAGTACTTCGCTGTCTGTAATTGGAGCTATGTTTTTTAAATATACTGCACCTAGTTTGGCAGCAGGCATTGCTTCTCTTCTGGTGGGTATGATTCCTAGTGAAAAAGAAGCTCTTAAAAGTTTGGTTATTAATGGTTACTGGGAAATGGGATATCTTCAAGATTTTTTGGAGGACAATCAAGGGAGATATGATTTGATTGAAGTTAAATTTCCATTTATTGAATACGAAACACAGGGAATCAGATTCATTACCGGTAAAGGTGTGGTGACGCGAGTGCATTCCACCAGCGGTGGATGGATGCTTCTTTAATAGTCATAGAAAAGATAACTGCTTGTCTTTTTCTAAGACAAGTGGTTATCTTTTCATACAACCTAAATTATTCAAAAAAACTTTGCATTAATTTTTCATTATACCCGCTAATAATCTCATATGAAACAACACTATTTTTAGGAACGGCCGAATTGTATTGATAGACTACTAAATTGTTTCCTCCCAATAGGGTTAATCCAAGTTTCCTTTCTTGTTTTGATCTAATAGTGATCCAGTACAAGTCGGACGAGGGTGTACTTGAATTGAATTTTTTTAGCTGTAATTGCGAAAATACATTTATGATTTGATTAATTGATTTAGGGTCTGACACAGTTATTTTTTTTCGTTTGCAGAATTATCATCTGATTTAATAATTTCAATTGTGTCAATGTCACCTAAATTTACTTGTCCCAAAGCTGCTTCTTTAAAAGATATAGTCGTTTTAGATGTAAAAATGGCTCCTGCAACGACTATTACTACTAGAAGTATTATGGAACTTAGAATGTATTTTTTTGTATTTTCATAAAGTCCTCCTTATAAATCATATGTACATAATATACCATTAATATAATAAAATTACCATAACATCCTTTAGGCCCTTCCATACTGGATTCGTCTCCAGCTCCTTCAAGCCCGTTGCCGTTTTTTTCGTGTAGTCTTCCCCGACAAACATATCATCCAGCTTTCGTTTTTGCGAAGGGGGGGATAGTCCTTAGCCAAGCTCAAAATGGGCTATAGTCTTATGAAATGATGAATGCCTTAAACGAAAATAGATGGCAACATACTATGAAAATGCCAATTGTTATGGTATATTTTTATTAAAAAATATTGCGTAATATAACGAAACAAAGTATATTATAAGTAACAAAAATTTAATGTTTGATAAAGGAGTGTAATCGTGAAATATAATATCAATTTGTTTGGAAACAACTTTGATTGTGAGTTGGACATACAAGATGATACTTTAACCATTGCCTTAAATCAGGATAATCAGAAGGCTTTAAAATCCTACCTATCCAGAGTTCTTTTAAAATATACTGAGTTTAATGACGCAGAAAAGGATTCTCTCGAACTGATGATAAACAAAGCGATTCAAGTTGAAAAAAGCATGGGGGGGAGGATGTCCGAGCCTAAACTCAAATTGCCCTATGAGTTTGCTCCAGAGGTAAAAGAAAAGCTCATTGAGTGTGCTGATCTACAGGATACCTCAGCTACTCAATTGTTAATTCGTCTCATTGATCAGAAGTATCAGGAAGTGATGAATAATGACTGAATTAAATAAGGAGGGCTAACCATTGGCTTATGGAAATAAAGTAAAATTTCACTATGATGTTCCTGCATATATCAAAAAGGAATTAGCAGAGACGGCTAAAAAATTGGGAATTACCGCTACAGAGCTATTAACTAGAATTATTGAAGAAGAATACCAAAGAATGAAAGAGGCAAAGCAGGACTCTAATTGAGTCCTGCCTTTTTATTATCCTTTGAAGAGTTCGGACAGGCAGTTATGTAGGTGTAGGCTCTCGGTGATGGAGAAGGTATGGTAACGATACTGCTTATTATTTCTCTCTACCTGGTCCATATAAAAAAGGTGTGCATTCCAATAATTTTCTTTTGCATTGGTTGTTACTAGAAGTAAACTAAAAAAATCCGGTTGGTCAACAATATTCATAGCAGTCTTGGTGTCGGCATCCTCGGAGTTAAGGATTTCATGCACATGCAGCAATAACGGAGAAGGTGGTAATTCATGTAGTGGAGAAAAGCTTTCATTGAGAGAAAGAAAATCCATTGTTAGTGAGTTCCCCCTTGTGGAAGTGATTTGGACGAAGGTAAAGTTATGCGGGCCTGGAAACCTGTATTGTTGTATCTTCCTGTAGTAGGGTGAATTTTAGCGAATTTAGCATATTCAAAATTTGCCATGACAATGTTCCTCCTAAAAATTATAGTTGGTTAAGGAGTTTGGAGGGGAACAGAATGGGGTGCTTCCCGGCACTCATTAATCATTCTGCAACAAACGCTTACCGTGTTTTTGTTATATTATATAACGTAACGTTACGCAATATGTTTTTTTTTTTTTTGAAAAAACAAAACTTTTTCTTGTTTGAAACGTTTATAATTTAGTGTAATTACAAATTATTGGAGGTTAGTTAGGTATGAAAAAAATCTTTCTTTCATCTATGCTTACTTTAAGCATGCTCTTAACATTTGCTATTCCGCTTTCTGCTGCACCGTCGATTCAATTAGTTATCAATAGTGAGGTCGTTAATTCAGATGCTCCACCCGTTTCTGTCGCAGGGAGAACTATGGTTTCTTTAGCTTCTTTGAAGCCGCTAAAACTCAATTTAGTCTGGAATGCTGGCCATAAGACGGTGACTGTCAATGCTCCTGGGGTGAAAGAAAAACTTGTACTTACGATCGGTCAAAAAGAAGCTGCTTATGGAGAAAAAACACTTACTTTGGATGTGCCTGCCCAATTGAACAAGAATCGGGTTGTTGTGCCTTTGCGTTTTATCAGCGAAGCTTTTAAAGCAGAGGTGGAGTGGAAAGCGGACGAAAATACTGTCATTATCCGGAGTGCTGACCAAATAGAAAAATATAAGAAGCTATATCAGGGTACAGATTTGGTGACGGCACGTAAAATTGCTGTAGGCCTTCCTTCTAATGATGAAAATACGCTTGATAATACCGAAGAGTCTATTTATTACCAGTTTATTTTCCCTGAAGGGGAGGCATTGAGATATTATTATGTTGTTGGAAACTTACTTACTTATTACGAAATTAAAGATGATGTTAAGCATTTAGTTTGGGAAGGCGTAGAAAAAGACACAGGGAAGTATACGAAAGAAAAAGGGAAAAGACCACCGGTAGACAAAACACAGTATTATTTTTTACAAGAACGTGTGGATCGTAGTGTTACTTATGGCAAAGTGGGAACTGAGAAGCCGATAACTCAAGCTTTACCCGCTAAGGTTACGGGAATACAGGATATTATTGTACCTATTTCCGGCGAAGTAAGGAAAGATCAAATTAAATAGATTATTCAATTCATTTTGGACGTCCTGAGTAATAAGAGACGTCCTTTGTTTTGCATACTGATGGGCCGTATTGGACTAGAAACTTTCGGATAATTCATACGTCTTATGTAAGAGCACTTATTGAAAAAGGAGGTAATTTATCTTGAAAAAGGTTATTGTGCTTGTGTTTTTCTTCGTACTTACATTTCAATCCTGGGCGGTTGCTGATGCTGCTAATCCTGTATCCGTTAACGCGGTGAATGTGAATGGAAAGTTTATAGCAACCGATGTTTCACCTATCATTGAGGATGGGCGTGTGCTGGTTCCCATACGGACGCTCTCTTCACTTGGGGTAACCTATCAATGGGATAGTAAAAGTCAATCTGCTCTCATCACTAAAGGCACAGATCAAATTAAGTTGATAGCCAGCAAAAAAGAAGCATTTAAAAATAACAAAGCAGTTCAAGTTGATGTGCCAGTTCAAGTGACTCAGGGAAGGATATTGGTGCCTATTCGTTTTATTTCGGAGAACTTTGGTTACAAGGCAAACTATGAGAAGCTTCGGTCTATTTTATTTATTCAAGATGGTAATTATAAGGTAGACCAAGAGAGCTTACAGGCAGAAGATTTACAAGCAGCCCGTCAGGCTGCTATATCGTTGCCGGTTCAATTCTCCTTCAAATCGCTTTCTTCTTTAGAAAAACCGGGGGCTAATAAAGAATATACTTACATTTTTCCAAGAGGGGATTCTTCCAAATACATGTATGGAAACAATGTTGGTAATACGGTAGTTGAAGTTAAAGATGGGGTGGCCAAGGCAGTCTGGCAGTTTACTGTATCCACGGGTATGGAATATATTGCATCAAGTGCTGGAAAGAGACCTAGCTATAATTACGTCGAATGGGTAACTGATATCTTGATGTTTAATGATGAGAATGGAAATTTCAAGATTATATACAAAGATGATAAAGGTCAACAGAAAGATTTTACTGTAAAAGCTGAATCCTATGTAGATATTATTCAACCTATTCCTAATGAGGCAAGAAAACAATAGCTAATACTGAATCCATCTATTTAAAGGACGTCCTGGGCATCAAGGACGTCTTTTATTTCGTCTTGGCTTCAAAGCCACAAGTAAGGAGTGAACCTACAATTTCTGTACCCACGACGTGCATATGCTTGTTGCGGACAGCCTTTAGGCCCTTCCATACTGGATTCGTCTCCAACTCCTTCAAGCCCGTTGCCGTTTTTTTCGTGTAGTCTTCCCCGATAAACATATCATCCGGGTTTCGTTTTTGCGAAGGGGGGCATAGGCCTTAGCCAAGCTCAAAATGGGCTATAGTCTCTATAATGCCTTTTTAATTTCATGTAAAATGTAATGATTACCAAACTGGGCAGTGATGGAGGGAAATATGAAGGATTTGAAAGATCGTTTACATACGATCCGCCAAGAGCAGAGCAAGCTGCTTAAGGAATACCAGACGTTAATTGCGGACTACGAAGCCTCGGATGTCATTCTGGAGAATGAGGTGCTGCGGAAGAAATTTGAGGATGTTCAGGCTCGCTGCCTTCGTCTGGAAGAGCGGGTACAACATATCGAGCAGGAAAATGGAAAGCTGCGCACGGCGCTGACGGAGCAAATGCTGAGCGAGAAGGCCAACATGATCCGCATCTCGCGTGAAAAGCTGGAAACCTATTTTGCATCCAGAACAGCAGAAGGGACGAACCGATTGACTGCCTTTGAGCACGGGGCCCAAAATCGTGTAGACCAGCTTATTCAGCAAAGCACTCATGAGCTTAAAGAGGATCAGGAGGAGATCGTCGCTAGATTGCGGCAGTTCTCGGAGGAGATCCGTGAGCGGATCATGGAGCAGCGCCGACGCTTCCAAGAGGCTGAGCAAAATCTGCTTCATCATACGGCGAACGGGCTGGATCTGCTTCAAGAAGAAGAAATCAGCGAAGAAACGATGCAGAAGCGCATGAAGCAGAATCAGTTCGAAATGAAGCTGGGCTTGAACTGGATCAACAAGCTGGGGATTTTGCTCATTATTTTAGGCGTAGGAGCTGCCTTTAAATATTCATATTCCAACTGGTTTACAGGAAATATGAAGGGCGTAGCCTTTTTTCTGTTAGGAGCGCTGATGCTGGGCGGCGGTGAGTGGTTGTACCGCAAACAGAAGCAGACCTTTGCGCTCGGCATATTGGGCGGCGGTATTTCGGTGCTGTACGGGTCGATTTTTTACAGCTACTTCTTACTGGAGATTATAGGGATGTATACGGGCATGGGTCTATCCGTGCTGGTTACGGTGACTGCTGTGCTGCTGTCGTTAAGGTATGAATCCAGAACGATTTGTTCTTTTGGATTGGTAGGGGGATATATCCCGCTGTTTTCCTATATGGCGGCGAACGGGCTGCAAGGGAACGCGGTTTACATCGCCATGGGCTACCTGTTTCTGCTGAACCTGCTGATTCTGCTCGTATCCTTCCGCAAACGCTGGGTCGTCGTGCAATATATCAGCTTTCTGCTGAATACACCCCTGATGATTGTACTGGTGTGG
Source organism: Paenibacillus sp. NRS-1782 (assembly GCF_050467685.1). Lineage (NCBI taxonomy): Bacteria > Bacillati > Bacillota > Bacilli > Caryophanales > Paenibacillaceae > Paenibacillus > Paenibacillus sp. NRS-1782. The sequence goes on from NZ_JBITPH010000070.1 coordinate 6,187, forward strand.
TTGTCGAATAGCACGACTGCAAGCATGCTGTATGCAGTTATTACATTTGCAATGTACCTTGGGATGACGCTCTGGGTGCCATTCCGATTAAAAGAAAAGCTGTCCTGGCTGGATTTCTCCCTGCTGGCTCTGAACACAGTCGTAAGCTGTACCGTTCTGTACTCTCTGTTCGGTGATGCGGGCTTGGATGATTACAAAGGCCTGCTGGCACTTGTGTTTTGCCTGGTGTATGGGGGCTTGGCGCAATGGGTTAGCAGCTTTATTCCGGAAGAGAAACAGACAAAGGTGTTATTTTATGCCACCTCCTTGACCTTCGCCATTCTGATGATTCCGTTCCAGTTTGGAGTCAAATGGCTATCTATGGGCTGGCTAATCGAGGCCGTCCTCCTGACGTTGTATGGCAATCGTTATCGGTTGAAGGAATTGGAGCGAACGGGCTGGGGCATTTTATTACTATGTCTGGGTACGTTCTTTTTCACCGATCTTCCTATATATCTGTTGTCGGGATTTGAGACGGATTATTTTGGGCTTAAATACACGCTTATTACGCTGGGGATGCTGATCGTTACCGTCTTTTATGCGATGCAGTTCGGCCGTCCAGATACATTCAAAAATATTCGTCTGTACGAGATGCGTATCATGCAGGGTTTTACATATGTGACGCTGGTGAATGTGTATGGTTATTTGCTGTATGAAGCCGGGCATTGGTATAACATCATCGTACCCGAAGGATTCACACACTATTCCTTTTACAAAGCACTGCTGTACACCTGTGTATCGCTGGTTTTGGCTTACTCCTTGCCTAAAGTGAAGCTGCTGTATGATCAGGTGATTAAATACTACAGCTTGGCGCTGTATGTCATCGGCTATGCGTTGGGGCTGCTGGTTACCGTGGCCATTCCAACCTTGCATGACAATTATGCGCAAAATACGGCTGCCGATTATGTGGCGCTGGTGCTGCTGGCTGTCTTCAATGTCCTGGTATTTTTCAGCAGCAAGGATTTCCTGAACGCACTGATGACCCGACATTATCGAAGCACGGAGCTGTATCCTGTTATTATGGGCGTATATTTGCTGGGTGTGATTACCGCATTCTTCGGGGTTCAGTTCCGTCTGGGAGATGCCGGGCTTATATTCAGCTTGGTGTATCTGTTGCTGGCTATTTTGTATATTGCCTATGGTTTCCGTAAACGGGTGGTCTACATTCGCAGATTTGGTCTGGGATTGACTTTGTTATCGACAGGCAAGCTGCTGCTGTATGACCTGCATCTGTTAACGACGGGAAGCACCATCATAGCTTACTTCTCTTTTGGTGTGGTATTATTGGCGATTTCGTATATTTATCAAAAAGTATCGAATCGCATGGGAGAGGCCATTATAATGAAGGATGTTGAAGAAAAAATGTAGTTTTTTGTAGGATTATATAGATATCCGACAATATGAAAATAAATTCGATAATAGTGAAAAATATTGTATGATCTTACATCCTACTTACGCTATAATGAGTGAAAATTATTTATGTACGCATGCTTATGTTTATGCGGAAGTAGAGAGAATGAGGGGGATACAATGAGTTTGAGCAAGGGACAGAACAGCCTGAACGATAAAAATGAACGCTTCTCATCAGCGGGATTCATACTGGCAGCGATCGGGAGTGCGGCAGGTCTCGGCAACATTTGGAAATTTCCATATATTACTGGACAGTATGGTGGGGCGGCATTTTTCATGCTGTTTATCGTCTGTCTGCTGCTTGTAGGCTTACCTGTATTGCTGGCTGAGCTGGCGCTTGGTCGAGCTGGCCGGGGTAGTGCTGCTTCTGCTATGGTCAAAGTAGGCGGTCATCCGATTTGGGGTAAATTAAGCATCATGTATGTGATTATCCCGTTTGTCATTTTGTCGTTCTACAGTATCGTAGGGGGCTGGACGCTCCATTATGCTATACAGGCATTCACCGGAAAATTGTTTTCCAATAACGATTTTGCCGGACAATTCGCCGCATTCTCTTCGGGCTACGCACCACTAGCATGGCTGTTGATTGTTTTTGCCATTTGTGCAGTTGTCGTTATTTTGGGTGTATCCAACGGGATTGAAAAATTCAATAAAATCCTCATTCCTGCCAAAGTCATTCTATTGCTGGTCTTGATGGTGAATGCTCTGTTGCTGCCAGGTTCTGGCGCAGGTGTAGCTTTCTTTTTGAACCCTGATTTTTCTAAGCTCACTATAGAATCAGCATTGGTTGCTTTGGGACATGCCTTTTTCTCACTATCTCTGGGTATGGGGATCATGGTAACGTATGGTGCGTATGTGGATCGCCGCCAATCGCTGGGTACGGCTGCGTTGGCCATTGGAGGAGGCGATTTGATCTATGCGTTTATCGCAGGTATGATCATTTTCCCAACCACCTTTTCTTTCGGTATTAACCCGGCTCAAGGACCGTCTCTGGTCTTTATCGCATTGCCAGCGGCGTTTTCTGCTATGCCTCTCGGTTCCTTTTTCGGTGGTTTGTTCTTTGTACTGCTGGCGGTTGCAGCCATCGGCTCGATGGTATCTCTGTTGGAGGTGTCTGTCGCCTATGTGATGGAACGTTTCCGTTGGAGTCGTGTCCGCTCGGTTATCATTATTTCCATCCTGTGCCTGTTGATGGGTGTTCCATCGGCATTGTCTATGGGGCTGGTGCCGGAACTGAAGGTCGGAGGCAAGTCATTCTTTGACTTTGTAGATTTCACGGCATCCAACATCTTCTTGCCACTCGGTGGCCTGATGGTCGTTATCTTTGCAGGGTACTATTGGAAAAATGCAGCAGAGCAAGCGAACCTCAAGCCTGCATGGTTCCGAATCTGGCTGTTTGCCCTTCGGTATGTTGCGCCGATCCTGATGTTGCTGGTATTCCTGCATACCTCAGGCATCATCAAATTTTAAGCTAAAATCAACAAAAAGGCATTTTCTTCCCAAGGGAGGAGATGCCTTTTTTTGTATATCTATCAGTGGTTACTTAACTGTGGAAAGGAGTGATATAATAAAAACATTGTCATTAATTTTAACTTCATTGAAATGATTACGAATATGAAGTTTTATATAATGAACGAAAAGGATACAGGGCATCGCACCAAAACGATGTGCAGGAGAGGGAAAGGGCAGAAGAGCATTGAAACAGACAGGGAGCTTGAATTTGCATGAAGGATGGCGGCTGAAATGAAGTCTAATCCGTTGCCATCACAACGTCGTTATATGCCGGGGCTGGATGGGTTAAGAGCGCTGGCGGTTATCGCAGTCATTGTGTATCATCTGAATCCGGATTGGTTGCCAGGAGGCTTGTTGGGTGTAGGCGTTTTTTTTACGTTATCGGGGTATTTAATCACGGATATTCTAGTAAGTCAGTGGGATACATATCATAGTTTTAAAATGAAAGATTTCTGGTTGCGTCGGGCCAGAAGGCTGCTGCCTGCCATGCTGACGGTTGTAGCCGTCATTGTCCTGTGCTCGTTGCTTTTCGATCCGTCACGGCTCACGGCCTTGCGCGGAGATGTACCTGCTGCATTGGTATATATGAGTAACTGGTGGTTTATTTTTCATCAGGTATCGTATTTTGAAAGCTTTGGACCACCTTCGCCGCTCGGACATCTGTGGTCGCTGGCGGTGGAGGAACAATTCTATATCCTGTGGCCGTTAATGCTGGCGCTTGGGCTGAAATACATGCCCAAGCGTATTGTGCTCGCAGGCTGGGTAACTTGCCTGGCGTTGATCTCGGCGCTGCTGATGGCAGTCATTTATGTGCCCGGAGCTGATCCCAGCCGGGTGTATTATGGCACGGATACACGCGGATTCGCCCTGCTGATCGGTGCGGCGCTGGCTTTGGTATGGCCTAGCGGCAAGCTGAAGGGGCAAGCGTCTGCCAAGGCGCGCTTGTTCCTGGATGGTATTGGGGCTGTAAGCTTGCTGCTGCTGTGTCACTGGGCATGGGCCTCGAATGAATATGACCCGTCTTTGTATCGTGGGGGCTTGCTGGGCATAGCTTTGGTTACTGCTATTGTGGTCGCTGCGTTAGCACATCCGGTGAGCCATCTCGGAAAGCTGCTTGGACTCAAGCCGCTGCGCTGGATTGGCGCACGTTCCTACGGGCTATACCTGTGGCATGTTCCGGTTATCACCCTGACAACACCGCAGGTGGATACCGACGGGGTGCATGTGCTGCGAATCATTTTACAATTGTTAGCAACCATATTACTTGCGTCTCTCTCATATAAATATATCGAGGAGCCGATCCGGCACGGAGGATTTCGCCACTGGATCGCGGGCATCCGTACAGCGGTCCGCAGACAGGCACGTTGGAGATGGATGCCTGCAACCGCAGCATCTGTGCTTTTTATGGGAGTTTTTGCGGGCACCATTCACCTCTACGTGACGTCTACTGGCGCAATCACGCAGGCAGCGGCGAACGATGAGATTCTAAGCGGGAAGACAATGCCGCCGCTTCACGGAACTGTGTCCGTGGCTTCAAAGGAGCAAAAAGCCAAGCCACAAGTATCCGGGGGCAGCAAGGTGCAGGACGCAGCTAAGATCCAGGCTCAAACCCAAGCGCCAAAGAATGCGGAGACTAAGGCTGACACTGCGGAAGGGGTTAAGGCTCAGTCGGATACTTCCACCCAACAGCAACAGGCAGCGCCTGGTGCAGATGTTGGCGCAGGTGTGACCGCAATTGGCGATTCTGTCATGCTGGATGTGCAGGCATACATTCAGCAAGCTTTTCCAGACGCGGTGGTAGACGGACGGATCGGTCGGCAGATGGCAGAAGCGCCTGCCGTACTGGAGCAGTTGAAACAGAACGGACAGCTGGGGAAGACAGTCATTATTGAGCTGGGCACAAACGGTTCCTTTACCAAGGGCCAATTGACCGATTTGCTCGCCAGTCTGAAGGATGCGAAGCGTATTATCCTCGTGAATACTCGTGTCCCACGTCCGTGGGAGAGCATCGTGAACAGGCATCTTGCCGAAGCGGCAGCTCAGGATGAACGGATTACGATGATCGACTGGTACGGAGCCAGCTCTGGCCAAAACTCGTATTTTGAACCCGACGGAGTTCATTTGAAGCCCAAAGGCGCCAAAGCCTATGCATCTTTGTTGGCTCAGGTTTTGACAAAGCCATCTTAAATAGCAATAATCTATCGGGAATACGTTAGCCCCTGATCGGCTGTTTAGATGGAACTCTTACCGTGGTTGCCCACCTTCCATTGTTAGGTAGCTGTGATGCGCAACATCACGGCTACTTTTTATTTTATTAAGCTGTTCAGGCTTGTGCTCTCTTTCTTCAATGACCAATGTTGTTTTTGAAGCCCAAAGGGTAACAATTATTTGCTTATTTGGCTACAATTTTTCAATTTTCATTCTACTTATTTATGGTAAGGTTACGAATATGCCTAATTTCGGGAAATATTATGTTGGTGGGGGTACATAAGCTAATGGAAAAGGATTACACATATAGTAGGACAAGAGAGCATCGCTTGAAGAGGAACAAAAGAAGACTCATATTCATTGCTATTTTATTATTCGTGATCGGCTGTGTTACGCTCATTGTGCTAAAGGTTTCAGATAGCAAACCACCAGCCCAAACACTGGAGCAAGTTAACCAAACAGATGCCGTATCCAATGACAAATTAAAAGGTAAAGCCAATGTCGAATCGAATGGTAAAGTTGCTTCACAAAAAGACGATGCCGGAGTTGAAGATGGTGCCTTTGTTGAGAAATATTTAAACCAACAAATGCTGGGGCAGAAGCCTGATGGAGCCGACGGTAAAAAAGTAGCTTATTTATCTTTTGATGATGGGCCATCCGTGACGGTGACACCTCAAATATTGGATATTCTTAAAAAACAGAAGGTAAAGGCAACCTTTTTTGTCGTAGGAAAGGAAGCCGGTGAAAATGAACATACGAAGAATATCATCAAAAGGATTGTTGCAGAAGGTCACGCTATAGGAAACCATACGTATTCACATAACTATAAGTATCTATATCCCCACAAGGCTGTAAGTACGGACAACGTTATGAAGGATATTGAAAAGAACAATCAGGTATTAAAAAGCATTCTGGGACCGGACTTCTCGACAAGAATGATCCGATTTCCGGGAGGCCACATGACGTGGAAGAAAAAAGATCCAAAGGGTATGGCCTCATTAGATGCAGCGTTACTGAAAAAGGATTACCACCAAGTGGATTGGAATGTATTAACTAAAGATGCAGAGGGACGACACAAGAAAGCGGCCGGACTCATAAACCAATTTATGAAGTCTGTAAAGGGGCGAGAAAAAGCCGTGATCCTAATGCATGATACCTATGGCAAGGAAGAAACTGCAAAGGCTTTACCGGTCATCATAGAATATTTAAAAAAACAGGGATATGAATTTAAGATTATGAAGTGAATATATGTTTAGGTTGCTTCCTTTTCGAAAACTACCTATACTATAAGTATAGAAGTAAAGAAACAAAGAAAATTTGTTTCTCGGAATAGAATGGTTGGAAAAGGGGGAGTATACTATGGTAATAGCTAATGAGGCGGTGGAACGAGTGGAATGGAAACGTGCGCGTGTCTCGCAAAAACGCCAAGTCACAATACCTCAAAGACTGTATGAACAGGCTGGAATTAAGGATGAAGTGGAATTCGGGATCAAAGGAAATAACATCATTATTCGTCCTGTACGTGAAAATACTGCGAATGACAATTTTTCTGATCTTATCTTAGCTGATCTCATTCAGGAAGGGTACAAGGATCAGGAACTGCTTCAAAAATTCCGTGAAAGACAGGCTGAGCTTCACGGGGCTGTAAAGTCATTAATTGCTGAATCCGGAGAGGCTGCCCGTAATTTTAAATCTGGCGATGATGATGCGGATGAACTATAAAACGATATTTTAAAAAGCTTTCTGAAAGACCGTTAAAGTCAGCCTACTTGGACGCTATTACAGCCATACGACTTGATCCCTCCATTGGAGAGCACAAAACAGGTGATCTAAGCGGAACTCTTGGCTACAATGTATTTTATAAAGGTACCAATTATGAAATTGCATATCGGCTAGAAGAAAATGAGGAAGGCGAACTCATTGTAGTCATATTGGCCGGTTCCAGAGAAAATTTCTATGAAGAACTCAAGCGTTACTTGAAAAGCTGAAAACTTTAGATTTCAAAGAAAAAATGATAGATAACAAGAAAAGGACGAGGCCATTGGCCCCGTCCTTTTCTATTGTAGAAGATTACATTTCGTCCGCTTTAGAGCCGTTCCGCTTCAGCCATCGCCTGAATGAAAGCTCCGATACCTTTGGGATCGTTCGTCACAATCGGCTCACTGATATAGTAAGTGAAGGTGCCGTCCCGACGATCTTTACCGCCCAAACCACTTACTTGCACCGTTTTGTTCAGATTCACGAGTCCTTCTTCGGTAATCGTGATAAATTCATCAATAATACCTTTACGGATGATTTCTGCCTCTTGACGATAATGCTCTGGCAGATAACCTTTGCGAACGCCTTTGGCGATCGCATAGAGAATCATGCAGGAAGCGGAGGCTTCCAAATAGTTGCCTTTCACATGGCCCAGGTTGAGCACCTGATAAAAGACTCCACTTTCTTTATCACGTACTTTCAGCAGAGCTTCCAGTGTTTCCGTCAGCATATCGAGCAAGGCAGGGCGATCTGCGTGATCTTCTGGAATATAGTCCAGCACGTCAACGAGTGCCATAACGAACCAGCCGATAGAACGTCCCCAGAAGTTCTTGGAACAGCCTGACTGCGGATTGCACCAAGGCTGTTCACGTTTTTCATCCCAAGCGTGGTAGAGCAGGCCCGTTTGAGGATCACGCGTATGCTTGTAGCAGAGCTTGAATTGCAAGGTAACATCGCTGAGTTCAGACGAATCTCCGAATTCGCGGATAAATTCCGCATAAAACGGGGCACCCATATACAAGCCGTCCAGCCAAATTTGATATGGATAAATTTGCTTATGCCAGAACGCGCCTTCATGCGTACGAGGGTGCTTTTCCAACTGACTGCGCAGATGGGCAGCCGCCTTTTTATAACGTTCATCTCCTGTGGCATGATACAGCGGGAATAACAGCTTGCCATTGTTCACGTGGTCAATATTGTATTCATCCACTTTATAGCGCTGAATAACCCCTTTTTCGTCAACAAAATGATCCATTTGTTTTTTCACATATTCCATATACTTGGGATCGCCTGTCAGTTCACCGACCGCTTCCAAGCCTTTGTAAATGACGCCGTGGTCATATTCCCATTTTTCAAAAAATTCAGGACTACGTTTCAGTACAGAGTCGCTCATGCGTACAGACCAAGGCTCTGTTTTTTTGGATGGAGATGTTGGTTGTGATGTTGAATTTGCCATGATACAGTCACCTCTTTGGTAAATATTTGATTGGTAATCGTTGTTTGTGCTTACATGGAAGGCGTATGTGACTTAGGGTCAGCAGGTTTGTTCTTGAAACCTACATTATTGTTGCCCCAGCACTGATCGTAATTAAAACCTGTCAGATCCTCGAATACCTTTCGAGCTTCCGGTTTGGCTGACTTCATCGAGCCACCGTTTTTAAGGCGGTCAATTTCGGTAATCAGCTTCTTGTGATTGTCAATGTCCAGCTTCATGACGACAGACGCAATCATACCAATGATCGCCAAAACGATGGTTCCAACGACGAGCACGTAAAATATAGCATGCTGAGCGGCAATCGGCTGACTATCAGCCCCGGATACGAATCCGAAATGCTGTAACACCCAGCCAAGTATGAAGACGACGACGGCTCGAACCATTTTACCTGCGAAAGTCATCATACCTGCATAAATTCCTTCCCGGCGACGACCAGTCAATGCCTCATCTACATCAGCAAGGAACGTATATTGATTCCAGGGAATATAGTAGACCCCGCCTGTACCAAGACCCATAAACAGTGTGATGACATATAGCCATACCATCGTATTGGAGGCTCCCGTGATATAGAGCAGGCCGTAACCCGCTACGCTAAAGCAAACGACGACGAGTGCGGCGATAAAAGGCATACGGAACCCTTTGCGCACACAGAACTGGATGAAGAAATAGGTGGAAATTAATTGAATGACAGAGTTAAAGCTATTCAGATTAGATACCATCTCCGAGCTTTGGAACAGGGAAAACACAATAAAGTACGTAAAGGCAGAAGTGAACAGCCACTCGGCTGAAAAACCGCCCAGATACATGCCCAGATGATGACGGAATGTCTTCACCCGGAAGGTAGAGGAAATGTCAATAAACAGCTTTTTCATGGAATCTATAAAGGAAAGCTTAGCTTCACCTTCCAGTTCCTTTTGCAGTTCCTCCGTAGGGCGTTCCCAAGAATTTTTGTACAAAAATGCCATCGCAATGAGCAAGATACCTGCAAACACGAGTCCGGTATAAAAGAAGGGCAATGGAGAGTCTTTGCCATACTCAGCGATAAAGCGACCAGGGATAAAAGCGGCGGCAAAATTGGCAATTTTACCGAACATGGCCTTCCATCCGGTCAATCTGGAGCGAGCGCCGAAGTCCCGGGTCATCTCTGAGGCGAGTGCTTCATAGGGCACCATGACAGAGGTATACACCAGTTCAAACAGCACGTACGTACTTAGGTAATACCAGAAACCCAACCCATCTACCCAAAGCAAGGGATACACGAGCATCAGTGGAATACCCATCATAATGAAAAAACGGCGTCTGCCGAATTTACGGCCCAGGCGGGTTCGATGAAAGTTGTCGCTAATAAAGCCCATGATCGGATTGCTGACTGCATCGATGATGCTGGCAACGGAGAAAATGGCTGCGGCCTGAACAGGAGACAGTCCGCAAAAGGTTGTATAAAAGTACATTAACCATGCGCCACTAATAGCAAGTGCACCGCTTCCCAGCATGTTGCCGCTTCCATAGGCGAGTGTATGTTTCATTGTGATTTTTCGTTCCATGATCTGTTCACCTCATATTTTGTCTGGTTATGAGGACAATCACCGGTCGCTATATTATGCAGTATGTCTAAGTTGGTAGATGGGCCAGGGCGTCCTGATTGGGTGGGGCTTTTAACGTGCCCCTATATTGTTGCTGCTCGGAGTGCCCGAGCCGATCAGATCGCTTCCTGAAGCCAGCTTGAGGAAGTTACCTAGCTGGATGGAACCGTCTGCACTTCTAGTAATAGAAGGAACGAGACTGACAAAGTCAGCGGCGCTGGCGAGAAGACCTTTGGCATTGGTGCTTTTTTTGCTTTTCCACCAGACGTTAGAATTATCTTGATCGGTTCCACTGGTCTTGTCACTGGCTGTTCCTTCAAAGGAAAGATTGTTAATAAACATGTGGTCACCCTTGTCAAAAGCAAAATTGCTCTCGCCATTACTCCATGAAGTATTATTGGTCAGGGTAATGGAGCCAGGGTTGCTGTTGTAGGTAAAGCCGTGCTTTTTGTTCTGAAAAGCAATGCTGTTTTTCACGATATGGTTGACCTTGATTTTGTCCCCGCCCAGCTTGAAGCCGTTGCCGTCACTGTTAGCGGTGGAGGTTCCATCAGAGGTCTGTCCGTTGTGGTGGGCGACACTGTTCAAGATGGTTACTGTTCCGATAGGGCCGGTTGCTGCTTTGGTAAACAGATCCCAACCGTCATCAACGTTGTACGCAGCCACGCAGTTATCGAACACATTGCCTGGTCCTACAGTCAGCTTGGCTGCAAAACCGTCAGCATCCTCACCGTTGTCAGGATCAGCATTATCATGAGAGTAGGAGTTCAAGATAAGGTTGTTCGAAGGCCATTCACTGTCAGTTGCGGTAGTGGAGTAGCGTCCGAGCTGAAGACCGGTATCCCGATTATGGTGAGTTTCCACATTTTCAATCCGGTTGTTGCTGCCGCCGATATAGATACCGTTATCCCCCGCACCCTTTACTTCAAGACTTTTTACCAGCCAGTAGTCTCCAAAAAGCTGGAGTCCACGGTTAGCGGAGCCAAAGGCTTGACCCGAAAAATCAAGCACCGGCTTTTCACTGCCGTAAGCAACCAACCCTTTGAGGGAGTTGCTGCTGCCATTATTTCCTCGCTGAACGGTAATCGTTGAGGAATAGGCGTAGTTGCCTCCGCGCAGATAAATGGTTTTACCAGGAGCAATTTGTGTAAGTGCGGCTTCAAGAGTAGTAGGGCTGGATATAGTGCCTGGATTGGACACGTTACCATTTGGCGCTACATACAAATCACCTGCCGCCAGCGTGGTGGAGATAGCAGATGAATCCGTTGCACTGGCAGCCTCTTCTGAAAGGGAAGAAGAGGGGGCATTGGATGACGTATCTGCGTAAGCGGTTCCAAGAAGGAAAGAAGAAGCGAAAACAACAGAAATACCGAGCCTTAGAGCGTTAAACCCGTTTTTTGGACGTTCATTGCGTTTAAACATGTAAATTCCTCCTTATTTCATCTTTTATTTTAAAAGAAGATAGCACTATAAAAGCGACTTATGCTGTTTTTCATTGAAACGAAGACACCTCCCTGGGTGACGGATTAACTGGCATATATCTAAAACGCTCTAAGAAGTATAAGCTTAGTTTAATATATGTTAACGTTTGCATCAACTGTTTTTTGATGATATTTTAAGATTGTGAAAAAAAGTTCACACTTTTGTTTCAACTAAAACACCTTTTTGCCAAGCTGGGAAAAATTGATTACACTTATACAATATACACATATCAGGAATAGAATCTATGAGAAAAGGCGGGTTTGACGTATGGATCACGGAAATCATTCGACGAGTCCAGCTATACAGAAAGTTTCGAGAAAGCATCGGCAAGTGAAGAATGAGATCGTGGATTGGCTTAAAGCGATTATCGTAGGTGTTGTTCTCGTGTTCATTTTCCATTGGCTGCTGTTTGCGTCAGCTATCGTGGATGGAGCATCCATGGAACCGAATTTCAAAGCAGATGAGCGAGTTGTTGTGAACAAACTGATTTACGATTTTCGTGATCCCAAGCCTAACGAGGTGGTTGTGTTCCACGTGAGAAAAGAAGGGAAGGATTTTATCAAGCGTGTCATTGGGATTGCGGGAGACACAATTAAATACCAAGGCGACAATCTTTACGTGAACGGTAAAAAAGTAGAAGAATCATACATTCAGGGAGCTATCCAAGAAGCACACGCCAAGGGCGAGTACTACAACCATGTGGACTTTCCGAATGCAACGATAACCGAGTCCAAGGTTCCCGAAGGTACTATTTTTGTCATGGGCGATCATCGTAATAATAGTAGAGATAGTCGCGCGATTGGGTTTGTTTCGATTAAAGATATTGTAGGACGTGTGGATGTGGTTTTCTGGCCGCTGGGCAATGCGCAGTGGGTAAAGCATAATGAATAGAAGAGCGCCTAAGACGGAATGCTGTTCCCCGTTTTAGGCGCTCTTTGTGTTTCTCAGAAGCTGTTATATTTTTTGGGTAAAAGGGTCAGGTAGCTTGCGCCAGTCCTGCTTCATCTCTTCAGGAGTCAGCAGCGTCTCATCCAGCGTACGCTCGATTTCTTCCCGATTCATGTCTATGCCGATAAATACGAGCTTGGTCACCCGGTCGCCGTATTTTTCGTCCCAATCCGGTGTTTTTTCAAAATCTTCTCCGAGATAGTATTGACGTTCTTCCTCGGTCAAAGCAGATACCCACAGTCCTGCGCGTGCAAATTGCTTGGAGCTGCCCGCCTGACTGAATGTGAAGGCGGTGCGGTTCTGCGTGGCGAACCACACCAATCCCTTGGAACGGACAACCTCGGCAGGCCATTTGGCCAGCCATTTTAACAAACGTTCCGAGTGAAACGGGATTTTGCGCTTGTACACAAACGAAGCAATACCGTATTCCTCTGTCTCCGGTACGTGTTCTTCCTTGTTCATCTCCTGGATCCAGCCTGCCGCTTGGCTGGCTGTTTCAAAGTCGAAGCGATGCGTGTTCAAAATCTCCTTCGGGTCCACTTTACCGTACTTGGAACGAATGATTTTGGCGTTCGGTTGAATACCGCGCAGCGCTTTTTCCAGTCGCTCCAGCTCCTCGGGGGATACCAGATCGCATTTGTTAATAATCAGCACATCACAAAATTCCACCTGCTCTACCAGCAGATCACCAATGCCGCGCGAATCTTCGTCCGCCACCTCCTGCCCGCGATCCTTGAGGGAATCTCCAGAGTAGAAGTCCTTCCAAAATTCCGGCGCATTCACAACAGTAACCATCGTATCCAGCCGGGTCAGCTTGGTCAGGTCGATGTCGTTTTCTTCATCTACATAACTGAACGTTTGGGCTACCGGGATGGGTTCGCCGATGCCTGTGGACTCAATCAGGATATAGTCGAACTTTTTATCCAGCGCCAGCCGCTCTACCTCTTTTAAGAGGTCTTCTCGCAGGGTGCAGCAGATGCAGCCGTTGGACATTTCCACCAGCTTCTCATTAACGCGGGATAATCCTCCGCCGTCCCGAACGAGATCGGCATCAATGTTCACCTCGCTCATGTCATTGACAATGACAGCTACCCGCAAGCCATCCCTGTTATTCAGCACATGATTGAGCAGCGTAGTTTTGCCTGAACCGAGGTACCCGCTAAGTACCGTAACCGGTATTTTCTTTTCCAATTCCATCATGTTTGCCAACGTAATCACTCATCCCTTCGAAAGTGTTCATGAAATGCTGAATGTGTTGTAGTGGCTACAATGTCAGATAGGGAAGCTGAAATGCTCCCCTTGTCGATTTTAATTGTAATGATTACGAATAGTAAAATCAGTAAATCATTAATGAAGGGAAATGTCAAGGGAGGCTGTAAGGTAATTGAAACTTACGAATTATATTTTACTGTTTCAATTGAAAAATAGGCGTATAATAGAGCATTAAGCCTAAGAAAATGGTCCCATACAAAGGAGATATTTTAGAATGAAGATTGGTAAAAAGCTATCCATTAGTTTTGCAGCCGTATTATTGCTTACATTGGTTGTGGGTATTATTGGTGAGTATGCTACTTCGTCTTTACATAAATCATATCAAAGCATGATTGATGATGGCGTTGCTAAAATTTTAATGATTAAAGAGCTGAAGTATGATGCTGCGAGTCAGACCAAGTATTTTCGTGGATATCTGGTGACTGGCGATCAGGACGAAATGAACAGTTATCTGAAAGAGCGCGAAACCTTTGCAACGACCATGAAGAAGCTGCAATCAACGCCAGCACTGGACAAGCCCAAGCAAATGGCAGCAAAGCTCCAGCAGATGGAGGCTGAATATGCAGATATCGTAAAGGAAATTACCTCATATAAGCAGCAGGGGGATGTCGCGACCTACACGAGATTAGTGGAGGAAAAATGTAAGCCGATGGCACTTGCACTGGAGCAGCAGTCACAGGTCATGGAGCAATACCAGATGGACCTACTGAATCAATCCCAAGTCGAGCAGGGTGAGAAGCTTCAATATGTACAGACGATGATTATCATTGCGATGGCGCTCGCACTGGTGATCGGGATCGTATTGGCGTATGCAATTACCCGTATGATTGCCCGTCCGGTGGTTCAGGTGGCTCAAGCCGCGCGGCGTATTGCAGAGGGGGATCTGACACAGGAGGATATTCAAATTCGGCAGAAAGATGAGATTGGTGAAATGGCGCAGAGCTTTAACGATATGAAACGCCAGCTTCGTTCGCTGATGCAAGTGATTTATCAGAATGCGCAAGGGGTCACGCTTGCTTCGCGTGAGCTGTCCAGTGGCTCCGGGCAGGTGGCGGAAGGCACGCGGCAGATGGCGGAGACGGTACAGGGAATCCATGATTCGGCAGGCAATCAGGTCGATCGGAACCGTGAAAATCAGCAGGCAGTCAAGGAAAGTGCAGAAGGCGTTCGAAGGATTGCCCAATCGGCATCCATTACCGCAGAGCTGTCCGAACAGGCGATTCTAGAGGCAGAGCGCGGCAATGCAGACCTGAAGGAAACAGTTATACAGATGCGCCATATTCAGGATACGATGAAGGATTCAGTCAAAGTCATTCAGGACTTGGGCGAGCAATCGAAGAAAATTCAAAGTGTAACGCAATTTATTCGAGATATCGCCAAGCAAACCAATCTGCTGTCGTTGAACGCCTCCATTGAAGCGGCTAGAGCCGGGGAATCGGGCAAGGGCTTTGCTGTCGTGGCGGGTGAAGTGAAGAAGCTTGCCGAACAGACAGGCCAAGCGTCGCAACAGATTGCTGTCTTTATGGATACCATGGCGGATACAGTGAACCAGGCTGTGGATTCGATCCAGAAAGGCTCCAGCGAGGCTGAGGCCGGAACGGATCTGATTTACCGCACCGGGCAGACGTTTAGCAAAGTGCATGAAGCGGTACAAACGGTAGCCGAGCATACGCAGGACGTGTCGGCTGCCACCGAGGAACTGGCTGCTATTACTGAGCAATTGCTGGACTCGGAGCAAAAGCTGGTAGGCTTGTCCCGTGAGATTGCAGAGGAATCGGAGTTGGCAGCGGCTGTATGCGAGGAGCAGATCGCTTCTATGGAGGTTATTGCCGATTCTGCTGATTCGCTGCGTCATATGGCTGCTGAGCTAATGTCAGAAATCCAGCATTTCGCCATTACAGACGATGCAGACGGGAATGCTTCGGCTTCAATTCATCCTGCTTCCTGAGCGGGAAGTGTTAGATAACAGAGCCTTCCGGGCATCCAGGCTACAACCAAGAGGACTTGCGCAAATAACACGCAAGTCCTCTTTTTTGCTATCTGGCTTCATATACTCGTATACGTCGGCTTTTTAATTTGCCGGGTATCGCGACTTTGTACTCAGCCTTTGACCGCTCCAGCGACAACGCCTTTAACGATGTATTTTTGCAGGAAAATAAATACGACGATAGAGGGCAACACAGCCATCACCATAGCTGTCATGGCATACTGCCAGTCTGACGTATACTGTCCGACGAAGGTATAGGCCGCCAGCGTAAGCGTTTTGGTGCTGGGTGAGCCGTTAACCATGAGCAGGGGCAGCAGAAAGTCGTTCCAAATCCACATGACGTCGATGATCACAATGGTGGCGGTGACGGATTTTAGCAAGGGGAAAATCACTGAAAAGAAAAGCCGGAAGCCTGAGGCTCCGTCGATCTTGGCGCTTTCGTCAATCTCGTTGGGAATCCCTTTGACAAACCCGTGATAGATAAACACCGCCAGCGGTGCGCCGAAGCCCCAATACAGCAGGCCAAGTCCCCAGGTACTGTCCGACAGATGCAGGTTTTTCGCGAGTCGCAAGACAGTCAGCATAATGGACTGAAACGGGATCAACATTGGCATAATGCACAGCAAGTAGATGGCGGAACTCCATTTGCTCTTCGTCCGTGCCAGCTTATAGGCGGCAATGGAGGATACCAGTACGATACCAGCCAGCCCGACTACAGTAATGATCGTGTTATTCAGAAATAAGCGTGGATAGTTAATGAATTTCCATACATATACGTAGTTATCCAGCGAAAGCTGCTTGGGCAGCGCAATGACGTCGGTCATGACCTCAGCGAAGCTTTTGAACGAATTGTTAATGGCGAGAAACAGCGGATACAAAAATAACAGCGATAATACAATCATGCTCGCTTCCAGCAAAATACGTCCCATACGTCTGCGTTGCATCAGGCTTCAACCTCCCTGCGTTTGAAAATAGACAATTGAATGATCGTAATGATCAGCACTGCGACGAATAACAACAACGCTTTGGCAGTTCCGTAGCCGTACAGATTGTTCTGGAACGTGTCCCGATAAATATCATACGCAATACTGTATGTTGTACCTCCCGGCCCGCCGCCAGTCAGGGATAAAATGACGTCGAACACCTTGATCGAGTTGGTCAGAGCCATGAAAACGGAGATCGTGATGGAAGGGGCCAGCAATGGCAGCGTAATACTGAAAAATCTCCGAATCGGCCCCGCTCCGTCCACAATAGCGGCTTCCTTCAGATCCTCCGGTACGGACTGCAAGCCTGCAATGTAAATGACCATATAAAAGCCAATAGATTGCCAGATAGATACCGCCAAAATGGAAATAAACGCGAGTCCTTCTTGCCCGAGCCAACTGAGCTGGAAGATGCCCCAGCCTGTGCTGTTTCCCAGTGACTCAAAGCCCTGCATAAAGATAAATTTCCAGATAAATCCTACAATCACGAGACTGAGGATATAAGGGATAAAGAAGGCTGCCCGCAGCCAAGCCGAGCTTTTCAGCTTCATGTCGAGGACAAGCGCCAGCACAATGGCCAGCACGTTCACCAGCACAATGTACAGAATGGCATATTTGACCGTAAACCAGGCTGCATGTGCAAAGTTGGCGTCTCCGAGCAGGATTTGTTTGAAGTTATCCAGACCTACAAATTTCGGATGCTTGGATATTCCATTCCACTTAGTCAGGGAATAGCGTATCGTCATCAAAAACGGAATATAAAATGCAATCGTAATGCACAGAATTACAGGCAGTGTGAACAAGCCAAACTCCAATTTACTGCCCTTGTCGCCCCAAGCTCCCCTTTTTTTCAGCATAACGCACCTCTTTTTCTCAACATTTTCCGATCTTTCGCTCCAAGCCGTTTGAGATATAATGAAAGTATAGGGTAGCCCCTGGGGCCGGACCAATGGATTTAAGAAAACAGTTGAGGGTAAAAATGTGTACGCTTTCAAAAGGGGCGATTTTATCGTGATACCAGAACGAGCAGGCGCAGTTCTCAGATCCATGTGGAGACGAATAACGCAAAAATTGGTGAACAAGCTTATTTTGCTTTTTACCTCGGTGATCATTTTGGTGGTAGGCTCGCTGACGATTATCTCCTATCAGATGATTGAAAGAGAGTCGGTGAATCACAGTATTGCCAGCACGACGAATAATCTGCTGCTGGTCAATCAGAACCTGGAGGACTATCTGGAGGGAATGCAGCAGTTGGCTCTGCCGCAGCTTCGGTATAACGATATTATGAACGCAATTGCGAATGAAAATCGGGACTATGCCTCTCGAATGGTCATTGAAAATTACTTGCGCAGCATGTTTTATTCCCGTAATGATCTGGAAGCGATCTATCTGTACGTGGCAGATCGTCATCAATATTATGTGGTGACGCGGGAGACGTACAATATTACGGTGCGTCAGGGGATGAACACGGATATTCCCAAGCTGTCCTGGTATAAGGAGGCGATGGCGAGCACAAAAAATGAATCGTTCCAATCCTTTGTGGGTTCCCGCTCGGATATGGGGTATGTGGCGCCACAGGCCAGCTTTATGGCGTACCATCGGGTGCTGAGGTCGATTGCATCTCGTCACCCGCAGGCGGTGTTGTCCTTTTATTATAATACAAGTGCTGTGGACGATATTATGAAGAACATTCCACTCGGTAAGGGGGATCATGTCATGCTGCTAAGTCCTGAACGTGTTCCCTTTTACGTGGATAGTCTTCCGTTATATGAGCGAATGCGGGACTCGGGGGTGCTGACACAGATTGGACAGGGAGAGAGTGGACGAGTAACATGGTCGGACCGTAGCGGTAGTCAGGAGTATCTGGTCGTATATGATGTCGGGAAAAAAGAGGGCTGGCGGCTCGTCAAGCCGATTCCATACCGTCAAATTTACGAGGCGGCTACGACGACACGGAATTGGAGCTACGTGATCGGGATTTTGTTTTTGGGGGTGTCTATTATTCTGGTAACGCTGACCTCCAATGCCATTACCAGTCCCTTACACAAGCTGTCCACCCAGATGAAGCGGTTTAGTACCGGGGACTTCGGGGCAACGGCCCTTGTGCAGGGTCATGACGAGATTGCGTATTTGTCGCTGCATTTTAACGAAATGGTCCAAAGAACCGAAGAATTAATTAATGAGCGCTACCGAATGAAGCTGGTCGAGAAAAACGCTATCCTCAAGGCGTTGGAGGCTGAAATTAATCCCCATTTTCTGTACAATGCGCTACAAGCCATATCCACACAGGCATTAAAGCGTGAGATGTTCGATATGGCGGATATGGTCGATGCGTTGGCCCAAACCCTGCGGTATTCCATCAACGGCAAGGATATCGTGGTTGCCCGCGAAGAACTCCAGCATATTGAACGGTATATGGGATTGCAGAAAGCAAGATTCGGGACGAGACTGCGAATAGAGCTGGAGTGGGAGGACACGCTGCTGGAGCTGCGAATCCCGAGGTTGTCCGTACAAACGTTGGTGGAAAATTCGATCAAGCATGCGCTGGAAAAGGTCTCAAGTGATATTCTGATAGTCATGTCAGCCGAATCCAGCTCTACAGATGCCACGATTACTGTACGGGACAACGGTCCGGGGATCTCGGAGGATAAGCTGAGGCAGGTGCTGGATTCGTTCGAAGAGAAATGGGAAGAACGGGAGAGTGAGCATATTGGCTTGAAAAATCTGAATACACGATTGAAGCTGCTGTATGGAGATCAGGCAGGACTATTCATACATGCGGATGAAACGGGAACAGAAATCCAAATGCGCATTCCCCAGGGAGGAAGTAGCCATGTTTAATGTATTGATCATTGACGATGAGGAGCCGCTGCGCGAAGCCATTCGTATTGTCGGAGACTGGAATAACCTTGGTATCGGGCAGGTGCTTGAGGCGACGAATGGCAGACTTGGACTGGAGCTGCTGGAGCGGCACCCTATAGATGTGGTCATGGTGGATATGAAAATGCCGGAGCTGAACGGTATCCAATTTCTTCGTGCCATTGAGAAGGCGTATCCTAATTTGCTGACGATTGTCATTAGCGGCTATGACGATTTTGAATTTACACGACAGGCGATTCAATCCAGGGTGGTAGATTATTTGCTCAAGCCGATCAATCGGCAGGAATTGAATCAGGCACTACGCAAGGCGGTAGATATATTGGAAAGCCGCAAGCAAAGCGAAAGCAATTTCATTAGCCAGAACATTACGCTGAATATGTCACTGCCGAAGCTCAAGGAGAAGCTGTATTTGTCCATTCTGGACGGCAGCTTTAAGAGACAGGCAAATGCGGCGTTACTCCCTATGATTGGTGCGGATCAGCCGGGGAACCGCTTTGGAGTGATCGTGCTGCGGCTGCTGAACAGGGATGAGGTTCGCATGACACGTTTTCACGGGGAGACCGATCTGATGGATTTTGCCGTGACGAACGTCATGGCTCAGACTTCAGATGAGCGACTGAGCTGCTTTAGCTTTCCTCATCCGAGACGGGAGCGCGAGGTCGTTTCCATTTGCACATGGTCTCCAGGGCAAGAGGAACACATGCCCCTTCTGTTGGCACAAGTGGCACAGAAGGCGGCGGCGAATCTGCACGGATTGTTTGGTATGGTAGTGACAGCCGGAGTGGGTAAGCTTTGTATGGACATACTGGAACTGGCATCTGTTTATACGGATGTCAAGGCGCTTATTCACAGCACGGACGTATTGAAGCTGACAGGGACATCGGTCATGCATGTCGCGCCCCGGCAGGGAATGATGCCAGAAGAAGTGTCGTGGACGGATCGGCTGCTGTTGATCCAGAAGGATGCCCAGACAGGCCAGGCAAATCGAGCAAAGGTACTGCTAAACGACCTGCTGAAGCAGTTGGCATCCGGCCCTGCTTTTCGTTTGCAGGATGCAGATCGGATGATGGGCGAGTTTCATTTTTTACTGAGAGAAGCGGCTACGGAGCCGGGTGCATTCATATCTGTATCTGCATCTGTGGCTGAGGGCGATATTGCTGCGGACTTTACGGATTTTGCCCAATATGGACAGCGACTGCATCGGATGCTGGAGCTTTACATTGCCGGGGTTCAGCATGCTCAAGGGGGGAGCCAGCCCTTTGATATTACGGAGATCAAGTGGCATATTGACCGTTATTACTTTGAAGATATCAAAATTTCATTTTTTGCCGAAACGTATTTTTTAAGTCGGGAATACTTGATGAAGCTGTTCAAGCAGCAGTTTGGTTACGGGATTCACGAATATGTGCAGAAGGTCAGAATGGACAAGGCGAAGGAGTTGCTGGGAGATTCCAGTCTGAAAATTCAGGAGATTTCCGATATGCTGGGCTACAAGGATAAGAATTATTTTAGCAAGGCTTTTCGTAATTATTATCAGGTGTCACCGTCTGAGTATCGCGTGAGCCTGCAATAAACCACTTTTTTACCCTTAACGCTTCACTAATCTGCCTTTTTAAATCGGACTATATTTTTTAGAATGAGCGCATGGACGTTGATCACGAATAAATGGGGGAGTATCCATGTTAAAGAAGATGATGGCGTTATCCGGCAGTTTGCTTTTGACGGTCGGTTTGTTGAGCGGATGCGGAAGCAGCGGCGACTCAGATGCGGCGAAAGGGAATGCTGGCGGCAAAGAAGAATTGAAAACGGTTACAATAAATATGTTCACAGCCTCACCGGAGTATACCGATGCTTTTAACGCGTATATCGAAGAGTATAAGAAGGTCAAGCCTAACGTAAAGATCAATCTGGAAATCATGCAGGCGGACTATAACACGATTCTTAAATCCAAAATTGCCTCAGGCAGTACACCGGATGTATTCCAGACCACGGCAGGAGGCGATATCGACACGTATGCTGATTATAGCGCCGATCTTACCAATGAGCCGCTGGCAGCAGCCATGACGGATGCCGTTCGAGCGAATATGAGCTCCAGTGATGGTAAAGTGTTGGGCTTCCCGGTGAAGGGGAATTTGTTTGCGCTGATTTACAACAAGGATTTGCTCACCAAGGCTGGGGTAACCTCCCCGCCGAAGACGATTGCAGAAATGCAGGACGCGGTCACCAAGCTTGAGGCGAAAGGCATTACACCATTTGCAAATGCATATAAAGAGTGGTGGGTATGGAAGCACATCTTCCAGCACTATGTAGATGCCGCCGCGCAGGATGTAGGCGTGGAACCGAAGCAGCTCGTCAATGATTTTATTGCAGGCAAAGCGAAAATCAAGGACTATCCGGTGCTGTACAACAACTTTTTTAGCTTTATTGATCTGACGGTGAAGCATGGCACGGCTAAGCCGCTGGAACGCGACAGCAATGCGGAGGTGAGCGATTTTGCATCCGGTAAAGCTGCGTTTATGACGGGTAAAGGCGCATGGGATGAGGAAGCGATCAAGAAGATCAATCCCGACCTCAAGATTGGCATCATGGGCTATCCGGTAAGTGACAAGGCGGATCAATCGGTCATCATTACCGGGGCCGATCAGGCGCTGCGTATCAACAAGGATTCGGAAGTAGCCAAGGAGACGATTGAATTTTTCAACTGGCTGTACACTTCGGAATACGGTAAGAACTGGTTCTCCCAGGTAGCCAAGGTCATTCCTCCAATCAAGGATGCGCCGCTTCCTGATCTGGAAATGCCTAAGGAAATGGAAAGCATTTTGAAAACGTCGAAGTCTGGTGATCTGTCTGTCAACTACTCGCTGGATACGTTCCACCAAAAATTTGGCGAGCTGATGCAGGCTTATATCAGCGGCAACATGAACAAGGATCAGGCAGTTGCTGAGATTGAAAAAGCATGGGTGCAATTAGGCTCGGCACAATAAAACTGGTTTCGCGCTAAGGCGTCCGTAAGGGCGTCTTTTTTTGTATAGTTTTTGAGGTTAACTTATCTAAACAAAAAAATATCTAATATTATTTAAATATATACTTGCAAAAAGTTATTAAGTTATGGATAATAGATTGTGTACAATATATCTACGACATACAACATATATCATGGCTGCATAACGCAAAAATACGGAGATACCTCGGCTGGGGAATCTCTTTATTCCGTTCTTCCATACCTGAACAATATCAACGTGGCTACTGAGGCCTAAGTATCCCCACGTTGTTTATATATAACAGGCACCTGCAACGAAGTGTACGCTTCGTTGCAGGTGCCTGTTATGTTTTATAGGTTATCCATTAAAGAAGAAGTAGAGTATGTATGAAGAAAAAGATGATGGATGATCATATGAGGTTACTTGAGTCAAACTGTAAAATACAGTCGCCGAAGGACGTTTTTACGTGCTATAATTCTATTAACAACAGAATGGCTTAGGTGGGCGGTCGGCTAAGTCTCCCGGAAGGGAGGTGATGCCTGTGGAGGTTAAAGATGCTCTGACATTAATGATGATGTTCGGCACGCTATTAGTAACGTTGATCGGATTAATCGTTACGATTGTTATTGCGTTGAACCAAAACAAAAAGAAATAGACCGCCCTGGACAAGGAAAAACGGTCTATTTCTAATAGAGCTAGCCCTGTTCAGCCGACCGCTCTTCAAAGCGGCTGTTGCCAAGAGTAGGGATGTTACCAGCATCCTTGCTCTTTTTTAGTATATCCTTCTATCATTTATTTTAGCACATTTGAATAATCAATGTAACTGAATACGGCTGTTACTTGGTGAAAACTTTAACCTCCTTCGGAGCGAGCGTCACGGTGATCGAACCGTTGTTGATCTGAATGGAGTCGTTGCTTAATTGGTTGGTCAGATGGGTGCCATTGGACAGGTTGTCAAAGTTGCCAATCGTGCGGGTTTGGCTGCTCCACGAGTTGCTGATGAGTACGATGGCCTCGTCGCCGTTTTTAGATGTTATTACCGTCATTAAAAACAGCTTCCAATTGGGAGGCATAGCCGATATCGACGGTGATTTTAGCATAGCCGCTAATTTCGGCCATAAAAAGAAGAATTTATTGCACACTCGGGGTGGAGAAATATGACATTTTGAGTTAGTGACCGTGTGCTTAAAATGGGTTCAGGCAAAAAAATAAGGCATAGGTCTGAGTAAGACGCATGCCTTTTAGTAATGTACGGATAGCCAATGCCAGCATAGGGGAAATCAAATCCGAGCGTATATAAGCCTTGCTCCAGCGTGTATGCAAGTATTGCAAAGGTATGACTGCTTGAGGATTTTGCAAAATCCTGGCTTAATAAATAGGACGATTCTTTTGGTCCGCAATGCCACTTTTTCGGTAAAAATACGTATTGATCCGATCCCGCCATTCCCTAGCATGCTCAGCCTGATGCTCCAGCCGCTCCAGTACCTGTTCATAGATCGCTTCATCCAGATGATCCCGCAGACTAATCCATGTGTCTCTGAGGCCGACCGCACGTTCTGCACCCTCAAAATGTGTATCATAAATGTGTTGAATGACGGTTTGACCAGAGTGGAGCGCGTGCGTATAAGGAACATGATGAAAGAATAATAGCAGCTCATCCGGGCAGGCTTCAGTAGATTCGTAGATATCGGCATGGGGAGAACAATATTGTCCTGCATACCCCGTTCCAGTCGCGGTCGTGCGATCCACCCCGATGCCACGGCAATCAGCAAAATGATAGGTGCCCCACATCGAATATTCGTAGCCGTCTACATCCGGCCCATAATGGTGACCGGGGCTGACCATCCAGCCGACCCCAAGCGGGGCGGTGTAGGACTCGTAGATATTCCATGAATCAAGCAGCATTTGCTTAATAGCAGGAATGAAATCTGTACCGCTGTCACTCTTTCCTTGTCCGCCAAACGTCAGCCGAACCCACTCATCAGCGATTTCGTCTGCGGATAGCTCCGGATCCCATGCCAACCGACCGTAGCCATAAAGATTGGACTGGGCGAGCAAATGTCCGGTCCAATTGGTGTCCGCTCCAATATTGGATACAGCGGCGATCCCATAGTTGGTGTGTTTGGTGGAGGAAGGGGAAGAAGAATCGCTCCTGCTATGCAGAGAGCCGCTCACGATGCGCTTGATGGTAGAGCTTTTTCCCTGTGCGTAGGTGTCAAAATCCAGTACCTCCTTCCATTGCGGAACAAGGTAACACAGATGCCGCTGCTGTCCCGTGTATTCTTGTGCAATCTGGAATTCCAGCAATACCTGGGTGGCTTCCAGCGCGCCGAACAGGGGGGAGACAGGCTCCCGCACCTGAAAATCCATGGGACCATTTTTAATCTGTAAAATGACATTTTCCCGGAACAGCCCATCCAGTGGTTTAAAATGGTCAAAGGCTGCGCGAGCCCGATCTGTTTTGCGGTCACGCCAGTCCTGCTTGCAGTCATAGACAAAGCAGCGCCAAATCACCCGCCCGCCGTAGGGCCGCAACGCATCTGCCAGCATATTGGCTCCATCAGCGTGATGACGCCCGTAGCTGAACGGCCCGGGCCGATTCTCGGAATCGGCTTTTACCACGAAGCCGCCCAGATCAGGAACGGCGGCGTAAACTTCCCGGGCTTTGGCCTGCCACCATTCAGCTACGCCAGGGTCCAGAGGATCGGCGGTGGTTAACCCGCCGAGCTGAATGGGGCTGGCATAATTAATGCTCAAATAGATTTGGATGCCATAGGCGCCAAACACCGCAGCCACTCTGGCCACATCCGGTAGAAATGTATCTGTAATCAGCTCTGTTTCTACGTGATGGACATTCACATTGTTAATGGACAGCGCCTGAATGCCAACAGAGGCAAGTAGACGAGCGTAGTCTCGAAGGCGGTCCATATTTGTAGTAAAGGCAATATTTTCGAAAAAAATGGATGTTCCCGCATATCCGCGTTCCACACTACCGTCCATGTTATCCCAGTGGTTGATCATGCGGATGGGATTAGCAGGATTGGACACTACGTCCAGAAGGGGGGCGTGCAAGGATTCGGTGACGGGCTTCAGCTTACCATCCAGTCCTCCTTGCAGGTAGCGCAGTAGATGAAAAACCCCGTATAATACGCCTTTGGTGGTCTGGCCGGCGATCGTGACGTACGCTCTCTTTATGTCATCATCATCGTAGTCATACGAAGCTGAATGTGCCGGGTGTGGAATCCCTATCCCACGAATTCGGTAGCCTTCTGCGCTCACATCTGCCTGTTCTTCTGCGCTAAATCGTTCTGCCGCCAACGGGTTCCCTCCGAACGTACCTAGCACAATGAATGGCGCATTCACAGGAACGGTACTCATCTTCGGCTGTTGTCCGAACATGGAGGTCAATCCGTGCTGAAGCTCACTCGCAGCCGTGTGAAGCACTTCATCTGCCTCTTGAACTACGATGACCCTGCACCAAGCGGGCAGATCCTCCACCTTGCGATTGCGGTGATAATGCAGCCAAGCGTCATAGCCGCTCTCTTTTTTCATATCCCTACGCTTGCTCATATTTGGGGCCTCCCTTTGGGCAGGTGAAGGTTAGTGTCAGGCATGCTGCTCCTGATCCAGACTCATGTGCCGGGGAAGAACCAGACGGTTGCCCTTGCCTTCATACAGCCACAAAATAGCAGTAACTCCGCGTGGATAATATTTGCTGCCGTGGGCAATACCGGAGAGCATTTGGTCGCTCCAGCACCAATAGGATTCCTCAGGGTGCAGGAGCCAAGAGACATGGGCAGCATCCGCAGCTTGCCCTGCTTCATCCCAAGGGAACTCCAGCAGCTCGCGGGCAATAAACTGTGACAGATAGATTTTACTCAGCCAGGAGTTGTTACTGGTCGAGGACAGCTTCCAGCCTCCATCTTCGAACAGGCAAACTCCTAGTGCCAACACCGTGTCCAACTGGCGTCGCAGTGCTTGTATATACCCGCCAAACCGTCCATCCAGCTTAAGCGCCTCTTCGCAGCCTGTGAAGTAAGGGAAGATCAGCCCCTCAATCGCGGGGATAATTTGCGAATCATTGCCCTCCTGAATGACCGCAGGAATATAGCCCTTGTCTGTCATGTGCGTAGTGATTGCCGCTGCGCAATTGTCTGCCTGCAAGCCTGCTTCTCGTGAAAGGGAATCCAGCCCTTCTGACGCAAACAGCTTTTCCAGCGCAATATATATTGCCCAGCATTTGCTGCCCAAATAAATATTGTTGCGGGACTGGCCCAGGGATACGTCCAGACTATCGTAGGTCGTAATTTCCGCGCCTCCAAGGGTTCTGGAGCTGTCCAGTCCCATTAAGCCGTTTCGTTGTGCGGGGTCTGGATGATCCCGCTGTAGCATGCTGGCGAAGCATTCACGCAAGATAGGCAGCATACGCGTCGTAAACGCCCGGTCCTGTGTCTGTTCGATATATACTGTGGCGCAGCATAGCCAGTTCACCAGCTCCTCGTGACTCATATAAGAGAAGCAGCCGTCAATTCCTGCCAGCTCATAACAGGAGTACCCCGGACGGGAGAACACATTTGCCACGCCCATATCATGCGTAAACGTGATGCCGCCCGGATAGGTTTGTTCGTCTGCTGGAAACCGTACCTCATCCCGGTAGCTGTACCGTTTGACGAACCACTCCAACTCGTTGCGTACTGTCCACGGGTTCAAAATCAATTCATAGTAGAGCTGATCCGCCGTCAGATCGAGCGTATTCATCATCCGATACTCGCCTTCGTTCACAACCCAGATCGGTTCCCCATCCGCTTGCTGACTAAGCAACTGGGTGCTGCCGTAATAGCTGTGAATCGCCTGCGCGAGCATAAATTCCTGATCCGGGCTCAAGCCTGCCGACTCCATCCAGCGATTCGCCTGAATACAGGCTGCGGTCAGGTCTGTAAAATGCTCCAAAGCATAGCTCGCCACGTCTTCAATATCCTTGAATAGACGAGTATAGTAATACGTCGCCTCGATGCCTGTCGTCACGATACCGCCGCGATAGAAGCATATGGCGAAGGAATACGTGCGCTTTTCGCCAGCGGGAACGTCCATGAGGAGCGCACCCGTCACGCCCAGGCCAAAGGATAAATTCTCGCCCATGCTCTCCCCGAGAAGGTTCTCCATTGCGAATCCACTTGCAGGTACCGCTTCGCTGCTATGGGTCACAATAGCTGTGCTGCGCCCTTGGCCAACGCCCGTGAGTCTTTGCGAGTGGGGAGAATCCACAGCGTCCCTGCGTGGGTCTTCTCCTACAATGCGTATGCCACTGTACGGATCACTGCCCTGATAGCCGAAAAAAGCTCTGCGCGCAGCCGTTCCCTGCGTATTATCGACTGTAAGCTCGGCAAATACCGCCGGAACCAGCGCTGCCCGCAGCTCATCCGCATCCGCTTTTCCCGGCTCCGGCACCGGACGGACAGGAGAATACAACCGGAACGTTAAATCTCCAGCACTCCATGTATCCGTGCCTGCTTTCAGCTCACGGGTAATGTCTTGATCGGCAAAGGTAATGAGCTGCCGCTCCATTCGTTTATCCTTTTTCTCCACATCGTATCGGGCGCTTTCGTCCTGTGCGGCTGCAAAAAAGGGAAGCGCCTCATATACCTCACCGTCTCTGGATTGCAGCCCGATATATACATTTTCATCCGCTGGCTTGCCCAGCTCCAAGCCGAGTCCACCCCGATTCCCCTTGAACCCGAGCGTAAAGCTGGAAAAGGCCCCGATAGGTGAGTGTTGCGTGTTATAAAAACTATTTTTCGTCATATAATGAAACCCCTTTCAACATAATGAGTGACTTTCATACACACTTTCATACACAAAAGTATTTTGCAGCATGCTCATATATTCGCTATATGCTATACTCACTTGATCTCATATAGAGCCTAGCATGCTACGCTCCGGGGAGCCATTGTCAAATCGCGCATTCATTTATCCAAATCGCGCCGAAAACGATATACTGAAGTAAAATCCTGTATACGCAAGGAGGGGAAACATGTTGTCACCACATTTACCGAATCGCCCAGACCATCCAGACCTTACGGCTACTGGAGAGGAATTCTTTTTTCCCGATGTGCGAACCACGGTCAATCTGTTTGCCATTCATACGCGAAGTGTCGGAAGGGACTGGAACTATCCACCACACGAACATCCTCAATATGAAATTAATATTGTGCTTGCAGGAGAGCAGGTGATGGTGGTGGATGGTCGCAGCTATACACAGCGGCAGGGGGATCTGGTGCTGCTTCGACCGGGAATCGTTCACTCCAGCCACAGCAGCGGGGAGGGCTTTACGTATTTTTGCATGCATTTCGACATTGATGACAAGTTGTTTCTTTCGTTGCTGAGTCGTCTGGAGCAAGTGCTGTTTCCAGCCGAAGGTGCGGTGGCGAGACAGATGGGGCCAGCGCTGGATAAGCTGCTCGACCTCTCCACGCCCGATACCGAAAAAGCAGGGGATTCGGTGGCGAAGCGTATGCGGATACAATCTGCCGTATTTGAGCTGTTCGCTACGTTGTGGGAGGCGGTGTCCAGCGAAGCGGCACATCTGCCGGGGCGCGGATACGTGCAGGCTGAGCTTGCCTATCAGATTGCCAGCCGACTTCAAGGCAGGGTGAATCAGCATTTTGGACAGATCGACTCTGTGGAAAAGCATAATGGGATTGAGGATATTTCATCTGAGCTAGGTATTAGCGTGTCCCATTGTAATCGTGTATTTCGTAGTGTCTTCGGTGTATCTCCCCGTGTGTATCTGTCTGGTCTTGTCCTGCACGAAGCCAAGTTGCTGTTGGCAGATCCCCAATGGACGGTGCAGCAAATTACCGATATGCTCGGCTATGGGAATATTGCGCATTTTAGCAGGCAGTTCAAGCGCTGGTCCGGTCAGTCGCCGACATCCTACCGCAAAAGCACGGTGCAGGAAAGCCCATCCGAATAAAAATATGTATACTCATAAAATAGTTATGATATAATCCGCACAAAGGAGCTGAGAATTGTATGGATTTACTTCATAAACGTGTCGTCGTCATTGGCGGCAGTGCAGGTATAGGGCTGGCAACAGCAATAGAAGCAGCAAAGCAGGGAGCGAGTATCGTGATCGCTGGACGTTCTGCGGAGAAACTGGAGCAGGCGAAGAAGGTTATCCCTGCGGAATCGGTGGAAACCTTCCAACTGAATAATCAGAAGGAGGAGGAAGTGCAGGCGTTTTTTGAAAAGGTCGGAGCATTCGACCATCTGTTTACACCAGGCGCGAGCTACACACGCGGTCCGATCACGATGGATACGGAAAAGGCGAAGACGCCGTTTGAAGGAAAATTCTGGCCACAATATTTCGCTGCCAAGCATGCAGTTCCGCATATATCCAAGGAAGGCTCCATCGTCCTCATGTCCGGGGCCTTCAGTCAGCGGCCGATGGGCTTTGGTGCTACATACGGGGCGGCAAACGGCGCAATCGAAAGCTTGGGTAAAGCTTTGGCGGTAGAATTGGCTCCGGTACGGGTCAATGTCGTATCTCCCGGCACGATCTGGAGAGACGGTCCCGAGGGCGAGCAGCGGGCGCAGGCTTTTGAGGAATACAAGGAAGTAACCTTGCTCCATCGGGTGGGGTATAACGAGGAAATCGCACATACCGTGCTGTATCTGATGACGAACAAGTTCACCACTGGAAGTGTGCTGTTCCCGGACGGCGGCTACACGCTGATCTAAGCCAAGCCACACCTAACCAACAGGCAGGAAAACCAATGGTTAAACAAAAACCGGTCTAACACATATACAAAGTGTTAGACCGGTTTTCTTTGGTTATAGGGTATCACGTCTTCTCCATAGCAACTCTCTTTACGGTCATGGCTTTACATGATAATATTCGAGTATACAATAAAATTCAAAGTGATTATTTGAATATATGATAAAAATGAAAGCGTATATGTAATATAACCTTGTATTTAAGGAGAGGGTTACCTATGGACCAAGTGGACCATAAAATTTTGCTATGTCTACAAAATCAGGCGCGTATCTCCATGACTGAGCTGGGTAAAGAGGTTGGGCTTTCCCAGCCTGCCGTAACGGAAAGAGTGCGGCGCATGGAGGATAAAGGTATCATTACTGGGTATCGGGCCATGGTTTCACATGAGAAAGTCGGGAAGCCGATCATGGCTCATGTGCTTGTGCACACGAATCAATGCAATTCATTTGTTGAGTTTTGCCAATCTGCGCCTGAAGTCATTGAGTGTCATCGAATTAGCGGTGAGCAAAATTATTTACTTAAGGTTATGGTCGAATCCATGCCTAAGCTGGAGCAATTCGGGGATGAGTGCGGAAAGCACGGTCACTCTACCACGTTAATTGTCTTATCCTCGCCTGTAGAGCTTAAACATGTAACTCCCGCTTTATTAGACCCTATTTGAGCTGCCGTAAATGGCTTGGCAAAGCTCGGTTGTAAACGGACCCGACATACCTTCAAATGCTGTATTGGTAAAGGCAACCACACTGAGTCTTTGCGCGGGATCAACGAACCATGAATGACCGTAAGCTCCTCCGAGACGCCACGTTCCGGGGGATTCTGCTGTTTCGCCTTCGTCGGGATTTTGGAGTACGGTGAACCCCAGCCCGAAGCCCCGTCCCGGCCAGCCTGCCAAGGGGAGATTCCCGGTCTGGATGGTGCCCATTTCACGTACCCATTCCTCAGAAAGTAATGGATTGCCACCGTTTCGCAGTGTTTCCAGCAGCCGCATGAAGTCTTTTGCGCTGCCAATCATACCAGAGCCGCCTGAGTGAAAAGCCGTGGGATCAAAGGCGCGTGCAGGCTGAAAACGAAGTCCCGCTGTGCCTTCCAACACCTGCGCAACCTCGAGCTCACGCATCCGGCGGGGTTCCAGAGTATCGTTGACATAAGCGGCAGCAAGTCGTTCGGGATCAGCAACCGTAAAGCTAGTGTCTTGCATACCGAGGGGGTCTGTAACGAGCTTTCTAACAGCCTGCTCAAGGGTTGTGCTGCATACGCGACTAATGATTGCACCGAGTACATCGGTGGCAATGGAATAGCCCCACGCTTTACCCGGTGTATACAACAGAGGCACAGAAGCCAAACGTTGCAAGTTCTCTTCCAGCGTAAGATTTGAAAAATCCATGCCATCTGATACGCCTGCACGTTGATAGGGGCCGCTGCCTTCTTCCTCTAAAAAGCCGTAGGTTAACCCGGCAGTATGTGTGAGCAATTGGCGTACTGTAATGGACGGCTGCTCGCCGCTGATCAATCGGGGGCGAAAGTCCGGCAACCAGCGTTCAATGGATTCATCGAGTCCAATCAACCCTTGGGCTGCCAAAACCAAGGCCGCTGTAGATACAATCGGCTTGGATACAGAAGAGAGCCGAAATAAAGCATCCTCGCGCATAGGAAAATTTCCTTCTCGATCAGCCAGCCCGGCCGCTCGCACATACACGGGTGAACCATCGATATATATCATGACAACTGCGCCAACCAGGCGCTTCTCGGCAAGGGTTTGATCTATGACTGCATTCACACGTCCGTCCAGACCATCTTGTATCGCAAAAACTCTATTTTCCACACCCATGAATATCTCATCCTCTCTATGATCCAGCGGTTATCGCTTGATGAAACTTAGTTTACAGAATGTGAAGACGACATTACATAAGGTAACAAAGGTATTCAGTGAGTATTTACGTTAAAATAAAATTATATTAAAAGGATGGCCTTGGATTTTAATGAATGGGGTTTTACAAGTAGTGTTACTGTGTTTTACAGTAACTATTTAAGCTGAGATATACGTCCTTGTGACACACCAAGCCATTTGGCGTAGTCGTATTGTCTGGCATCGGGATGCTTTTGAATGAGTTCTCTAAGGCCTTCCGATTTATGATATACTCTCGATATATGATTTGAATTGGATGGTGATGGCTGAATGAATCGTACACATGACCTAGGCAAGTTAATCAAACTAACTGGAGATAGAGCTAAACTAGACGCTAAAGCAAATGGCACCTATATTGTCTATAAAACGCCGGATGGTCAGTTTGTTAAAGAGTACAGTAATGGTCAAGTTGAACGAATCAATGAACAGGATATTTATCATGAGTGATCCGTTTGCTACTATGTTTGTTTTCGCAGGAAACAACGGAAGTGGTAAGAGTACAATACGTAATCTAATCGTTGATAAACTTGGTGTAAGTGTTAATATCGATCCAGATGCATTAGCACGAGGGATTGATCGTGAAAACCCTGATCGACGCAAAGTATCGGCAGGAAAGGAAGCGATTAAACTAGCGCGGGATTGTATAAGAAATAAACGGGATTTTACCGTAGAGACGACACTTGCTGGTGGCAATGTGATCCGACAAATGCGTATGGCAAAAGAAAATGGCTTTGAAGTCATCATGTTTTATGTGGGTCTAGGTGATTATCGTCTTAATATCGAGCGAGTTGCTGCACGAGTTCGAAATGGGGGTCACCATATTGATACAGCTGATATTATAAGACGGCATCAGACCTCACTGGGTAATCTACTATCACATCTGAAGCTTATCAATCATTTAATTGTCATTGACAACAGCAGCTCAGATGGCGTGATTGTATTGGAATCAGATAGTGAAACGATAAAACATCATGTGGCATTTTTACCGGATTGGGTTAAAATCATTGATAGTCACTTGCAAAATAAAAATACTGATCAAGAATAAACCGACAACTGTATGATTCAGTGATCGGTTTATTCTATATTTGCATCGTATTGTGTCAACAATGTCAATGCGATGTGTATTATTTTTCAATAGACTTTAGCAAGACGATTAACAGCATCCTGATCGTAGCTGCTTCTCGGGATCTTT
>NZ_JBITPH010000071.1:0-1912 GCF_050467685.1 Paenibacillus sp. NRS-1782
ATTTTCCCGGTTCATCCGGGGTTTTATGGCACGGCAGCAAGGAACCAGTTAACCAACGGAAACATGAACAGCCTGTGTGGAACCCTTGCGCGGTTTAATTCCGAAGCGTTCCATATTAGGATAATGGAATCATTGTCCAATTTTTTTGTTGAACAATTACAATAAAAGACTTATAATGTAAATGTATATAACTACCTGTAAAAAACTTTATTGATCATGAATGCTCTAATAGCTTCTATACATACTGGTTGATTGATAAAGTACACAGGTTAAAAAAATCAAAGAAAGTGGGCTTATGAGTATGAAAAACATTAAAAAAGCTTCATTATTATCTGTTTTGTCTTTAGCTGTTGCAATTCCATTAACTGCTTCTGCAGCAGCCACTACGGAAGTTACACCAGCTACAACTGATTCAGCAGCAGTTTCCCAATCTGCAAACACATCGACCGATGTGAATACACCAAAACCGGGGGATCATGTTATTACTCCACAAGCTACTGATGGACAAATTGTCGATCGTCCAGTAGCTGGATTTAATGATTCTGCTGATTTTGACGTTAAATCAGGGTATGGATATGTAAGGTTGTACTTGAGAAACACAGGGAACACTACTATAACTTTTACTGTGAATCAGGGAAGTGCATCTGGTGCGGAAAAGTACAGTGGAACAGTAAAACCTGGTAAAACATTCGATGAAATATTAAATTCAAGCAAGCCATGGACTGTAGGGAAATTTTATGTTAGTTTAAGTAGTGGTTCTGGTTCCATGTCTGGAAAACTTGGAGTTCGGACTAGTACTAATACGAATTTTTAAATATAATTGCTGGGAAAGCGGGCCAATGAGGCTCGCTTTTTTTGTTGGGGGTGATGTTCATGAAGAAAAGCCCAATATCAGGAATATGTATGCTTTGCAATGACCCTAACCCGAACCCGGAGCATACAACGATGGGCGCATCCTTTTGTGATACATGTTGGGATGTCATGAAATCTGGGGATGAGGACAAATTGGGTGAAAGGATCGTTTGGGACAAGTGATATCAAGAAAGTGAGCAAAAGCCAGCTTATTATGGTTTAACTGCCCATTTTCCGGTATTGTCCGGTTTCCGTACTTTGACGGCCATTTCTGGCGATCAGTAAAATGGTCTTATCATTCCTCTCTAGTAACTAAGTACAAATGCTTTTATGCAACTTTAAAATTTTGAAAATATTAGCCTACATTCAGCAAGATTAATTTGTATATGTTAATCGAAAATTTTAAAACGATATTCCTAGCCAGTTATTAATATAAATTGATTACGTGTATGAATTCTGCTGAATGTATAAATAATCTATTTGTGGGATAGGGGAAACTCTCCAAATATTTTCCTTCGTTTCGCTTGAGCTGCACTTCGGACAAATATTTGCTGCCGCCGTTTCCCCTCCCACACCCAACCCCATTGCGGCTTATTAAGTTCACTTTCGCAACTCCAATCATCCCTTTACTCTAAAATTCATGGCTGAACAAATATATTCAATCCCATCATAGCCTCCCTACGGGCTGACAAGCCCATTCTATAAATTCATCTACAAACATGTTTCCTATTCTCCATCCGTTTGTTTCCAATTTTATAACACCAAATTCCTGTCTTCGCTTCAATTTCTCCAATATAATAGCGGATTTTTAAAAGCTGTTTCCATGTTTCCAGTTTTGAGCACTCCTTATCATATATACACTCCTCACCAGCACATAATATTCGATCAAATATTATTATATGTATTTCTCTCAAGAGTTAAAAAAACAGGAAACATGGAAACAAACTCATAATTCTCTATGTAAACAAACTATTTTTCCGTTTCCAATTGTACTCAAAACAGAAAACGAACAGGAAACAGATGGTGCAAACAGGAAACATTATATTTTGATACCAAACCA